>NZ_JBITEO010000005.1:0-363570 GCF_044455245.1 Streptomyces sp. NPDC051310
GCGGCGGGGGGCGGGGGGGGGGGCGGCGGGCCGGCGGCGGCCGCCGCCCCCCCCCCCCCCCCCCCCCCCGGCCCGGGGGCCGCCGCGCGGCGCCCCCCCCCCCCCCCCCCCCCCCCCCCCCCACTTCGCGTCCGTCCACCGCCACCGCCTGCCGCCGCCCGGGCCCCCGCCGCGGGCGCGGCCCGCGCGGGGCCGGCTGCCGTCACGCCGCGGCCGTGACCGGCACCTCCGCCGTGGCCGGGGACAGGGCGAGCTCCAGGACCTGGCGGACGTCCGTGACCGGGTGGACCTCCAGCTTCTCCAGGATCTCGGCCGGGACGTCGTCCAGGTCCGCCTCGTTCCGCTTCGGGATGATCACCGTGGTGATCCCGGCGCGGTGCGCGGCCAGCAGCTTCTGCTTGACGCCGCCGATGGGCAGCACGCGGCCCGTCAGCGACACCTCGCCCGTCATCGCCACGTCCGTACGGACCAGGCGGCCGCTCAGCAGGGAGGCGAGCGCCGTCGTCATCGTGATGCCGGCGCTCGGGCCGTCCTTCGGGACCGCGCCCGCCGGGAAGTGGATGTGCACGCCCCGGTCCTTCAGACCGGTGACGGGCAGTTCCAGTTCGGCGCCGTGCGAGCGCAGGAAGCTCAGCGCGATCTGCGCCGACTCCTTCATCACGTCACCGAGCTGGCCGGTGAGGGTCAGCCCCGCCGCACCCGTCTCGGGATCGGCCAGTGACGCCTCGACGAACAGGACGTCCCCGCCCGCGCCGGTGACCGCGAGCCCGGTCGCCACGCCCGGCACGGCGGTGCGCCGCTCGGCCGGGTCCTGGGCGGACTCGGGCACGTGGTGCGGCCGGCCGATGAGGCCGCGCAGGTCGGCGTCGGTGAGGGTGACCGGCAGCTCCTGCTCGCCCAGTTCGTGCTTGGCGGCGACCTTCCGCAGCAGCCGCGCGATGGACCGCTCCAGGGTGCGGACGCCCGCCTCGCGCGTGTACTCGCCCGCGAGCTTGCGCAGCGCCGACTCGTCCAGCGTCACCTCGCCGCTCTCCAGGCCCGCGCGCTCCAGCTGGCGCGGCACGAGGTGGTCGCGGGCGATGACGACCTTCTCGTCCTCGGTGTAGCCGTCCAGGCGGACGACCTCCATGCGGTCGGCCAGCGCCTCCGGGATGGCTTCCAGGACGTTGGCGGTGGCGAGGAAGACGACGTCCGACAGGTCGAGTTCGACCTCCAGGTAATGGTCGCGGAAGGTGTGGTTCTGCGCCGGGTCGAGCACCTCCAGGAGGGCCGCCGCCGGGTCGCCCCGGAAGTCGGAGCCGACCTTGTCGATCTCGTCGAGCAGGACCACCGGGTTCATGGACCCGGCCTCCTTGATGGCCCGTACGATCCGGCCCGGCATCGCGCCCACGTAGGTGCGCCGGTGACCCCGGATCTCCGCCTCGTCGCGCACGCCGCCGAGGGCGACCCGGACGAACGACCGGCCCATCGCGTGCGCGACCGACTCGCCCAGCGACGTCTTGCCGACGCCCGGCGGGCCGACCAGGGCGAGGACCGCGCCGCCGCGCCGCCCGCCCACGACGCCCAGACCGCGGTCGGCGCGCCGCTTGCGCACCGCCAGGTACTCGGTGATGCGCTCCTTCACGTCCTCCAGCCCGGCGTGCTCGGCGTCGAGGACCTCCCGGGCGCCCTTGATGTCGTACCGGTCCTCGGTGCGTTCGCTCCACGGCATCTCCAGGACCGTGTCGAGCCAGGTGCGGATCCAGGCCGTCTCGGGGTTCTGGTCGCTGGACCGCTCCAGCTTGTCGACCTCCTTGAGGGCGGCTTCGCGCACCTTCCCGGGCAGGTCGGCGGCGTCGACGCGGGCCCGGTAGTCGTCGGACTCCTCGCCCTCCTTGTCGCCGTTGAGCTCGCGCAGTTCCTTGCGCACGGCTTCGAGCTGACGGCGCAGCAGGAACTCGCGCTGCTGCTTGTCGACGCCCTCCTGGACGTCCTTGGCGATGGACTCGGCGACGTCCTGCTCGGCGAGGTGGTCGCGGAGCTGCTCGGTGGCGAGCCGGAGGCGGGCGACCGGGTCGTCGGTCTCCAGCAGCTCGACCTTCTGGGCGGTGGTCAGGAAGGGCGAGTAGCCGGAGTTGTCGGCGAGCGCGGCGACGCCGTCGATCTGCTGGACGCGGTCCACGACCTGCCAGGCGCCGCGCTTCTTCAGCCAGCTGGTGGCGAGGGCCTTGTACTCCTTCACCAGCTCGGCGACCGCGCCGGGCAGCGGGTCGGGGACCGTCTCCTCCACCCGGGAGCCCTCGACCCACAGGGCCGCGCCCGGGCCGGTCGTCCCGGCGCCGATCCTGACGCGGTGGCGGCCGCGGATGAGCGCGCCGGGGTCGCCGTCGGAGAGCCGCCCGACCTGCTCCACGGTGCCGAGGACGCCGGTGCCGGCGTATGTCCCGTCGATGCGCGGCACCAGCAGCACCTGGGGCTTGCCCTTGCCGTCCCCACCCGCGCGGGCCGCCGCCTGGGCCGCCTCCACGGCGGCGCGCACCTCGCTGTCGGACAGGTCCAGCGGCACCACCATGCCCGGCAGGACGACCTCGTCGTCGAGCGGCAGCACGGGCAGTGTGAGCGGTGTGGACGTCGAAGCCATGATCTCCCCTTCGGCAGCCAAGTTGAGCAGTACTGACTCAATGCTCATGAGCCGCCGGGTGTTCCCGGAGTCGCGTTCGCTGTGAGCGATCACCTCCGGCACGGGGACGGCCCGACGGTGCGTCACCCCCCGGCCTGCCGCGCGCACGCACCGGTTCCGGCACCCCGCCGTCGTCCGGGTGGCTGTCAGTGGCCGGTGCCATGATGCGCGGACCGGCGCACACCGCACGACGAGCAGGGGGGGCCACATGGGCACCTGGGACACCGGTCCCTACGACAACGACACGGCCGCGGACTTCGCCCGCACCCTGGACGAAGCCGCCCCGGAGGAGCGCCCGGACCTCGTCCGCGCCGCGCTCGCCCGCGCGGCCGGCGCCACCGGCCCCCTCGGCGCACCCGCCGGGGACGAGGCCGTCGCCGCGGCCGCCCTCGTCGCCGCGCACTGCCCGGGTGGGGATCCGGTCGATCCGGTCTACGGCCCCGAAGAGCCCCTTCCCGACCTCGCGGGTCTGCGTACGCTTGCCCTGCAGGCGCTGGACCGGGTCGTCGCGGAGCCGTCCGAGGTGGCGGAGCTCTGGGCCGGACCGGACGGCGCCCCCTGGCGGGCGGCCGTCCACCGGCTGCAGGAAGTCCTCCAGCCCCGCCCCCCGGGGACGCAGCTCCGCCCGCACTGAACCGCACGCACCGCAGTCATCGTTCCTCGCCCGGAGGTCCTTATGAGCCGGTATCTTTTCCGCCATTCTTCCGACCCCACCTGGGGAGACTTCCACCGGCGAAGCGGGGCCGGATCCTCCGCATGACGGGGCGTCACTTTCCCCGCCGCGCCCGCGCCCGGATCACTCCCGCACGACGCTGACCCCCGCCTCCGGGGCCGGGCCCGGCCGTTCCGGCCCGCCCGGCTCCGAGGCGCTCCCCAGCGACCGTACCCGCCATGAGATAAGGGGTGGCACTGCCGCACGTCCGGCATGTGTAATAGCCCCATGCTGAAGGCAGCCATTACAGATGCATGGGTCCGGGGCTGGGCCGTCTCCCGTGGCACCCCCGCGCCGGTTCCCCGGCCCTGGGGTTACCGCATCGACGTCGGCCTCCCCGGGCACGTGTTGCGGCACGTCCTGCCCCACCCCGACGAGCAGTCCGTCCGCGCGCTGTGCGCGGCCGTCACCCGGCCCGGCGCCTGGCTGAAGGTGCTGGCGGCGCCCGAGGAGGTGGCGGGCTGGATCACTCCCGGCTGGCGCGTACCGGACGACCCCGGCTTCATGATGTTCACCGCCCTGCGTGCCACGCCCGCCCCCGCGCCGCCCGAGGGGTACGCGCGGGAGACCGGCACCCGCGACGGGGTGTTCCGCGTCCGGATCACGGCGTCCGACGGGTCGCTCGCCGCCCGGGGACAGATCGCGCCGACCGGCCGGACGGCGGTGTTCGACCAGATCGAGACGTACCCGGGGCACCAGCGCAGGGGCCTCGGCAGCGTCGTGATGCGTACGCTCGCGACGGCCGGCGCCGCAGCGGGTGCCGACACGGGCGTGCTGTCCGCGACCACGCAGGGCCGGGCCCTCTACAGCGCCCTGGGGTGGGAGTACCAGGGCCCGCTGACCGGGGTGGTCAGGGACGCGGTGCCCGCCGCTCGTCCGGCCGCCCACCCGGCGGGGCCGCCCGCCGCAGCAGCGGCCAGCCGCTGACGCCGGTCAGCAGGGCCAGCGGATGACCCCAGTCGGTGAGCGGGTCCTCGAAGGCCAGCAGGTCCTGCAGCAGCATCACCGACACCCAGGCCAGCACGACCGCGCGGGCCACCGGACTCAGCAGCCCGGCGAGCGCCCCGACGCTCGCCATCAGGCCGAAGCTGATGCCGTAGTCGAGCCGGTGCAGCGACGTACCGGGCAGCTGACCCGCCAGGACCGACAGGGCGACCGGGATCTCCGTCGCCAGGGTGGCCACCACGTGCCCGACCAGGAACACGGCGGCGGCGCGCCACGCCCCGATGCGGCGCTCCAGGGCGGTGAGGACGAAGACGAAACCGACGGCGTACGGCGAGAACAGCCCGCCCGCCACCCACAGCGCGCTGGCGCCCAGGACGAGCATCGGCGTACGGGAGAGGTGCGCGACGTCCGTGCTGGAGCCGTGCAGCAGCGCGGAGACCGTGTCCGGGTCGCCGTACCGGGCGAAGAGCGAGGTGGCGACGAGCACGAGGGTGTAGCCGAAGGTGAAGGGGGCGCCGGCGGGCGTGGGCAGCAGTCGGCCGGTCGCACGCCACCACCACCGCCGCCGGGACTCCGCCGCGGCGGTGCACGGGCGGACCGCGGCAGCCCGTCCGGCCGGAGGCCCGGCCGGCGTCCCGGCCAAGGGCCCGGCCGCAGCAGAGACCGAGGCCGCCGGGACGGAGGTGGCGGCGGAGATGGAAGTGGCGGCGGGGGCGGAAGTGGCGGCGGGGGTCGCGCGCTGCGGGGGAATGCCGTGCAGGAGGCGCTCCCCGCCCTCGGCCGCCGCCGGGCGTCCTACCGCACCGGCCGGCGGTCGCGCCGTGTCGTCGTCCGTCCCCCGCGCTGTGAGCCCGTGCACCGTGGGCAGCCTTTCGCCTCGTCAGGTCCCCCCGGACCGCCCCCCGGTCATGCTTGCCCCCTCAGCCAACGCGATCACCGACCGGGCGTCCATGACGTGGGTCACACCCGTCCCGGCCGTGAACCGGCCGCGGGCACAGGGGCGATAGAGGGAGCGTGAGACTGTTGCGCCCCACAGGGGGAGACCGGGACGACGACTCCGCGCTGCTGCGCGCCGTCGCGCGCGGGGACGCGGAGGCGCTCGCGGAGCTGTACGACCGGCACGCGGGCTGGCTGCACGCCCGCCTGACACGCCGGTGCGCGGATCCCGAGACGGTACGGGAAGTGCTCCAGGACACGTTCGTCACGGTCTGGCGGTCCGCCGGGACGCACCGCGGCGGCGAGGCGGGCGGCTGGCTGTGGGTCATCGCGGCCCGCCGCCTGGTCGACGCGCGGCGTGCCCAGGCGCGGGCCGAGCGGCCCGACCCCGAGCCGGCGCCGCCCGCGCCGTCCGCCGAGGACCGAGTGCTGGCGGGACTGGAGTACGGGGACGTGGGCGCCGCCCTCGACCGCATCTCGCCGGAGCTCCGCGAGGTCCTGCGGGCCACGGTCGTCGACGGCCTGACCACCCGTGAGGCGGCACGGCTGCTCGGCATCCCGGAGGGCACGGTCAAGAGCCGCGCGCTGCGGGCACGCCGTGAGCTGCGCGACGCACTGGCGCAACTCGGCGCCCGGACAGGCCCCTTGGGAGGTACGGCATGAGGGCGGAGTGGCACGTGGACGCCGCGCTGGCGGCCCGGTACGCCGACGGCTCGGCGTCCGAGCCGGAGGCCTGGTCCCTGGAGAAGCACGTGGAGCGCTGCGGCCGGTGCGCCGCCCTGGTGTCCGCCGCGGTACGGGGGTCCGCGGCGGGCCCGGCACTCGCGGAGGCCCGCGGCGCGCTGCTCGCGCTGGTGGCGCCGGGCTCCCGTCCGGCGCCCGCGCCCGCTGCGGCCGGGACCGCGTCGCCGCGCCCCGGTCCGGCTTCGGCGCCCGCGCCCGCGCCCGCGCCGGCTGCGTCTGCCGCTGCCGCCGCGGTGCCGCCGGGTGGGCCCGCGGGCCCGGGACGCCCCCCGCTCTCCCGGCTCGGGCGCCTGGCCTGGGCCGCCGGGCCCGCCCTGCGCGGGGCGTGGATGGTCGCCGTGCTGGTGGTGGTCGCGGGGGCGCTCGGCCTCGCGTACGGCGGCGGCGTCGACGGCGTACGGCCGCTGCTGCTGGCCCTGGCACCGGTGGTGCCGCTCGCCGGGGTGGCGGTGTCGTACGGGCGGCACGCGGATCCGCTGCACGAGATCGCCGCCGCCACCCCGTCCGGCGGACTGCGGCTGCTGCTGACGCGGACAGCCGCCGTGCTCGCGGTGTGCGTCCCGCTGCTCACCGCGGCGGGCGCGGTGCTGCCCGCGGAGGCCGGGGCGCCGGGAGCCGCCGTGTGGCTGCTGCCGGGGCTCGCCCTGACGCTGGCCGCGCTGGCGCTGGGCTCGTACGTCGGCTGCCGGACCGCGGCGGTGGCCGTGGCGGTGGCCTGGCTGGCGGTGGTGGCGGGCCCGGCGCTGGGCGAGGCGTTCCCGTACCCGCCCGACGGCACCGCGTCGGCGCGGTACGTCTCCGGCGGCGCGGCGCAAGGCGGCTGGGCGGCCGCCGCGGCGGTGTGCGCCGGACTGCTGGCGCTGCGGCGCCGTTCCTTCGACCACCTGGAGCGCTGGTGACGCACATCGACAGCACCGTCGCGGTCAGCGGGCTGACCGTCCGGCACCGCCGTACGACCGCGCTGGACGGCCTCGGCCTGGAGCTCGGCCCCGGTGTGCACGGCCTGCTCGGGCCGAACGGCGCGGGCAAGACGTCCCTGATCCGGGTGCTCGCGACGGTCGCCGCCCCCACCGGCGGCCGGGTGCGGCTGCTGGGCCGGGACATCGCGGGCCATCGCGAACGCGCGGAGGTGCGGCGGCGGCTGGGCTACCTGCCGCAGGAGTTCGGCCACTACCCGGGGTTCACGGTGCGGGAGTTCGTGGCGTACGTGGCCTGGCTCAAGGAGATGCCGGCCGCGCGCGCCGCGGCCGCGGTGGAGCGGGCGGTGGAACGCGTCGGACTGGCCGGCCGGATCGACGCGAAGATCCGGACGCTGTCGGGCGGCATGGTGCGGCGGGTCGGCATCGCGCAGGCGATCGTGAACGAACCGGAACTGCTGCTCCTCGACGAGCCGACGGCCGGTCTCGATCCGGAGCAGCGCGTCGAGTTCAGAGCACTGCTCCGCGATGTGGGCACCGCTTCCACCGTCATCGTCTCCACCCACCTCGTCGAGGACGTCGCCGCGGCCTGCACCGAGGTGACCCTCATCGAGTCGGGCCGGCTCGCCTTCCGCGGCACCACCGCCGAGCTCACCGCCATCGGCAAGGACTCGCCCGCGGACGACGACGGCACCCGACCCGGCGGTACCTCCGTCACCCCCGTCACACCCGCCACACCGGGCTTCCCCGCCACACACACCAGCGCCGCCACACCGGGCACCCCCGCCACACCCGGTGACGGAGAACCTCCCGCCGCACCCGCCCCGCCGCGCCCCCGGCCCGCGCCCGCTCCCCCGCACGGCAGCGCCATCGAGCGCGGCTACACCACCGTCCTGCGCGCCCACCGCGCCGCCGTCGCGGGAGGCCGGAGGTGAGTCTGCGTACCGAGCTGCGCCGCGGCATCGGGCCCTGGTCCGGGGTGGCCGTCGCCGTCACCGTGCTCGTCGCCATGTACGGCAAGGCGCCCGGCTGGCAGGGCCGCTGGTCCGACGCCTCCGACCTGCTGCACACCGCCGCCGGGCTGCTCGCCGGACCGCTCGCGGCCGCCACCGGCTGCTGGCAGGGCGGCCGCGAACGGCGGCGCTCCACGGGCGAGCTGCTCGCCTCGGCGCCGCGCGGCCGCCTGGCCCGCACGCTGGTCGCCGCCGCGCCGGCCGCGCTGTGGCCCGCCGCCGGACTGCTGTGCGCGGTCGCCGTCTGCCTGGGCGCGACCTGGCCGTACGCCGCCGGCGGTCGCCCCTTCGTGTCCGTGCCGGCCGCCGACGCCGTCGCCGTGGCGGCGCTCGGCGCGCTCGGGTTCGTCGCCGGGCGCCTGGTGCCGTGGCGGCTGACGGCCCCGCTGGTCGCGGCCGCCGCGTACGTGGGCCTGGGCCTGCCGTCGTACACCGCCTCCCCCGCCCGCTGGCTGAGCCCGGCCGCCGACCGCTACACGGTCTGGCACGAGCCGCTCTGGTGGTTCGGCCCGGCGATGGCGGTGTGGACGGGCGGCCTCGCGGCGGCCGCGCTGCTCGCGTACGGGGCCCGGCACCGCGCCCTGGCGCTCGTACCGCTCGCCGCGGCGTGTGCCGTCGCCGTACCGGTGCTGCGCCTCGACGGCGACGACGGCCCCTGGCGGCCGGACCCGGAGGCGGCCCGCCTCGTCTGCGACGACGGCACGCCCCGGGTCTGCCTGTCGGCCGTCGACCGCGCACTGCTGCCCGAGGCGTCCCGGGCGCTCGCCGGCCTGAACGCCAGGCTGCGCGGTGTGCCCGGCGCCCCCGTCCGCTGGGTCGGCGGCCCCCGCGCGCCGGGCCCGGACGAGGCGGCGCTCCCCGACCCGGTGGCCGCGGCCGCCCACGGCGTGCTCCGGGACCCGCGGCAGTACGCGTACGACGCCGCGGCGGCCCTGTCCGACGGCTCGTGCCCGTCCGGCGAGGGCGAGGAGGGCATCGCCCTGGACCTGGCGGTCCAGGAGTGGCTCGCGCCCGCACCGCCCGGCAGCGGTGCCGACCCGGCGGCCCTCCAGCCGTACCTCGACCGGCTGCGCACCGGATCACCGGAGCGGCAGCGGGCGTTCCTCGGCCGCTACCTGACCACCGGCCTGTGCGAGTCCGCCGGGGTGCCCCTCCCATGAGCCTGCGGCTGTACGCGCGCTCCCGCGCGCTTCCCGTGACGTATGCCGCTCTCCTGGGCACGGCGCTCGCCGCCGGCTGGTCCGCCCACCGGCTCCAGGCGCAGCCGTTCCTCGACCACACCGCGCGCGTCCCCGTGGTGGTCCTCGCCCCGCTGGTCGCGGGCGCGGCGATCGGGACCGGGCTCCACGCGTACGCCGACGAGCTCGACCGCACCGCGGTACGCCCCTGGTGGCCGCGCCGCCTCGCTCACCAGGCCGTGCTGACGGCGTCGGCCGCCGTGCTGCTCGCCCTCGCGGTGCCCGGCCACCCGGAGGCGTTCGGGGCGCCCGCGATGGTGCGCAACGTGCTGGGCGCGGCGGGCGTCACCGCGGCCGCGGCCGCGGTGCTGGGCGCCCGGCTGAGCTGGCTGCCGCTGCTGGCGTACTTCGGCACCGTGTACGTGGCGGCGCCGTCCGCGCCGGGCGGAGCCGGCGCCGTCTGGGCGTGGCCGGTGCAACCGGGGCCCGAGGGCGGGGCCTGGGCGGTGGCGCTGGCGGCGTTCGTGACGGGGGTGGCGCTGTACGCGGCCCTCGGCGCGCGCCCCGACGGCGGCCGGCCACACAGGGAGGGCGTGCCACGGGGAACGGGCCCCCGCCGGCGGGACCTCCGCGCGGCGGGCGGAAGAACCGGTGGCGGGAGAACAGGTGGCGAAAAAACCGGTGGCGGGCCCAACTAGGCTGAAAGCCATGGCTGAGACGACGCCCGTGACCACGCTCGACCGACGTGTAGGCCCGTACGGCGAGGTGGTCCTGCGCCGGCGTGGCGACCACTACGAGATCATCGCCAACGGCACCTTCCTCATGGACACCTCCGACGGCCGCTCGGAGCGGCTGCTCGTCGACGCGGCGCTCCGGGCGCTGGGCGGGCGGCATGGTTCGTCCGTCCTCATCGGCGGCCTCGGGGTCGGCTTCTCGCTCGCCCACGCCGCCGCCGACCCCGCCTGGAGCCGTATCGCGGTGGTCGAGCGCGAGCAGGCCGTCATCGACTGGCACCGCGAGGGGCCGCTCGCCGCGATCTCGGGCAGCGCGCTCGCCGACCCGCGCACGGTGCTGCTCCACACCGACCTCGTGGAGTACGTCCGCACCTCGCCGGACACGTACGACGCGCTCTGCCTGGACATCGACAACGGCCCCGGCTGGACCGTCTCGGAGAGCAACGAGGGCCTGTACTCACCGGCCGGTCTGGCCGCCTGCGCGGCCCGGCTGAACCCCGGCGGGATCCTCGCCGTCTGGTCCGCGCAGCCGTCCGCCGATTTCGAGGAGTCATTGCGGAATGCCGGATTCAGCGGGGTAAGAACCGAAGAGATCCCGGTTGCCCGGGGCGTTCCGGACGTGGTCCACCTCGCCGTTCGCCCTGCGTAGCCGGGACGTGGTCGGTGCCTTTACGCTGCTGACCGAACACACGGATCTACACGCGGTTCGCGTCGCTGGACGCGAGCAGGGGCGGGGCGATGGAGCAGACACACACCAGCCATACCGGTACGGCGGTCACGCCGGGTACCCAGCGCCGAGTGCTGGTCGTCGAGGACGACACCACCATCGTCGAGGCCATCTCCGCACGGCTGCGGGCCGAGGGCTTCCTGGTGCAGACGGCGACGGACGGTCCGGCGGCCGTCGACGCGGCCGAGGCCTGGCAGCCGGACCTGATGGTCCTCGACGTCATGCTGCCGGGCTTCGACGGCCTGGAGGTGTGCCGCCGGGTCCAGGCCCAGCGGCCGGTTCCGGTGCTGATGCTGACCGCCCGCGACGACGAGACCGACATGCTGGTCGGGCTCGGGGTCGGGGCCGACGACTACATGACCAAGCCGTTCTCGATGCGGGAGCTGGCGGCCCGGGTGCACGTCCTGCTGCGCCGGGTGGAGCGGGCCGCGCTGGCCGCGGTGACGCCGCGCAGCGGCATCCTGCGCCTCGGCGAGCTGGAGATCGACCACGCGCAGCGGCGGGTACGGGTCAAGGGGGACGACGTCCACCTGACGCCGACCGAGTTCGACCTGCTGGTCTGCCTCGCGAACACGCCGAGAGCGGTGCTCTCGCGCGAGCAGCTGCTGGCCGAGGTGTGGGACTGGGCGGACGCCTCGGGCACCCGCACGGTGGACAGCCACATCAAGGCGCTGCGCCGCAAGATCGGCGCCGAGCGGATCCGTACGGTGCACGGCGTCGGCTACGCGCTGGAGACCCCGGCTCCATGAGCCGGCGGAGGGCGCCGCTCCGCTCCCGCGTGCGGTCCGGGGTGCGGTCGCGGCTGCGGCTGCGGTCCCGGGTGCGGGCGGTCACGATCTCGATCAAGACCAAGCTGGGCACCCTCGTCGTCGTGTCGGTCTTCATCACGACCGGGCTGCTGATGGTGGCGCTGCGCACCGAGACCGAGCTGCGCTTCATCACCGTGTTCTCGGTGATCGCCACCCTGCTGATCACCCAGTTCGTGGCGCACGGCCTGACCGCGCCGCTGGACGAGATGAACACGGTGGCCAAGTCGATCTCGCACGGCGACTACACCCGCCGGGTGCGGGGCGCCGACCGCCGCGACGAGCTCGGCGACCTGGCGTCCACGATCAACCGCATGGCGGACGACCTGGAAGCGGTGGACCGGCACCGCAAGGAGCTGGTCGCCAATGTCTCGCACGAGCTGCGCACGCCGATCGCGGCGCTGCGCGCGGTGCTGGAGAACGTGGTGGACGGCGTCTCCGCCGCCGATCCCGAGACGATGCGCACGGCGCTGAAGCAGACCGAGCGGCTGGGCCGGCTCGTGGAGACGCTGCTGGATCTGTCACGGCTCGACAACGGTGTCGTACCGCTCCGGTCGCGCCGCTTCGAGGTGTGGCCGTACCTGTCCGGGGTGCTGAAGGAGGCGAACCTGGCCGCCGCGCAGCGCGGCCTGAGCTCGGGCTCCGGCCACCACACCCGGACCGACGTGCACCTGCACCTCGACGTGTCGCCGCCGGAGCTGACCGCGCACGCGGACGCGGAGCGGCTGCACCAGGTCGTGGCGAATCTCATCGACAACGCCGTGAAGCACTCCCCGCCGCACGGGCGGGTCACGGTCCGCGCCCGGCGCGGGCCGCAGCCGGAGTCGCTGAACCTGGAAGTGGTGGACGAGGGGCCGGGCATCCCGGAGTCCGAGCGCCACAAGGTCTTCGAGCGGTTCAACCGCGGCAGCGTGGCGTCCCCGCACGGCCCGGGCAGCGACGGCGGCACGGGGCTGGGACTGGCGATCGCCCGCTGGGCGGTCGATCTGCACGGTGGCCGTATCGGGGTGGCCGAATCCGCACGTGGGTGCCGGATTCAGGTCACCCTTCCGGGGATCCCGCGACCACGTAATTGACGTATGGTTCGAACCGGAGGACCGGCTTCTGCGTGGACACGTGCAGGACGCGACAGGAGCCGCCCGGGTCTGCCCCCCGATGTGGGGCGCAGCCCCGCTGTCGGCTACCCGCTCCCGGGGGAACCACGCTTGTTTCCCGCCATTTCCTGCCCCGAAACCCGCCCTCGGATGTGATGTACGCGACGATGGCACGCCCGGCCTGCACCTCCAGGCCAGGGAGGCGTAGCCTTTATTTCCGCTGTCCATCACCTTGTGAAGCGGAAGAGGGCGGTTGCCGCCGTGTCGTCTCAGTCCCCCAGTAACTCGAGCATCTCGACCGACCAAGACGGGCAGGGTCCTCAGAACCCCGCCGCCGCGTTCGGTGCCAACGAGTGGCTCGTCGACGAGATCTACCAGCAGTACCTCCAGGACCCGAATTCGGTCGACCGCGCCTGGTGGGACTTCTTCGCCGACTACAAGCCGGGTTCCTCCGGCTCGGCGGACAAGCCCGCGGGCGAGGGCGGTGCCGTAGCCGCGGGGGCTGCCGGCACCACGACGCCCGCCGCCCCTGCCCCGGCGGCCCCGGCCCCGGCGCAGCCCGCACAGGCGCCGCAGGCCCCGGCGCAGCCCGCACAGGCGCCGCAGGCCCAGGCCCCGGCGCAGGCCGCTCCGGCGAAGCCGGCAGCGGCGGCACCCGCACAGGCCGCCGCTCCCGCCGCCCCGGCCAAGGCTCCCGCCGCGAAGCCCGCGGCCGAGCAGCCGAAGCCCGCCGCGGCCAAGGCCGCGCCGGACACCGAGGCGCCCGCCGGCCCCGAGTACGTGACGCTCCGCGGCCCGTCCGCCGCGGTCGCGAAGAACATGAACGCCTCGCTGGAGCTGCCGACGGCAACGTCCGTCCGCGCCGTCCCGGTGAAGCTGCTGTTCGACAACCGCATCGTCATCAACAACCACCTCAAGCGCGCCCGCGGCGGGAAGATCTCCTTCACGCACCTCATCGGGTACGCGATGGTCCGGGCCATCAAGGCCATGCCGTCCATGAACCACTCCTTCGGGGAGAAGGACGGCAAGCCGGTCCTGGTGAAGCCGCCGCACGTCAACCTCGGCCTCGCCATCGACCTGGTGAAGCCGAACGGCGACCGCCAGCTCGTCGTCGCGGCCATCAAGAAGGCCGAGACCCTGGGCTTCTTCGAGTTCTGGCAGGCGTACGAGGACATCGTCCGCCGCGCCCGCGCGAACAAGCTGACGATGGACGACTTCACCGGCGTCACCGTCTCGCTGACCAACCCCGGCGGCCTCGGCACCGTCCACTCGGTGCCCCGCCTCATGCCCGGTCAGTCGGTCATCATGGGCGTCGGTTCGATGGACTACCCGGCGGAGTTCCAGGGCACGTCGCAGGACACCCTGAACAAGCTGGGCATCTCCAAGGTGATGACCCTCACCTCGACGTACGACCACCGGGTCATCCAGGGCGCCGCGTCGGGCGAATTCCTCCGCATCGTGGCGAACCTCCTCCTCGGCGAGGACGGTTTCTACGACGACATCTTCGAGTCGCTGCGCATCCCCTACGAGCCGGTCCGCTGGCTCAAGGACATCGACGCGTCACACGACGACGACGTGACCAAGGCCGCGCGCGTCTTCGAGCTCATCCACTCCTACCGGGTGCGCGGCCACGTCATGGCCGACACGGACCCGCTGGAGTACCGCCAGCGCAAGCACCCCGACCTGGACATCACCGAGCACGGCCTGACGCTCTGGGACCTGGAGCGGGAGTTCGCCGTCGGCGGCTTCGGCGGCAAGTCGATGATGAAGCTGCGCGACATCCTCGGCGTGCTGCGCGACTCGTACTGCCGCACCACCGGCATCGAGTTCATGCACATCCAGGACCCGAAGCAGCGCAAGTGGATCCAGGACCGCGTCGAGCGCCCGCACTCCAAGCCGGAGCGCGAGGAGCAGCTGCGCATCCTGCGCCGGCTCAACGCCGCCGAGGCGTTCGAGACCTTCCTGCAGACGAAGTACGTCGGCCAGAAGCGGTTCTCGCTGGAGGGCGGCGAGTCGGTCATCCCGCTGCTCGACGCGGTCATCGACTCCGCGGCCGAGTCCCGCCTGGACGAGGTCGTCATCGGCATGGCCCACCGCGGCCGCCTCAACGTCCTGGCGAACATCGTCGGCAAGTCGTACGCGCAGATCTTCCGGGAGTTCGAGGGCAACCTCGACCCGAAGTCGATGCACGGCTCCGGCGACGTGAAGTACCACCTGGGCGCCGAGGGCACCTTCACCGGTCTGGACGGCGAGCAGATCAAGGTCTCGCTGGTCGCCAACCCCTCCCACCTGGAGGCGGTCGACCCGGTCCTGGAGGGCGTCGTCCGCGCCAAGCAGGACGTCATCAACAAGGGCGGCACGGACTTCACCGTCCTGCCGGTCGCCCTGCACGGTGACGCGGCGTTCGCCGGCCAGGGCGTCGTCGCCGAGACGCTCAACATGTCGCAGCTGCGCGGCTACCGCACCGGCGGCACGGTCCACATCGTCATCAACAACCAGGTCGGCTTCACCGCCGCCCCGGAGTCGTCGCGCTCGTCGATGTACGCGACCGACGTGGCCCGCATGATCGAGGCGCCGATCTTCCACGTGAACGGCGACGACCCGGAGGCGTGCGTCCGGGTGGCGCGGCTCGCCTTCGAGTTCCGCCAGGCGTTCAACAAGGACGTCGTGATCGACCTCATCTGCTACCGCCGCCGCGGTCACAACGAGGGCGACAACCCGCAGTTCACCAACCCGCAGATGGTGAGCCTGATCGACAAGAAGCGCTCGGTGCGCAAGCTCTACACCGAGTCGCTGATCGGCCGCGGCGACATCACGCTGGAAGAGGCGGAGCAGGCGCTCCAGGACTTCCAGGGCCAGCTGGAGAAGGTGTTCACCGAGGTCCGCGAGGCCACCTCGCAGCCCGCTCCGACGCCGGTCCCGGACGCCCAGGCCGAGTTCCCGGTCGCCGTCACCACCGCGGTCTCCCAGGAGGTCGTGAAGCGGATCGCCGAGTCGCAGGTCAACATCCCCGACCGGATCACGGTCCACCCGCGTCTGATGCCGCAGCTCCAGCGCCGCGCGGCCTCCATCGACGACGGCACGATCGACTGGGGCATGGGCGAGACCCTCGCCATCGGCTCGCTGCTGATGGAGGGCACCCCGGTCCGGCTCGCCGGCCAGGACACCCGCCGCGGCACCTTCGGCCAGCGCCACGCGGTGCTGGTGGACCAGGTCACCGGCGAGGACTACACGCCGCTGCTGTACCTCTCCGAGGACCAGGCCCGCTACAACGTCTACGACTCGCTGCTGAGCGAGTACGCGGCGATGGGCTTCGAGTACGGCTACTCCCTGGCCCGCCCGGAGTCGCTGGTCATGTGGGAGGCGCAGTTCGGTGACTTCGTCAACGGCGCGCAGACCGTCGTCGACGAGTTCATCTCCTCGGCCGAGCAGAAGTGGGGCCAGACCTCCGGCGTCACCCTGCTGCTGCCGCACGGCTACGAGGGCCAGGGCCCGGACCA
Source organism: Streptomyces sp. NPDC051310 (assembly GCF_044455245.1). NCBI lineage: Bacteria > Bacillati > Actinomycetota > Actinomycetes > Kitasatosporales > Streptomycetaceae > Streptomyces > Streptomyces sp. NPDC051310. The sequence continues at coordinate 15,966 of NZ_JBITEO010000005.1, forward strand.
CTCCTCGGCCCGGCCGGAGCGCTTCCTCCAGATGTGCGCGCAGCACAACATGACGGTCGCCATGCCGACGCTGCCGTCGAACTACTTCCACCTCCTGCGGTGGCAGGTGCACAACCCGCACCACAAGCCGCTGGTCGTCTTCACCCCGAAGTCGATGCTGCGCCTGAAGGCGGCGGCGTCGAAGATGGAGGAGTTCACCACCGGCGGCTTCCGCCCGGTGATCGGCGACGCCTCGGTCGACGCGAACGCGGTCCGCAAGGTCGTCTTCTGCTCCGGCAAGGTCTACTACGACCTCGACGGCGAGCGGAAGAAGCGCGGTGTCACGGACACGGCGATCATCCGGCTGGAGCGCCTGTACCCGCTGCCGGGTGCGGAGCTCCAGGCCGAGATCGCCAAGTACCCGAACGCCGAGAAGTACATCTGGGCCCAGGAGGAGCCGGCGAACCAGGGTGCCTGGCCGTTCATCGCGCTCAACCTGATCGACCACCTCGACCTGGCGGTCGGCGCCGACCTGCCCCCGGCCGAGCGTCTGCGGCGCATCTCGCGCCCGCACAGCTCGTCCCCGGCGGTCGGCTCGGCCAAGCGCCACCAGGCCGAGCAGGCGCAGCTGGTGAACGAGGTCTTCGAGGCCTGAGCCACCGGCACCGTACGCACCACACCGGCAGGGCCCGGCACCGCGAGGTCATCGCGGTGCCGGGCCCTCCGGCGTACTGACTTAACCTGAGGGCATGTACTTCACCGACCGTGGCATCGAGGAACTGGAGAAGCGGCGCGGCGAGGAGGAGGTCACCTTCGAGTGGCTCGCCGAGCAGCTGCGGACGTTCGTCGATCTCAACCCCGACTTCGAGGTTCCCGTGGAGCGGCTGGCGACGTGGCTGGCGCGGCTGGACGACGACGAGGACGACGACCTGTAGGCACCTCGCCGGCCGCGAGGCACAGCAGCAGCCCGTCGGCCACCAGCAGGGCGCCGGCCGCCGCCCAGCCCGGGCTGCGCCGCGCGGCACCCCACACCAGGAGCGGGACACCGGCCGCGAGCCGTGCCGCGGCGAGGGCCCGGCCCCGGGGGCCGTGGAGCCAGGGAAGGCGGGCGGCGGCGGTGTCCCCGACGACGCGGTGGACCGCCGTGCCGACGGCCTCCTCGACGGCCTGCACCTCCTCCCGTACGGCGTCCCGCAGGCCCGGCCAGGCGACCTCCTGCCCGCCCGCGTCCCCGGCGGCGGTCCGCAGCCGGGCGGCCGGTTCGCCGGGGGCGAGCCCGGGCGGCAGGGCGAGGTCCAGCCGGGCGAGGACGGCGATCAGGCCGAGCAGCCGGGAGCGGGCGTCCGCCACCGGGTCGGCCCGGGTGAGGGGCTGGAGGTCCTGGACGTCCAGGACCGGATCGAGACCGAGGCGGACGGCGAAGGTGTGCATCGCCTCGTCCTCGCCGGCCGGGGTGCCGTCCGTGAGCCAGGTGTAGCCGACGGGCCGGCGGAACCCGGACGCCAGGGTGTAGCCCGCCCGGTCCGCGTCCCACCACAGGGCGAGCACCGGCCAGGGCGCGGCGACCGCGAGGGCGGAGGCCCAGCCCGCGGCGACCCGGTCGACCGGTTCGCCGCCGTCCAGCCAGGGGCGCCCTTCGGGGACGAGCACGCTCCAGCCGGGGCCCGCCGGGGCGAGCAGCAGGTGCTCGCGCAGGAGTTGTGCCGCAGGCCGTACGGCCGGGGGTTCGGCCCGGCAGAGCAGGAGCACGCCCGGGGTGGTCGCGGAGGTCGGCATGACCCATACGCTAGGCCAATTCGTCCACTTTTGCGGCCTCTATCCTCTCTGTCGCCTCCGGACCCGGCCTTGACGCCGGAGCACCGCGATATATCGTGTATCTCAGGAGACGCGATATGTTGCGTCCTGTCCCGAGGAGGCGCCATGCCGGAGTGGTCCGTCAGCGAGCCGGTGGAACTCACCCTCGACGACCCCGTGACGGCGCTGAAGGTGCGCATCGTCCACGGCACGGTGAACGTGGTCGGCATCGAGGAGGGCCCGGCGCGGCTGGAGGTCCCCGCGATCGAAGGGCCGCCGCTCGTCGTCAGCCGGCGCGGCTCCGTCCTGACCGTCTCGTACGAGGACCTGCCCTGGCAGGACTTCCTCACGTGGTTCGACCGCAAGGGCCGGCACCGCAGCGCCGTCGTGTCCCTCGCCGTACCGGCGGGCGCCGATGTGGAGGTCGGTGTCGTCGGCGCCGGGGCCGTGGTCTCCGGCATCCGGGGCCGTGTGGAGGTGCGCGGCGTCAGCGGCGACACCACGCTCGTCGGACTCCCCGGACCGGTCCGCGCGCAGACCGTGTCCGGCAGCGTGGAGGCCCAGGCGGTCGCCGGCGACCTGCGGTTCCAATCCGTCTCCGGCGACCTGACGGTCATCGAGGGCACCGGCAGCTCCGTACGCGCCGACACGGTCACCGGCGACATGGTCATCGACCTGGAGCCCGCCGACGGCTCCACCGACATCCGGCTCACCACCGTCTCCGGCGAGGTGGCGATCCGGCTGCCGCACCCGGCCGACGCGCGCGTGGAGGCGAACACCACCAGCGGCGCCGTCTCCACCGCCTTCGAGGACCTCCGGGTGGACGGCCAGTGGGGAGCCAAGAGCATCAAGGGCACGCTCGGGGCGGGCACCGGCACCCTCAGGGCCACCACGGTCTCCGGCTCGATCGCCCTGCTCCGCCGCCCCGCCACCCCCTCCGGAAAGGACCTCTGACATGCCGCCGGTCTTCGCCCACGGCCGCCTGCGGCTGTACCTGCTGAAGCTCCTCGACGAGGCCCCCCGCCACGGCTACGAGGTGATCCGGCTCCTGGAGGAGCGCTTCCACGGGCTGTACGCGCCGTCCGCCGGCACGGTCTACCCGCGGCTGGCCAAGCTGGAGGCCGAGGGCCTGGTCACGCACGCCACCGAGGGCGGCCGCAAGGTGTACTCGATCACCGACGCCGGGCGCGCGGAGCTGGCCGGCCGCAGCGGCGAACTGGCCGACCTGGAGCAGGAGATCCGCGAGTCCGTCTCCGAACTCGCCGCCGAGATCCGCGACGACGTGCGCGGGGCGGCGGGCAAGCTGCGCAGCGAGATGCGGGCCGCGGCGAGCGAGACGCGCACGCACCGGACGTCCTGGCAGGAGCAGGCCCGGCGGGCGCAGGAGGAGTCGCGCAAGGCCCGCGAGGAGGCGAAGCGGGCGCGGCACCAGGCCGAGGAGGCGCGGGACGCGGCGCGCCGGGAGATGCAGCGCATCGCCCAGCAGGTCCAGGACCACATCGCCTCGGGTGAGTGGCCCTCGGCCCTCTCCGACCTGACGGGCCGGCTGTCCGGCCTGTTCGGAGGCGGCACGCCGCCGACCGCGGCGCGCCCGTCCCGCGCCGAGCCCGAGCCGCCCGCCTGGGAGGACGTGCCCGCCACCGGCGACGCGGCCCGCGACCTGGAGCGCCTGCTGGACCGCTTCCGCGACGACATCCGCGACGCGGCCCGCGACCACGGCGTGACGGCGGCCCAGCTCTCCGACGCCCGCCGCCACCTCTCCACGGCGGCGGCCCACATCACCGCCCTCCTCCGCGGCCCGCACACCTGACACCCCCGGGGCGCGACCGGCTGCGCACCGGGGCCTTCAGCCCCGCGTGACGGCGACGGCCGCCCCGGGCACCGCCCGTACCGCCACCCGCCGCTTCGCGCGAGCGGGGACCCGGGAGGGAGCGCTCAGCCGGTGGCGGGTGATACGGACACGGTCACCGTCGCACCCGGCACGCCCCGCACCCGGACCCGCTCGGCCGTCCCCGGGGGAACCGACGTCGTGCGCGGCCACGCCCGGCCCGTCACCTCCACCCGCCAGCCGGCCGGGGACGGCGGCAGGGACAGCTCCGTGGGGCCGCCGCGCCCGGCGACGTACACCAGCCGCTCCGGCGACCGCGAGACCACCCGGCCCGCCACCGCCGCGGCGTACGGCGCGGCGGTCTGCTCCTTGTTCGTCCGCCAGGCGCCGGCGCCGTCCACGGCGCAGTACCCGCCGCCGTAGCACCACACGTACCCCGCCCACCCCGAGGACCAGCGGTCGAGGGAGGCGAGCGCCTCCCGGTAGAAGCGGCCCATGTTCGGCAGCGCGTTGTTCAGCGGGCCCCACTCCCCCACGACGACCGGGACTCCGTACTCCTCGGGGTACGCCGTCACCGCCGCCTCGTACGACTCGATCCAGCGCGCCGCCGGGTCGTAGTCCGCGCCCGCCTCCATCGCGGTGTTGTAGAAGTGCGGGGCGTAGACGACCTTCGGGTCCTCCACCCTCCCCAGGCCCGTGGGGACGCCCTCGCCGACGATCGGGGTCGGCTCGACGAAGATCCAGTTGTCGCCGTCGACCGCGCGCACCGCGTCCGCGAGGCGGTTGTACAGCGGGGTGAGGTGGTCGCGCTCGATGCGGCGCGCGGCCGTCGCGAGGTCCTCGCCGTCCCGCAGCTCGCCCATCGGCTCGTTGATGAGGTCGTAGCCGAGGACCGCCGGGTGGTCCGCGAACCGGCCGGCCAGCACCCGCCACATGCGTGCCTGGGCGCGGCGCAGGTCCTCGTCCTGGTACAGGTGCGTGAAGGCCCGCTGCACGGCCGGTTCGAAGTACTCGGCGAACCAGTCGTCCGGGTGCGGGGTGAACGGCAGTCCGTCGGTGCGGGTGGCCCACTCCGGGATGCCGCGGTGGCCGAAGGCCGGGCCGAAGACGTCCTGGTGGGCGTCGATCAGGACCTGGATGCCGTACCGCTCCGCCCAGTCCAGGATCCGCTCGACCTTGCGCAGGTACGCCTGGCTGTAGCGGCCGCGCCGGGGCTCCAGGTCGTCCCAGAACACCAGCAGCCGGGCGAAGTTGAAGCCCCGGGCCCGCAGGTCGCGGAAGTGCCGCTCGGTGATGGCGGAGAGCGCGGCGTCACCGCGGTGCGTCTTGTCCTCGACGTTCCAGCCGCGCAGCGTCAGGACGCGGCCGCGGTCGTCGGTCAGTTCCGGTATGACCGCTCGGTCCGTGCGGTCCGTGCGGTCCGTACGGTCCGCGTGGGCCGGGGCGGCGGGGGTGAGGGTCAGCAGGGCGGCCAGGGCTAAGGCGGCGGTGCGCATGAGGGACCTCCGGCGTCGGGTGCCGGAGATCCCATCAGCAGAACTGACGATGCATCAAGAGCGCGTCAGGACGTCGTCAGGACATCGTCAGGACGATCTTTCCGAAGAGGTCGCCCGCCGCCATCTTCTCGAAGCCCTCGCGCGCCCGGTCCAGCGGCAGCACCTCGTCGATGACCGGCCGCACGCCCGTCGCCGCGCAGAAGGCGAGCAGGTCCTCCAGCTCGTCCTTCGAGCCCATCGTCGAGCCGACGACCTTCAGCTCCAGGAAGAAGATGCGGGTCAGCTCGGCGTGCGACGGGCGGTCGCCGCTCGTCGCGCCCGAGATCACCAGCGTGCCACCGGGCCGCAGCGACTTGACCGAGTGCGACCAGGTGGCCGCGCCGACCGTCTCGATGACCGCGTCCACCCGCTGCGGCAGCCGCGCGCCCATCTCGTACGCCTCCAGGGCCCCGAGCTCCACGGCGCGCTTGCGCTTGGCCTCGTCGCGGCTGGTGGCGAAGACCCGCAAGCCGGCCGCCTTGCCGAGGACGATCGCCGCGGTGGCGACGCCGCCGCCCGCGCCCTGGACGAGGACCGAGTCACCGGGGCGGACCCCGGCGTTGGTGAACAGCATCCGGTACGCGGTGAGCCATGCGGTCGGCAGGCAGGCGGCCTCCGCGAAGGACAGCTCCTTCGGCTTCGGCAGGACGTTCCACGCGGGGACGGCGACCTTCTCGGCGAAGGTGCCCTGGTAGCGCTCGGTGAGGATGGAGCGGGGCTCGTCCGGTCCGACGCCGTGCCCGCTCTGCCCGATGACGGAGTGCACGACGACCTCTCGGCCCTGCTCGTCGATCCCGGCGGCGTCGCAGCCGAGGATCATCGGCAGCTTGTCCTCGCCGAGCCCGACCCCCCGGAGGGACCACAGGTCGTGGTGGTTGAGGGAGGCGGCCTTGACGGTGACGGTGGTCCAGCCGGGACGGACCTCGGGCGCGGGGCGTTCGCCCAGCTCCAGGCCGTTCAGGGGCTGATCGCGGTCGATTCGGGCGGCGTAGGCAGCGAACATGACCTTGAGGTTAGGGGGGCACCGGTGCGCTGCGGAACCGCGCACCGGTGTGACGTACGTCAGCCCTGCCGCCGGTGGGCGGCGTACGCAGGCCGTGCCGCGGGTGGGGCGTACACCGGCCCCTGTCCCGACCTGACGGCCTCCGGGCCGGTGGCCGTCCGTCCCTCCGGTGGGGCGCACACCGGCCCCTGCCGCCCCGGGCAGGCCCGCCCCCGCGCGCGGGCCTGCCCAGGCCGCGTGCCCCGGATGGGCCGGGCCCGCGGCGCGCGGCCCGGCCCCTCCCGTGCCGCTGACGCGCGGCAGCGCGACCCTGACGCGCTTCTCCCGCGCCCGCACAACGCGCAGGGCCGCGCCGTACCCCCGTGAGGGGGCCCGGCGCGGCCCTGGGAGGACCGTGCGGCGCGTCAGCGGCGAGCGACGCCCTCCGCGCGGGCGGCGGCCGCCACCGCGGCCGTGACGGCCGGGGCGACACGCTCGTCGAACGGCGACGGGATCACGTAGTCCGCGGCGAGCTGGTCGCCGACCACGTCCGCCAGCGCGTTCGCCGCGGCGATCTTCATGCCCTCGGTGATCCGCGACGCCCGCACCTGCAGCGCGCCCGCGAAGATCCCGGGGAAGGCGAGCACGTTGTTGATCTGGTTCGGGTAGTCCGACCGGCCGGTGGCCACGACCGCCGCGTACTTGTGCGCGACGTCGGGGTGCACCTCGGGGTTCGGGTTGGCCATGGCGAAGACGAACGAGTTCGGCGCCATGGCGGCGATCGCCGCCTCCGGCACCGTGCCGCCCGAGACGCCGATGAACACGTCCGCCCCGGCCAGCGCGGTCTCCAGGGAGCCGGTGAGCCCGGCGCGGTTGGTCAGCTCGGCGAGCTCGCGCTTCACCGAGGTGAGGTCCTCGCGGTCGCGGCTGACGATGCCCTTGCGGTCCGCGACCGCCACGTCACCGAGGCCGGCCTCCAGCAGCATCTTGGCGATGGCGACACCCGCGGCGCCCGCGCCGGAGATGACCGCGCGCAGGTCGCCCAGGCCCCGGCCGGTCAGCTTGGCGGCGTTGCGCAGGGCGGCCAGCGTCACCACGGCGGTGCCGTGCTGGTCGTCGTGGAAGACGGGGATGTCGAGGCGCTCCTGGAGCTTGCGCTCGACCTCGAAGCAGCGGGGCGCCGAGATGTCCTCGAGGTTCACTCCGCCGAACGAGGGCGCGAGGCGGACGACCGTGTCGACGATCTCGTCCACGTCGGTGGTGGCGAGCGCGAGCGGCACCGCGTCCACGCCGCCGAACTGCTTGAAGAGGATCGCTTTCCCCTCCATGACCGGAAGCGACGCCTCCGGGCCGATGTCACCGAGTCCCAGGACGGCCGTACCGTCGGTCACGACGGCGACGACCTGGGACTTCCAGGTGTAGTCGTGCACGAGCTCGGGCTGCTCGGCGATGGCGCTGCACACTTTGGCGACGCCGGGCGTGTACGCGAGGGACAGGTCGTTCTTGTCCCGCACGGGCACGGTGGCCTGCACGGCCATCTTGCCGCCCCGGTGGAGGGCGAATGCCGGATCGAATGCCGGATCGAAGGGCTCGTCGGATGAGCCCTCGCTACCGTCGGTGCGAGGGTTGACGATCTCCGCTGCCATTTGTTGACCCCTTAAGTCTTCATGTTGAGGGTGGCCACTCCTGGTTGAGGAGGGGTGGGCGGGCACCGCGTCCGTGCCCCGACCAGGCGATCGGGCTGCCCTGTCGGGGGGAGGTACGAACGCGCGGGCGCGCCGCACACGCGCCCTGAGCCCCGGATGAGGGGTGTAAGGATCCTTCTTACCGGACGGACACGTCCGCGGACGAGTCGGTATCCGGAGAGCGGACGCTCCGGCATCCGGACACGCCCGGTGGCGATGAGGCGACTCATGCATCAATATCTGGACAAGTCAGTACGCCACCTGGATTGCAACCGCAATCCCGTCCGCTTGACGAGATCAACCGAAGATTTTCCGGCCGGGCGAAGGTAACCCCGTAGAAGGTCCGGCCTTGATGTACCGGCCTGTAGGGGTTCGGGGGTCTCCCGTTATCCGATTTTGACATGGCTGGCCCCCTGTTTGGGCTAGTCCGAATGGCAAGATGCCGTAATCACACGAGGTCGCGACACCCGAAGGTGCGTGCCCCGACCATGTGCCGACAGTTGGGCAACCCCTCATACGCCGCTCTTAAGCCGGAGGAAACCGACCATGACCGCAAGCACCACCCGCCGCACCACCGCTGCGAAGTCCCGAACCGCCGCGGTCGGAGCCATCGCGGTCGCCGGCGCCCTGCTGCTGAGCGCCTGTGGCGACCAGACGAACGGCGGCGGCACGGCGGGTACCAACGAGCCCGGCAAGACCGTCGGCTCCGCACCGCTCTTCGACAAGCTGCCGAAGAAGTACCAGGACGCCGGTGTCATCAAGGTCGGCACCGACGCCCAGTACGCCCCGATGGAGTTCGAGCAGGGCGGCAAGATCGTCGGTATCGACCCCGACATCGCCGCCGCGCTCGGCAAGCAGCTCGGCGTGGAGTTCAAGTTCACGAGCGGCACGTTCGACGGCCTGATCTCGTCCCTGAACACGGGCCGGCAGGACCTCGTCATGTCCGCGATGAGCGACACCAAGGCCCGCCAGGAGGGCCTGGACGACAAGGGCAACAAGGTCGGCCAGGGCGTCGACTTCGTCGACTACTTCAATTCCGGCGTCTCCCTGCTGGTCAAGAAGGGCAACCCCCAGGGCATCAAGTCCCTGGAGGACCTCTGCGGCAAGAAGGTCGCCGTCCAGCGCGGCACCATCTACGAGGACACCTTCAAGCAGCAGGCCGCCAAGTGCGACAAGGACAAGAAGGGCAAGCTGACGATCGAGGCGTTCGACACCGACGCCGAGGCCCAGACCCGTGTGAAGTCCGGCGGTGCGGTCGCCGACATGAACGACTACCCGGTCGCCGCGTACATCGCGAAGACCGCCGGCGGCGGCAACGACTTCGAGGTCGCGGGCGGCCAGACCGCGGCCGGTCCGTTCGGCATCGCCGTCGACAAGGACAACACCCAGCTGCGTGACGCGATCAAGGAAGCCCTGAACGCGATCATCAAGAACGGCGAGTACGCCAAGGTGCTGGAGAAGTGGGACGTCAAGGGCAGTGCGATCACCGAGGCGACCATCAACGCCGGTAAGTGATCTTCAGCATTTCGTACCACTCTCGTGTACCACTGAAGGGCAGTCACGGTGACTGACAAGTTCGACAAGGCCCCCGCCGAAGAACCACCCGCCGGGGACCAGCCGGCCGACGCCTCGCCCGCGGAGGAGGCGGCCACGCCCGCCGAGCCCACGGCCGACGAGGCACCGGGCGACGAGGCGACGGGCGCGCAGGGCAAGGGCACGGCGTCCGAGGACGAAGCCGCGCCCGCCGACGCCAAGGCATCCGAGGACGAGACCGCGCCCGCCGACGCCAAGGCATCCGAGGACGAGACCGCGCCCGCCGACGCCAAGGCATCCGAGGACGAGACCGCGCCCGCCGACGCCAAGGCGTCCAAGGACGAGACCGCGCCCGCCGACGCCAAGGCATCCGAGGACGAGACCGCGCCCGCCGACGCCAAGGCGTCCAAGGACGAAGCCGCGGCGACGCCGAAGGGCGGAAGCGACACCACGTCCGAGGAGTCCCGGCCGGCGAGGGCGGCGGCGAAGACCGCCGCCGAGCCCGCGGGGGCCGCCCCGGCCAAGCCCGCCGGGGTCGCCAAGGAGGCGGGGCCGGGCAGCCTCGCCAAGTCCGACACGCTCCCCGAGCAGATCAAGGCCATCCCGGTCCGCCACTGGGGCCGCTGGGTGAGCGGTGTGGTCGTGGTGGCGCTCCTGGCCGCCCTGGTCTCGGCCTTCGCGCAGGGCGACCTGCGCTGGGAGACCGTCGGCGACTTCATCTTCGACGAGCGCATCCTCACGGGCCTCGGCAACACCCTGCTGATCAGCGTGCTGTCCATGGCGATCGGCCTGGTCCTGGGCGTCGTCTTCGCGGTGATGCGGCTGTCGAAGAACCCGGTGACCGGGGCCGTGGCCTGGCTCTACATCTGGTTCTTCCGCGGCACGCCGGTCTTCGTGCAGCTGCTGGTCTGGTTCAACCTCGCGCTGATCTTCCCCATCCTCAATCTCGGGTTCTACAAGGACGAGATGGTGGATGTCATGACTCCGTTCATGGTCGCCCTCCTGGGCCTCGGCCTGAACGAGGGTGCGTACATGGCGGAGATCGTCCGGGCGGGCATCCAGTCCGTCGACGAGGGCCAGACCGAGGCGGCGCACGCGCTCGGCATGAAGAACGGCAAGACCATGCGGCGCATCGTCCTGCCGCAGGCCATGCGCGTGATCGTCCCGCCGACCGGCAACGAGTTCATCAACCTGCTCAAGACGTCCTCGCTGGTCTCCGCCGTGCAGTACACGGAGCTCCTGCGGGCCGCCCAGAACATCGGTTCGACATCGTTCGCCATCATGGAGATGCTGATCGTGGCCTCCGTGTGGTACCTGGCCCTGACCAGTGTCTTCAGCGTCGGCCAGTACTACGTGGAGAGGCACTACGCGCGCGGCTCGCTGCGCACGCTGCCGCCCACGCCGTGGCAGAAGGTCAAGGCGAACGTGCTCTCCCTCTCGAACCTGTGGCGGTGAACAGATGACTGCGATGGTCAAGGCCGAGGGCGTGCACAAGTCCTACGGCGCAGCACACATCCTCAAGGGCATCGACCTCGAGGTGAACAACGGTGAGGTCTTCTGCCTGATCGGCCCGTCCGGTTCCGGCAAGTCCACCTTCCTGCGGTGCATCAACCACCTGGAGAAGATCAACGCCGGCCGGCTGTACGTCGACGGCGAGCTCGTCGGCTACCGCCAGAAGGGCGACAAGCTGTACGAGCTGAAGGACAGCGAGGTGGCGCTCAAGCGGCGCGACATCGGCATGGTCTTCCAGCGCTTCAACCTCTTCCCGCACATGACGGCGCTGGAGAACGTCATGGAGGCGCCCGTCCAGGTGAAGGGCGAGGCGAAGGCCGTCGCCCGGGAGCGGGCGGCCAAGCTGCTGGACCGCGTCGGCCTGGCCGACAAGGCCGGCAACTTCCCCTCGCAGCTCTCCGGCGGCCAGCAGCAGCGCGTGGCCATCGCCCGCGCGCTGGCGATGGAGCCGAAGCTGATGCTCTTCGACGAGCCGACCTCGGCGCTCGACCCGGAGCTGGTGGGCGACGTGCTGGACGTCATGCGGGACCTCGCGGAGTCGGGCATGACCATGGTCGTGGTCACCCACGAGATGGGCTTCGCCCGTGAGGTGGGCGACTCGCTGGTGTTCATGGACGGCGGCGTGGTGGTCGAGTCGGGCCACCCGCGCGACGTCCTGACCAACCCGCAGCACGACCGGACGAAGGCGTTCCTGTCCAAGGTGCTCTGACGTCGACGGCGAAGGGGCGGTACGGCTTCGGCCGTACCGCCCCTTCGCCCGTGTCCGGCCGTCTCCGCCCGTGTCCGGCCTCTCCGGCCGTGTCCGGGGCCCCTCCGCCGCGGGCCCGGCTACTTCAGCGCCAGCACCAGGGAGTCCGAGGGCGAGCACCACACGGCCCGCGCCTCGGCGAACCCGGCGCCGCGCAGGGTGCGCACGTGCCAGTCGAGGGAGGGGGTGTCGCCCTCGGCGTGCTCCCCGTAGATCGCGAACCGCTCGGCGGTCGGCGCGGCGAGGACCGGGTCCGCGGCGGCGCGCTCCCACCACGCGGCCCAGTCGAGCGCGCCGCCGGCCTTGGCGCGGTCCATGGCGGCGTGGCGGTGGGCGCGCTCGGCGGCGTTGATGCGGGGCGTGGACTCGTCGCGCATGCGGTCGGCGTTCATGAAGACGCCGCCCTCGCGGACGAGGCCGCCGAGCTGCCCGTACAGCGAGGCGAGCGGTTCGGCGCGCAGCCAGTGCAGGGCGGTGGCGGTCAGGACGGCGTCGTACGAGTCGTGCGGCAGCGCCCGGATCCAGCCCGGGTCGTTCAGGTCGGCCCGTACGAGGCGGACACGCTCGTCCCCGGCGAAGCAGCCCTCGGCGATGGCGAGGAGCGCCGGGTCGAGGTCGACGCCGGTGCTGGTGGCGTCCGGGAACCTTTTGAGCAGCCGGTCCGTGATACTCCCCGTACCGCACGCGAGGTCGAGCACCCTCGGCGCGGGGCCGGCGATCGCCTCGACCATGTCGAGCATCACCCGGAACCGCTCCTCGCGGTCGGGCATGTACCACTCCTGCTGGCGGTCCCAGCTCTCCTGCCACGCCTGCCAGTCGGTGCCCGCGACCGTCTCCGCCACCACGACCTCCGTAATACCCTCGTCAGATATGGGTCTCTTACAAGACCGTTGCTCCGACCCTAGACCGCCGCCGTAAGGACTACAAGTGGAACTGGCCTCTTACTCGGACTACGCCGTACGTCTGGTGAACACCGAGGAGCCGGCGCGCAACAAGGACTCCCTCACCTCCGTCGACGCGGTCCGCGCCCTGTTCGGCGAGGCGTCGCAGATGGCACGGCGCGCGACGGACGCGGACGTGACGCGCTTCCGCTCGGTGCGGAGCCGGCTGCGCGCGGTGTTCACGGCGGCCGACGCGGGCGACCAGACACAGGCCGTGGACCTGCTGAACTCGCTGCTCCTGGAGTTCCCGGTGAGCCCGCAGATCTCGGGCCACGACTACCTGGACGACCAGGGCCGGCCGCGCTGGCACATGCACCTGGCGGACCACCCGTCCAACGCCACCGCCGGGTACGCCGCGATCGCCGCGATGGGTCTGGCGATCCACCTCACCGAGTTCGGCGCCGACCGGCTCGGCCTGTGCCAGGCGGCCCCGTGCCGCAACGCGTACCTGGACACCTCCACCAACCGCTCCCGCCGCTACTGCTCCGACCGCTGCGCGACCCGCGCCAACGTCGCCGCCTACCGGGCCCGCAAGCGCCTGGAGACGGAGCGGTCGGCCGGCACGGGCCGGACCGCGGACAGCAGCCAGGAGAGCACCACCCGCAGCGACCGCTGACGCCCGGGCCGGATGCCCCGGTACCGGGCCCGCACCCGTCCCAGTACCAGCTCGGCCGGCACCGCCCCGAACGCCCGGCTGTCCACCACGTCCGCGTCCGGATTGTCCCCGAGCACCCACCACCCCTCGCGGCGCCGCTCGACCAGCCGCTTCACGATGAGCAGGTCCTGCTGGAGCGGGTGCCGCAGCACGGCCACCTGCCCGGCGCGCAGCTCGGCGCCGTAGTGCACCAGCAGCTGGTCCCCGTGCCGGAGCGTCGGCACCATGGAGAGGCCGGTGACCTCGGCGATCCCGAACGGCACCCCGGTCTCCCGCCCCTGCTCCGTCATCCCCGCACCTCCCGGTCCTTCCTCCACGGGTCCCATGGTGACCCTGGACTTTTGTCCTAAGCACCCGGGGGCACCCGCGAAAAGCCGACTCCCACGGAGTAATGTCCCACCTGAGAAGACGATCACGAGGAAGGACGGCTCAATGCTCTCCCGCCTGTTTGCCCCGAAGGTGAAGGTCAGCGCGCACTGCGACCTGCCCTGCGGTGTCTACGACCCGGCCCAGGCCCGCATCGAGGCCGAGTCGGTCAAGGCCACGCAGGAAAAGATGCAGGCCAACGACGACCCCCACTTCCAGGCCCGCGCCACGGTCATCAAGGAGCAGCGCGCGGAGCTGGCCAAGCACCACGTCTCGGTGCTGTGGAGCGACTACTTCAAGGCCCCGCACTTCGAGAAGTACCCGCAGCTGCACCAGCTGGTCAACGACACCCTGAAGGCGCTGTCCGCGGCCAAGGCCTCGACGGACCCGAAGACGGGCGAGAAGGCCCTTGAGCTCATCGCCGAGATCGACAAGATCTTCTGGGAGACCAAGAAGGCCTGATCCCGCTCCGGGACACCTTGCTTCCGCACCCGGTCCGCCACCGCACTCCACGAGAGTCCCGGCAGGCCGGGTGCTGTCGCGTCGCGGCCCCTCAGGCCGCCGGGAGCAGGGGGCTGCCGTGGCGCAGGAGCCACTGGCGGTACGTCGCGGTGCCCAGGGCCGCCTCGCGGTACGCGGCCGCGAGTTCGGCGTAGACGGCGTCGGTCTCGGTGCCCGGCCGGTGGTAGAGCAGCAGCCGTACGGCGAGGGGGTCGTCCCGTAACGGCCGGATGGCCATGTCGTCGCGCGGCCCCGAGGTCGGCTGGCACGGCGCCACCGCCTCGCCGGCCACGATGAGCGACGCGGCGGTGTGGTAGTCGCCGTGCAGCACCGGCGGGTCGATACCGGCCGCCCAGAGCACCCGCCGCAGCCCGTCCCACTCGCCGTCCACCGTCGGGTCGACCATCCACCGGTCACCGGCCAGGTCGGCGAGGTCCACGACCGGCGCGGCGGCGGCCGGGTGGTCCCTGGGCAGGGAGATGAACTGCGGCTCGCGCTCCACCAGGACGCGCCGCTCCAGCCCCTCCGGCACCCGCAGCGGACAGCCCTCCACCTCGTGGACGAAGGCGACGTCGAGCCGTCCCGCGGCCAGGCCGCGCAGCAGCGCGCCCGCCGAGACGTCCATCTGCAGCGTGATGTCGGTGCCCGGCAGCCGCCCGCGCAGCCGTCGCAGCCAGCCGGCGAGCACCCGGCTGGCGGTGGAGCCGATGCGCAGCCGGGCGACGCCGTCGGCGTGCGCGGCGGCGGCGCGGGTGTCGCTGACGAGCCGCTCCAGTTGCGCCACCAGGGGGCGGGCGCGGCTGAGGACGGCGTGGCCCAGCGGGGTGGGGCGGCAGCCGGTGCGCTCACGGGTGAACAGCTCGGCGCCCAGCGCCTGTTCGATGCGGCGCAGCTGGGTCGTCAGGGACGGCTGGCTGGTGCCGAGCCGGCGGGCGGCCTTGTGCAGGCTGCCCGTGTCGGCGATGGCGCACAGCGCCCGCAGGTGCCTCACCTCCAGCTCCATGTCCCGAGCGTAAGGCGGCACCTTGCGCCACACCAGACTCATGACGCGGGCGCGCGGGGGCTGTTGAGCGGGGGTGATGCGCCCGTCCTATCGGGAGTTGGCATCATCCGCACACCGCGCGGGCTCCCCGACACTCTGTCCCACCGAACGTGTCCACCCAACACGTTGAGGACCGAGTAGGAGCCCCCCATGAGACACCCCAAGGCCGTGCTGGCCGCTGCCCTGAGCCTGACCGCGGCTCTGGCAGCCGTACCGGCCACGACCGTCAGCGCCGCCGCGGCGCCCTCCCCCGCCCCCGGCTTCGCCGCGTACGCCGGCTCGGCCGAGAACGCCCGGGCGAACAAGGCGTTCCACGACGCCGTGATGAAGTCGGTTGCCGAGAAGCGCGCCGCGAACCCGGGCGCCCTGGCCGTCACCGTCGTGTACTCGGCGGCCAACGCCCCCAGCTTCCGCACCCAGATAGCCCGCTCCACGCAGATCTGGAACAGCTCCGTCAGCAACGTGAAGCTCCAGGAGGGCAGCAACCCGGACTTCCGGTACTACGAGGGCAACGACTCGCGCGGCTCGTACGCGTCGACCGACGGGCACGGCCGCGGCTACATCTTCCTCGACTACCGGCAGAACCAGATCTACAACTCCACCCGGGTCACCGCCCACGAGACCGGCCACGTCCTCGGCCTGCCGGACCACTACTCCGGCCCGTGCAGCGAGCTGATGTCGGGCGGCGGCCCCGGTCCGTCCTGCCAGAACGCCCAGCCGAACACGCAGGAGCGCAGCCGCGTCGACTACCTGTGGCGCAACGGCCTGGCGGCGGCCGTCGCCGCGGCCGCGTCGTCCTAGCCCCACGCGCGAGGGCGTCCCGCGAGCCGCGGGGCGCCCCCTCGGGGCTCCGGGCCGCACCCCGCGGCCGGCACCCCGCGTCAGGCGGCTTCGAGGAACCTGCCGGCGAAGCGGGCGCCGGGCGGGAGCTGGCGCAGGATGCGCGCCAGGGCGAGGTCGAAGTCGCCTCCGGCCACGCCCGACTCGTACGCCGCCCCACCGGAGTGCAGGGTCAGCTGAAGATCCACTCTCTCGGGTGAGCCGTCGGAGAGTGCTTCGCCGAGCGCCAACAGGCAACTGAGCGTGGCTCGTTGGGGCGTTCCGTCGATGACGACCGGCAGCGGCAGGTCCCACTCCAGGACGCAGCCGGCCAGCGGCAGGCCGCCGTTCTCCTCCGCCGCCCGCAGCGCGGCGCAGCCGTCGCCCGTGTATTCCACGCCCCTGATCCGGGTGGCGATGCGCCCCCCGTCCGCCGTGATGGTGATCGCTTCCGCACCCCGGCGGTCCCGGTACCAGCCGGTCCAGACTTCCGTCGACTCCGATGACATGGCGCGGACTGTAGCGGTACGACCGGCTTCGGCGTGCGGCCGGTCACCTCCCGGCCGGACTTCAGCCGGTCTCCGCCTCCTTGCCCGACTCGTCCGCCGCTTCTGCGATGTACAGCGCACAGTCGGGGTTCCGGCAGGGCCGGGGCTCCCACACGGGCACCCACGCGCCGAGGATCTTCCGTCGCTTCATCGTCGTACCGACCGGCAGTCCGCAGGCGCGGCACAGGTGCTCAGGCCCGGCCTGCGGGTGGTGGACGGTCCGGTGTCCTTCACTGCCCATGGATACAGACTATTGCGTTTTGGACAAACCGGACAGTCGACCGCAGCCGGTGGCCGCCGCTCCCGCACGACGAGTCCGTCCGTTCCGGTCCTCCCCCGCGCCGGGGCTGGGCCGGGCCGGGCGGCGGACCCCATGCGCCGGTCGCGCACAGCGACGCGCCCGCCCGGTGGACCGCACGGTCCGGACCGGGCGGGCACCCCCCGCCCTCAGCGCGTACGCCGGGTCATGAACTCCGCCAGCGCCAGCAGGTCACCGGCGGCCGACGGTTCGGGCACCGCCTGCGCGAGCTGCTGCACCGCCCACCCCATCCGGTCGGCGGCCTGGGCCTGTGCCCAGTCCCGGCCGCCCGCCCGTTCCACGGCGTCGGCCGCGCGGCGCTCTCCCGCCGCGTCCAGGACCGGTCGCTCGTGGAGGGCGGCCAGTTCCGCCCCGGCCGCCGCGCCCGAGGCGAGGGCGGCGGCCACCGGCAGCGACGTCCCCCGGGCGGCCGGATCGGCGCCGACGGGCCTCCCGGGGCGGTCCGGGTCGCCGAAGAGGCCGATCAGGTCGTCGATCAGCCGGAACGCCAGACCCGCCTCCCGCCCGAACGCGTCCAGCGCCGCCACCTCCGCCTCCCCGGCGCCCGCGTACAGCGCGCCCACGGCGCAGGCGCACCCGAGCAGGGCGGTCCCGGCGGCCGCCGTGGCGAGGCACTCGTCGAGCGACACCTCCTGCGGGCCGCGCGCCCCGGCGGCGCGGTCCGCCTGCCGGCCCGCGCACAGCTCGATCACGCACGCGGCGAGCCGGGCCGACGCGGCCGGGGCCGCCGGGTGCCCGTCCTCGGCGAGCAGCCGCAGCGCGAGGGCGAGCAGGGCGTCCCCGGCGAGGAGGGCGGCCGGGATGCCGAAGACGGTCCGCGCGGTGGGCCGGCCCCCGCCGGTGGGGCCCTCGTCGACGATGCCGTCGTGGAGCAGGGTGACGTTATGGGCAAGCTCCACGGCGGCGGCCGCGGGGACGGCCGCGTACGGGTCGCCGCCCAGCGCCCGGGCGGCGGCCAGGACCAGCGCGGGCCGGACGGCCTCGCCGTCCGCCCCGGTGGCCGGGCTGCCGTCGGCGTTCTCCCAGCCGAAGTGGTACATCGCCACCCGGCGTACGGGGCCGGGCAGCGACGCGACCGCCGAGCGCAGCCGGGGCCGGACGGTGCCGAGGGCGGGGTCGAGGAACGCCGCGGCCCCGTGGCCCCCGAGCGCGGCGCCCCGGCCCGTCGTGGTCATCGCCAGCGGCTGACTTCGACGTTCTCCAGTACGCCGAGGGCGTCCGGGACGAGGATCGCGGCCGAGTAGTAGGCGGTGACCAGGTACGAGATGATCGCCTGCTCGTCGATGCCCATGAACCGCACCGACAGGCTCGGCTCGATCTCGTCCGGGATGCCGGTCTGGTGCAGCCCGATGACGCCCTGGTCGGCCTCGCCGGTGCGCATGCAGAGGATCGAGGTGGTGCGGGCCTCGGAGATCGGGATCTTGCTGCACGGGAAGATGGGCACGCCCCGCCAGGCGGGGAGCTGGTGGCCGCCCACGTCCACGGACCCCGGGACCAGGCCGCGCTTGTTGCACTCGCGTCCGAACGCGGCGATGGCGCGCGGGTGGGCGAGGAAGAGCTTGCTGCCGCGGCGGCGGGAGAGCAGCTCGTCCATGTCGTCCGGGCTGGGCACGCCGTCGTGCGGCTGGATCCGCTGTCCGTAGTCGCAGTTGGACAGCAGGCCGAAGTCCTTGTTGTTGATCAGCTCGTGCTCCTGGCGCTCGCGCAGCGCCTCGACCGTGAGCCGCAACTGCTGCTCGGTCTGGTTCATCGGCTGGTTGTAGAGGTCGGCGACCCGGCTGTGGACCTTCAGCACGGTCTGCGCGACGCTCAGCTCGTACTCGCGGGGCGAGGCCTCGTAATCGACGTAGGTGTGCGGGACGACCGCCTCGCCGACGTGGCCGGCCGACAGGTCGATGGCCTTCTCGCCGTACTTGTTGGTGCGCTGGCGCGGCAGGGACGCCAGGGCCGCCAGGTGCCCGGCCAGCGAGCCGGCGCGCTCCGCGAGGTTGGTGACGTCGGCACGGGTGAGCTCCAGGACCGTGCAGGCGGTCGCCGCGCGGGCGGTCCACTCCCAGGTGGCGTCGGGGTCGACGAGCGAGCCGTGACCGAGGTAGGCGCCGTCGGCGAGGACGCCGAGGACCGCCTCGTCGCCGTACGGGCCGGTGCCGATCTGCTCGATCCTGCCGTGGGCGAGCAGGAACACCCGGTCCGTGGACGCACCGGCCTCCGCGATGACCTCGCCCGCCGCGAACTCGCGCTGCGTGCACCGCTGGGCGAGCTCGGCGAGCGCCGCCTCGTCGTCGTAGCCGCGCAGGGCGGGCAGTTCCCGGAGTTCGGCGGGGATCACGGCGACCCGCTCACCGGTCTGGACGAAGGTGACCCGTCCGTCTCCGATCGCGTAACTGAGTCGCCGGTTCACCCGGTACGTACCACCCTGCACCTGCACCCACGGCAGCATCCGCAGCAGCCACCTGGAGGTGATCTCCTGCATCTGCGGCGCCGACTTGGTGGTGGTCGCCAGGTTCCGCGCGGCGGCCGTGCCGAGACTCTGCTGCGGGCGTGCCTGCTCGGAGCGGATTTCCTCGCCAACCGAACCAACCGACATGAACATCCCTCTCGATCATGGTCTGACCTTCGGGAAAAGCCTTTCAGCACACAGCGTGGCGACGCCATTACACGAAGGAGCGAGACTGAATCACCTTCAACGGGGCATCACTTCGGCTTTTTCAGCCCCGGGAACACCAGGCGCCCCAGGGGGCCCGCTGTCCGGATCGGTTCGTACGCCGCCCGAACGCCGCCGCACCCCGGGGATCGCTCCCTTACACCCCCTCGTACAGCACCCCTCATGAAGGAGACGGCGTGGCCTCACCCCTGTCCGCGAACGGGTTCCTCGACGCACTGCGCGACGAAGGACTCACGGTCGTCGAGGTCGGCGACTGGCGCCACCACAACCGCAACCACAAGGGCCCCTGGGGGCCGGTGCACGGTGTGATGATCCACCACACCGTCACCAGCGGCAGCGCGAAGACGGTCCGCATCTGCCGTGACGGCCACCCCGGGCTGCCCGGCCCGCTGTGCCACGGCGTGATCACCAAGGACGGCCGGGTCCACCTGGTGGGGTACGGCCGCGCCAACCACGCCGGCAAGGGGGACGACGACGTCCTGCGTGCCGTGATCTCCGAGAAGGCACTCCCCCACGACAACGAGGCGAACCGGGACGGCAACCGGTACTTCTACGGCTTCGAGTGCGAGAACCTCGGGGACGGCGAGGACCCGTGGCCCGAGGCCCAGCTGGAGGCGATCGAGAGGGCCGCGGCGGCCGTCTGCCGGCGGCACGGCTGGACCGCCCGCTCGGTGATCGGCCACAAGGAGTGGCAGCCGGGCAAGGTCGACCCGCGCGGCTTCTCCATGAACACCATGCGCGCCCGCATCGCGGAACGGCTGAAGTGACCGCTGGGCCACAATGGCCGGGTGACCGCGCTCGACCTGTCCTCCCTGGGCCCGCTGCTGCCCTCGCCGCTGCGGCCCGTCCTGGACGAGCGCCTCACCCGGCACGGCGTGCGGCTGCTGCTCAAGCGCGACGACCTGATCCACCCGGACCTCGTCGGCAACAAGTGGCGCAAGCTCGCCCCGAACCTGGCCGCCGCCGGCGGCCGCCCGGTCCTCACCTTCGGCGGCGCCTACTCCAACCACCTGCGTGCCACGGCCGCGGCCGGCCGCCTGCTGGGCTGCCCCACGGTCGGGGTCGTACGGGGCCAGGAGCTGGCCGACCGCCCGCTGAACCCGTCGCTCGCGCGGTGCGCCGCGGACGGGATGCGGCTGCTGTTCGTGGACCGGGCCACCTACCGCGCCAAGGACGACCCGGCGGTGCTGGCGGAGCTGCTGCGCCGCGCCCCCGAGGGCAGCGTCGTCGTGCCCGAGGGCGGCAGCAACGCGCTCGCCGTTCGCGGCTGCGCGGAGCTCGGCCGCGAACTGCGCGGGCAGGCGGACGTGGCCGTGGTGGCGTGCGGTACGGGCGGCACGCTCGCCGGGCTGGCGGCGGGGCTGGGGCCCGGCGGCCGGGCGCTGGGCATTCCGGTGCTCAGGGGCGGCTTCCTCGGCGCGGAGATACGGGCCCTGCAGGAGCGGGCGTTCGGCGGGCCGGCGGGCGACTGGAGCCTCGACGAGCGCTTCCACTTCGGCGGCTACGCCCGGACGAGCCCCGCACTGGAGGCGTTCGCCGACGATTTCGAGCAGCGGCATGGACTTGCCATCGAGCGCATATATGTCGCCAAAATGCTGTACGGACTCGTCGCACTGGCCGCGGAGGGCGCCTTCCCCCGCGGCACGACCGTCGCCGCGGTGATCACCGGCAGCCCGGAGCCGCGTCAGCCGCCGGAGCCGCCCTCCCGGTAGGCGGCGGCCTCCTCCAGGTCGAGCCGGCGCAGCAGCGTGCGCATCATCTCGTCGTCGATGCGGCGGGCGTCCCGCAGGTGCACGAACACCTCCCGCTCGGCCTCGATCATCTCCCGCGCGAGGCGCCGGTAGGTGTCGTCCGCCGACTCGCCGGTGAGCCGGTTGACCCCGCCGAGCCGTTCCCACACGGCGTTGCGCCGCCGCTCCAGGACGGTGCGCAGCCGGTCGGCCAGCGGTCCCGGCAGGGCGTTGCGCTCGTCCGCGAGCAGCTCCTCCAGGCGCTGCTCGGCCGCCCGGGACGCCTCGCTCTGCGCCTGCGCCTCGGCGAGGGTCTCGGCGCGGGCGTCCCGGCCGGGCAGCTTCAGGGCCCGGATCAGCGGCGGCAGGGTGAGGCCCTGCACCACGAGCGTGCCGATCACCGTGGTGAAGGTGAGGAACAGGACCAGGTTGCGCGCGGGGAACGGCTCACCGCCCGAGACCTCCGGGATGGAGAAGGCGATCGCCAGCGACACCACGCCGCGCATCCCCGCCCAGCCGACGATCACCGGCGAGGACCAGGTGACCCCCGCCTCCCGCTCCCGGACGCGCCGCGACAGGGCACGCGGCAGGTAGGTGGCCGGGAAGACCCAGACGAACCGCACGACGACGACCGCGAGGAAGACGCCCGCCGCGTACCAGGCGGCCTCCCCCATCCCGTACGTCCCGAGGCCCCGCACCACGTGCGGCAGCTGGAGCCCGATCAGCGCGAAGACGGAGGACTCCAGGACGAAGGCCACCACCTTCCACACCGCCTCCTCCTGGAGCCGGGTGGCGAAGTCCACCTGCCAGGAGCGGTGCCCCAGGTACAGGGCGACCACGACGACGGCCAGCACCCCGGAGGCGTGGAAGTGCTCGGCCGCCGCGTACGCCACGAACGGGATCAGCAGGGACAGGGTGTTCTGCAGCAGCGGTTCGCGCAGGCCCCGGCGCAGCCAGTGGATCGGGACCATGAGCACCAGCCCGACCGCGATGCCGCCGATCGCGGCCACGGCGAACTCGGCGATGCCGCCCGCCCAGCCGATGCCCTCGCCGACCGCCGCGGCCAGGGCCACCTTGTAGGCGGTGATGGCGGTGGCGTCGTTCACCAGGGACTCGCCCTGGAGGATGGTGGTGATCCGGCCGGGCAGTCCCAGCCGGCGGGCGATGGCGGTGGCGGCCACCGCGTCCGGCGGCGCGACCACCGCGCCGAGGACCAGGGCGGCCGTCAGCGGCAGGTCCGGCACGAGGAGGTGGGCGAGGTAGCCGACGGCGACCGTGGCGAACAGGACGTAGCCGACCGACAGCAGGGCGACCGGCCGCGCGTTGGCCCGCAGGTCCAGGTAGGAGGAGTCGAGCGCCGCCGTGTGCAGCAGGGGCGGCAGCAGCAGCGGCAGCACGATGTGCGGGTCGAGGGTGTAGTCCGGCACCCCCGGTACGTACGAGGCGGCCAGCCCGGCCGCCACCAGCAGCAGGGGTGCCGGGACCGGGGTCCGGCGGGCCGCTCCGGCGATCGCGGCGCTCACCGCGACCAGCGCCACCAGTGGCAATACGTCCATCGTCTCCCCGCTCCCGGCCCGCGCCGTACCCGCCGCACCCGTCGTAACCTGGCCATCATGCGCGAGTGCCAGCACGTAGCCGAACTGCCACGGTCGGAGCCCGTCCCGTCGGGCGACACCTGTCCCGAGTGCCGGGCCGAGGGGACGGATCCGGTGCAGCTGCGGCTGTGCCTGGTGTGCGGGCACGTCGGCTGCTGCGACTCCTCGGCCGGGCAGCACGCGTCGAAGCACTTCAAGGACACCGGTCACCCCGTGATGCGGACCTTCGAGCCCGGTGAGGACTGGCGTTGGTGCTTCGTCGACGGTTCGATCGTCTGAGCCCTGGGTACGTCAACCCTCCGCCGGTTTCTCGCGATTGGGCACCGCAGACCCCTAGCCACTGTGCGTACACATGTGCTTACCATGAGTGACAGTCGCCGGGACAGGGGTCCCCGGCGACACGGCACCATGGATCGCGATAGCGTCACGGCGGACTACGCACACCTGCGTACCGCACCGGCCCGGGGAGGATCTTCCTCCCGCGAGCCCCGAATGAGCTTGTGCCACCTTGGAGGTGAGGGTGTCCCAGATCGCAGGCGAGCCCGGGACCCAGGACTTCGTGGAAGTCCGGCTGCCCGCTGCGGGTGCCTACCTGTCCGTGCTGCGGACGGCCACGGCCGGCCTGGCAGCGCGCTTGGACTTCACCCTCGACGAGATCGAGGACCTGCGCATCGCCGTCGACGAGGCCTGCGCGATCCTGCTCCAGCAAGCGGTGCCCGGCTCCGTCCTCAGCTGCGTGTTCCGCCTCGTCGACGACTCCCTGGACGTGACGGTCTCGGCGCCCACGACCGACGGCCGCGCGCCGGAGCGCGACACGTTCGCCTGGACGGTGCTGTCGGCACTGGCCGGCAAGGTCGACTCGTCCGTCGCCGACGACCGGACGGTCTCCATCAACCTGTACAAACAGCGCGGCGCGGGTCCCGGGCCGGCGTGAGGAACGGGGACGGTCCGGTGCGAAACGAGGAGCGCGGCCCCCGGGCGTTGAGCTCGCCGGAGGGCATCCCGGAGCAGCAGGCGCGGCCGCACCCGGTGGACGGTCTATTGGAGGCGCCGGAGCGGGCGGCGCGGGCAGATCAGGCGGGCCGGATGAGCGAGCACGAGCAGGACCAGCATCAACAGGACCAGCACGGGCACGACCGGCAGCAGGACCGGCACCGGCAGGCGTCGCACGCCGAGCCGCAGGACCGCAGCGGCGCGCGGGCGATGTTCATCGAGCTGCGCGGGCTGCCGGACGGCTCGCCCCAGCGGGCCGAGCTGCGCAACCAGCTCGTGCGGATGCACCTGCCGCTGGTGGAGCATCTGGCGCGGCGCTTCCGCAACCGCGGGGAGCCGCTGGACGACCTGACGCAGGTCGCCACGATCGGGCTGATCAAGTCCGTGGACCGGTTCGATCCGGAGCGCGGGGTCGAGTTCTCGACGTACGCCACCCCCACGGTGGTCGGCGAGATCAAGCGGCACTTCCGCGACAAGGGCTGGGCGGTCCGGGTGCCGCGCCGGCTGCAGGAGCTGCGCCTGTCGCTCACCACGGCGACCGCGGAGCTCTCGCAGCAGCACGGCCGCTCCCCGACCGTGCACGAGCTGGCCGAGCGTCTGGGCATCTCGGAGGAGGAGGTCCTGGAGGGCCTGGAGTCCGCGAACGCGTACTCGACGCTCTCGCTGGACGTCCCCGACACGGACGACGAGTCCCCGGCGGTCGCCGACACCCTGGGCGCGGAGGACGAGGCGCTGGAGGGCGTCGAGTACCGGGAGTCCCTCAAGCCGCTGCTGGAGGACCTCCCGCCGCGCGAGAAGCGGATCCTGCTGCTGCGGTTCTTCGGGAACATGACCCAGTCGCAGATCGCGCAGGAGGTGGGCATCTCCCAGATGCACGTCTCCCGCCTGCTGGCCCGCACGCTGGCGCAGCTGCGCGAGAAGCTGCTGGTGGAGGAGTAACCGCCCCGGCGGGTCAGGCGCGGCCGCGGATCCCGAGGGCCCGGGTGGTCTGCGGGTGGAGCAGCAGCACCAGGCCGGTGACCGCGGCGGCGGCGAGGGCGATGCCGCCCGGGATGGCGGCGCTGTCGGCCTGGAGCAGCGTCCAGGCGACCGGCAGCGCCATCAGCTGGGTGATGATCGCGGGGCCGCGGCTCCAGCTGCGGCAGCGCAGCAGGCCGCGGGCGGCGAGCAGCGGGATCAGCCCGAGCGCCAGGAGCGTCGCACCGCCGGTGAGGGCCTGGGTGAGGTTGTCGGGGGTGCCCGTGAGACTCGTCACGAACAGGTACGCGCCGCCGGCGAACAGGGCGAGCGCCTCCAGCCCTGCCACGGCCGCGGCGGCGGTGACCCGGGCGGGGCGCGGGGCGTCGGTGGCGGTCCCGGCGGTGTTCGGCTCCGTACTACTCACCCTTGCAGGGTAACGGCCGCACCGTCCACGGACCGGACAGGGGCGGGCACGGCCTGGGTCAGGTACCCGGCGGTGGGTAACCTGGCGGGCATGCGCGCACTTCTCGTGGTCAATCCGGCAGCCACCACCACCAGTGCCCGCACGCGCGACGTACTGATCCACGCCCTGGCCAGCGAGATGAAGCTGGAGGCCGTGACGACCGAGTACCGCGGCCATGCCCGGGACGTCGGGCGCCGGGCCGCCGAGGCCGAGGACGTCGACCTGGTGGTCGCGCTCGGCGGTGACGGGACGGTCAACGAGGTGGTGAACGGGCTGCTGCACCACGGCCCGGATCCGGACCGGCTGCCGCGCCTGGCGGTGGTGCCGGGCGGCTCCACCAATGTCTTCGCCCGCGCGCTGGGCCTGCCGAACGACGCGGTCGAGGCGACGAGTGTGATCCTCGACGCACTGGGCGAGCGGCGCGAGCGGACCGTCGGCCTCGGGCTGGCCTCCGGCACGGCGGGCTCGGAGGACGAGGCGGTGCCGGCCCGCTGGTTCACGTTCTGCGCCGGTTTCGGCTTCGACGCCGGAGTGATCGGCCGGGTCGAGCAGCAGCGGGAGCGCGGGCGGAGGTCGACGCACGCGCTCTACATCCGGCAGGCGATGCGCCAGTTCCTGGACGAGCCGCGCCGGCGTCACGGCACGATCACGCTGGAGCGGCCGGGCGCGGACCCGGTGCACGACCTGGCGCTGTCCATAGTCTGCAACACCGCTCCCTGGACCTACCTGGGCAATCGTCCGGTGTACGCGGCGCCGGAGGCATCGTTCGACACCGCCCTGGACGTGCTCGGGCTGAGCCGGCTGTCGACCGCCGCGGTGGCGCGGTACGCGACCCAGCTGCTGACCTCGACACCGGAGCGGGGCCCGCGGGGCAAGTACGCGCTCTCGTGGCACGACCTGACGGACTTCACCTTGCATTCGAAGGTGCCGCTGCCGTTCCAGATGGACGGTGACCACCTGGGTCTGCGTACCAGCGTGACGTTCACAGGCGTTCGTCGTGCACTGCGTGTGATTGTGTGAGTGGAAGGCCCCTTGGTCCTTTATCTCGAACGTATGGGCCAGGGTCCACCCCATAGAAGTACGGCTGTGACCTAGCCGACACCGAGGAATCAAAAAAAACTTTCCGGAAGGGGTTGTATCCGCAGCCGAGGTTTGCGAATCTCTACGTGGCGATCGGGACGGCCCGCAGAACCGGCCTCCAGTGAAAGCCAGAACCCCTCCTCAAATCCAGGTCCACACACGCCCACCCGGCGGTCGGCCCTTCACTTGTTGAGGGATTCGTGAAAGCGTTCACATTCACAAGCAACTTGAATGCAACACCAAGGAGAGGTAGCAGCCATGGACTGGCGTCACAACGCCGTTTGTCGTGAGGAAGACCCCGAGCTGTTCTTCCCCATCGGCAACACCGGTCCTGCGCTGCTGCAGATCGAGGAAGCCAAGGCTGTCTGCCGTCGCTGCCCCGTCATGGAGCAGTGCCTGCAGTGGGCGCTCGAGTCCGGCCAGGACTCCGGCGTCTGGGGTGGCCTCAGCGAGGACGAGCGTCGCGCCATGAAGCGCCGCGCCGCTCGCAACCGGGCGCGTAACGCCAGCGCCTGAGCGACGCCACCGCTACGAGCCTGAGGTCAGGCGACGCGTACAGCGTGTACGCACCACCCGCCTCCCGAGCCGCAGCGCGCAGCAGTAACCCCTAAAGCGTTCGAGCCCCGGACCGTCCCCGACGGACCGGGGCTCGCTGCTGTGCGGCGAGCCGCGCCGGACCCGGAGCCGCTCGCGGGGGGCGTCACTTCTGGGGGCGTACGGGAACGTCGAGCACCACGCGGGTGCCGCGGCCGGGGGCGGGCTGCATGTCGAACGTGCCGCCCAGTTCCCCCTCGACCAGCGTCCGGACGATCTGGAGCCCGAGGTTGCCGGCGCGCTGCGGGTCGAAGTTCTCCGGCAGGCCGCGCCCGTCGTCCTGGACCGTGATCAGCAGCCGGGCGTCGGCGGCGCGCGGATCGCCGCGTACGGCGGAGACCTCGACGGTTCCCTGCTCCCCCGGCGCGAACGCGTGCTCCAGGGCGTTCTGGAGGACCTCGGTGAGGACCATCGACAGGGGCGTGGCGACCTCGGCGTCGAGGATGCCGAAGCGGCCGTTGCGGCGGCAGGTGACCTTGCCGGGCGAGATCTCGGCGACCATCGAGATCACCCGGTCGGCGATGTCGTCGAACTCCACGCGCTCGTCGAGGTTCTGCGAGAGCGTCTCGTGCACGATCGCGATCGAGCCCACGCGCCGCACCGCTTCGTTCAGCGCCTCGCGGCCGCGGTCGGAGTCCATGCGGCGGGCCTGGAGGCGCAGCAGCGCGGCGACCGTCTGGAGGTTGTTCTTCACCCGGTGGTGGATCTCCCGGATGGTGGCGTCCTTGGTGATCAACTCCCGTTCGCGGCGCCTCAGTTCGGTCACGTCCCGCAGGAGGACGAGCGAACCGATGCGCGTGCCCTTGGGCTTGAGCGGGATCGCGCGCAACTGGATGACGCCGCCGCTGCCCTCGACCTCGGCCTCGCGCGGCGCGTACCCGCTGGCCAGCTTGACCAGCGCCTCGTCGACCGGGCCGCGGGAGGGGGCGAGTTCGGCCGTGATCTGGCCGAGGTGCTGGCCGACGAGGTCGGCGGCGAGGCCGAGTCGGTGGTACGCGGAGAGCGCGTTGGGCGACGCGTACTGCACGACGCCGTCCGCGTCGAGGCGGATCAGTCCGTCACCGGCGCGGGGCGAGGCGTCCATGTCGACCTGCTGGCCCGGGAAGGGGAAGGTCCCGTTCGCGATCATCTGTGCGAGGTCGGAGGCGGACTGGAGGTAGGTGAGCTCCAGCCGGCTGGGGGTGCGGACGGTGAGCAGGTTGGTGTTGCGGGCGATCACGCCCAGGACACGACCCTCCCGGCGTACCGGGATGGACTCGACGCGCACCGGCACCTCCTCGCGCCACTCCGGGTCGCCCTCGCGGACGATCCGGCCCTCGTCGAGCGCGGCGTCCAGCAGCGGGCGGCGGCCCCGGGGGACGAGGTGGCCGACCATGTCGTCCTGGTAGGAGGTGGGGCCGGTGTTGGGCCGCATCTGGGCGACGGAGACGTAGCGGGTGCCGTCGAGGGTGGGGACCCACAGGACGAGATCGGCGAAGGAGAGGTCGGAGAGCAGCTGCCACTCCGACACCAGCAGGTGCAGCCACTCCAGGTCGGAGTCGCTCAGGGCGGTGTGCTGGCGGACGAGGTCGTTCATGGAGGGCACAGGGGCGAGCGTACCCGTGCGCCCGACCTGGTGTTCCGTCGGCCGGTAGGGGAGGATGGGCGCTGGAATTACCATCTTCTTACCGATGGACAGACGTGATTGGTCTAGTCCACAATGCTTGACAAGCCTCCGCCCTCCCCGCACAGGAGGGTGGAACGAGGCCCCGGCGCTCTCTGCCCTGACTGCGCTCGGGACCTCTTCACGGCCGCGGGACCGCACACCCGACGGCCGGGCAACTCCGGGCTGCGGTGCCGGACGGGTTGAGGGTCCCGTCGCGGCGCCGCGGCCCGCGGGTGTTTCCGGGGCCGGCACAGGTCCCGGCGGGGCGGCGAGCCCGGCGGGCGCCCAGGCCTCCAGCCGCCGACCGCTAGCCGGGCCAGGCCCGCATGGCCGCCTCGGCCACCGCCTCCAGCTCCTCCTTCGTGGCACCGTCCCGCGCCTGCTGCGACATGCCCTGCAGGACGGCCCCGCTGAAGCGGGCGAGCGCGGTCGCGTCGGTCCCCGCGGGCAGCCGTCCCGCCGCGACGTCGGCGCGGATCCGGTCCGCCATGCCGGCCAGATTGGCGTTGCGCAGCTCGCGCAGGGCCCGCCCGACCTCGGGCGTGGAGCAGTTGACGGCCGCCGAGATCACCAGGCAGCCGCGCGGGCGCGCGGGGTCGGTGAACTCCGCGGCGGCTTCCCGGAGCATCCGGGCGATGCCGTCGCGCGCGGTGGGCCCGCCGTCGAGCGCCCGGGCGGCGAAGGAGCCGTACCGCTCCCCGTACGCGCCGACGACCTCGTCGAACAGGCCCTTCTTGTCACCGAAGGCCGCGTAGAGGCTGGGCGCGCCGATGCCCATGGCCCGGGTGAGGTCGGCGACCGAGGTCGCCTCGTAGCCGTGCTCCCAGAAGGCCAGCACCGCCTGCTCCAGGGCCGCCGCGCGGTCGAAGGAGCGGGGCCTGCCGCGCTGTCTCGTCGCCATGGCCCTCATTTTATAGCGACCACTAGAGAACGCCTGCTACTGTAATTCTGTAACGACCACTAGAGAAAAGGGGGGCGTTGCCATGGGCACGCTTACGGGCAGGACCGCGCTCGTCACGGGCGGCAGCCGGGGCATCGGCCGGAGCATCGCGGAGCGGCTCGGCCGCGACGGGGCGAGGGTGGCGGTGCACTACGGCACGAACGCGGCCGCCGCGGCCCAGACGGTGGCCGCTATCGAGGCGGCCGGGGGCTCGGCCTTCGCGATCGGCCAGGAGCTCGGCGTACCGGGCGACGCCGAGGCATTGTGGGAGCGGTTCGACCGGCACGCGGACGGGCTGGACATCCTGGTGAACAACGCGGGCATCACGTCGCGGACGCCGTTCGGCGAGATCCCCGAGGCGGAGTACGACCGGCTGTTCGCGGTGAACACCAAGGCACCGTTCTTCCTCGCCCGGCTGGGTCTGCGGCGGCTGCGGGACGGCGGCCGGATCGTGAACGTCTCGACGGGGCTGTCGAAGGCCGCGATGATGCCGGACCTCATCGCGTACGCGATGAGCAAGAGCGCGCTGGACGTCTTCACGCAGTACCTGGCGAAGGCCGTCGGCGGCCGGGGCATCACGGTGAACGCGGTCGCGCCCGGCATCGTCGACACCGACATCAACGCGGCGTGGCTGCGGACCGGCGGAACCGCCCGGACCGACGCGGCGGCCCTCTCGGCGCTCGGCCGGGTCGGCGCGCCCTCCGACGTCGCGGACGTGGTGGCGTTCCTGGCGTCCGACGACGCCCGGGCCGTCACCGGGCACTGGCTGGACGCGACGAACGGCTCGATGCCGTAGTCATGTCCGCGCCGTCCCGTCCGCCCGGCCGCGCCCGGCACGCACGCTCAGTGCGTCTCGGTCACCTTCGCCAGGGCGCGCGGCGCGTCGGGGTCCTGGCCCCGGGCGAGGGTGACCTCGTGGGCGAGGAGCTGCAGCGGGAGGATCTCCAGGATCGGCTGGAGCTCCTCGGCGACGCCGTCCGTCGGGAGGACGAAGCCCGCCGACGCGGCGTCCACCTGCGCCTGCGGGCCGACGACCACCAGGTCGGCGCCGCGGCCGCGGAGGCGGTCGAGGACCGGCTGGAGCGCCTCGCCGCCCCTGCCGTCCGGGACCACCGCGATGACCGGCGAGATGTTGTCGACCATGGCGAGCGGACCGTGCAGCAGGTCGGCGCCCGAGTACGCGAGGGCGGGGATGTAGCTGGTCTCCATCAGCTTCAGGGCCGCCTCCTTGGCCGTGGGGTAGCCGTAGCCGCGGGAGGTGATGACCATCCGCTCGGCGAAGCGGTAGCGGGCGGCCAGGGCGCGGACCTCGTCACGGCGGCCGAGGATCCGGGCGGCCAGGTCCGGGAGGTCCCGGGCGGCCGCGCCGCCGCCGTCGCCGCGCAGGCCCTCGACGAGGAGGTACAGCGACAGCAGCGAGGCGGTGTACGTCTTGGTGGCGGGCAGCGCCTTCTCGGGGCCGGCCAGGATGTCGATGTGGTGCTCGCACACCGCCGCGAGCGACGAGTCGGGGTTGTTGGTCACCGCCACGGTCAGCGCGCCCGCCTCCCGCGCCGCGCGGGCCGAGGCCACCAGGTCCGGGGAGCCGCCGGACTGGCTGACCGTGATGACGAGGACGTCGGTGTAGTCGGGCTTCGCCCCGTACGCCGTCGTCGTGGACATGGACGTCAGCCCGCACGGCAGGCCGAGCCGGACCTCCAGCAGGTACTTGGCGTACAGCGCCGCGTTGTCCGAGGTACCGCGCGCCGTCAGCAGGACGAACCGCGGGCGCCGCTCCCGGACGGCCCGCGCCACCTCGCGGATCCGCGGGGCACCCTCGTCGAGGATCCGGCGCAGCACCGCGGGCTGCTCCGCCATCTCCCCCGCCATGATCCGGCCCGGCTGCTCGCTCATGCGCACCATCGAACACGGGCGCCCGCGAGCCCGCCAGCGGGGAGGGCCGTTCTGCTAGATTGGTCTATACCACATGTCATCCTTCAGATCGGCAGGTCCAGCGTGGAAGTTGTCATCGTCCAGGACGCCAAGGCCGGCGGCGAGCTGATCGCCGAGGGCATCGCCGCCCTGCTGCGCCGCAAGCCCGACGCTCTGCTCGGCGTGGCCACCGGCTCGACCCCGCTGCCCGTCTACGACGCGCTGACCGCCAAGGCCGCCTCCGGCGCCGTGGACGTCTCGCGCGCCCGCATAGCCCAGCTCGACGAGTACGTCGGTCTGCCCGCCGGGCACCCGGAGTCGTACCGCTCGACCGTCCTGCGCCAGGTCGTCGAGCCGCTCGGGCTGGACCCCGACGCCTTCATGGGCCCCGACGGCTCCGCCGAGGACGTCCAGGCGGCCTGCGAGGCGTACGACAGGGCGCTGGCCGAGGCGGGCGGTGTGGACCTCCAGATCCTCGGCATCGGCACCGACGGGCACATCGGCTTCAACGAGCCGTGCTCCTCCCTCGCCTCCCGCACTCGCATCAAGACGCTCACCGAGCAGACCCGCGTCGACAACGCGCGCTTCTTCGGCGGTGACATCGAGCAGGTGCCCCACCACGTGATCACCCAGGGCATCGGCACCATCCTGGAGGCCCGCCACCTGGTGCTCCTCGCCACCGGCGAGGGCAAGGCCGAAGCGGTGGCCCAGACGGTGGAGGGCCCGGTCTCCGCCCTCGTGCCCGCCTCCGCGCTGCAGCTGCACCCGCACGCCACGGTCGTCGTCGACGAGGCGGCCGCCTCGAAGCTGAAGCTCGCCGACTACTTCCGGCACACCTACGCCAACAAGCCCGCCTGGCAGGGCATCTGACCGCAGGCGCGGAGGGGCCCGGTTCCGTGCGGAACCGGGCCCCTCCGCGCGTCCGCGCTCACACGCCGGCGATGGCCTCCGCCGCCGCCGTGCCGCACACCCGCGCCGCCCCGTGCGTCGCGATGTGCAGGGCCCCGCGCGCCGGGGCCTGGTTCACGCCCATCTCGACCACCACGGAGTCCGGACGGGCCGCCAGCAGGCCGTCCAGGGCCCGCGCCATCCACGGGTGACGGTGCACGTCCCGCACCACCGCGACGATCCGCCGCTCCCCCGCGTCCCGCAGCACCCGGTCCACGGCCACGTCGGCGGCGTACGTCCCCGTCGCCGTGCCCGGCAGCAGCCGCGCCAGCTCCGGCCCGATGCCCCACGGCGTCTCGTCGCCGACCGCGATGTTCGCCACCGGGGCGAAGGCGGCGACGTAAGGGGGCGCGGTGAGCGGCTCGCGCGTCCCCGTCACCGTGAGGGCGCGCCGCGCCGCCACGAGTCCGACACCGACGGTGTCGGTGCCGGGCGCGGTCCCCTCCTCTGAAGCCGCGCCCGGCTCCGTCTCAGCCCCCCTGGCCCGGTGCGCCTGGGTCCAGGACGCCAGCGCGCGCACCCGCGCCGCCGCGTCGGCCAGCCGCTCCTCGGGCAGTTCGCCGGTCCGTACCGCTGCGACCAGCGCGTCGCGCAGCCGCAGTACGGTCTCCTCGTCCGCCAGGCCGCCGCCGACGCAGATGGCGTCGGCGCCCGCCGCGAGTGCGAGGACGGAGCCGCGCTCGATGCCGTACGTCGACGCGATGGCCTGCATCTCCATGCCATCGGTGACGATCAGCCCCTCGTACCCCAGTTCCCGGCGCAGCAGTCCGGTGAGGATCCGCGGGCTCAGGGTGGCGGGGCGATCGGGGTCGAGCGCGGGAAGCAGGATATGCGCGCTCATCACCGATTTGGAACCCGCGGCGATGGCCGCGCGGAAAGGTGCCAGCTCACGGGCGTGCAGTGTGTCCGGATCCACATCGATACGGGGCATCGCGAGGTGTGAATCCACATTGGTGTCGCCGTGTCCGGGGAAGTGCTTGGTGCAGGCGGCGACACCGGCGGACTGGAGGCCCTCGACGTACGCCACGGTGTGCCGGGCGACCAGCTCGGGGTCGGCGCCGAAGGACCGGACGCCGATGACCGGGTTGCCCGGGTCCGAGTTGACGTCGGCGGACGGCGCCCAGTTGAAGTCCACGCCGCAGGCGGCGAGCCGGCGGCCGAGCTCCCGTGCCACGGCCCGGGTCAGTGCGGTGTCGTCGACCGCGCCGAGCGCGAGGTTGCCGGGGAAGGAGGAGCCGGTGCGCACCTCCAGGCGGGTGACGTCACCGCCCTCCTCGTCGACGGCGACGAGGAGGTCGTCCCGCTCGGCCCGCAACCGCGCGGTGAGGGCGGACAGTTGTGCGGGGTCCTCGATGTTGCGGCCGAAGAGGCCCACCGAGGCGAGCCCCTCGCCGATGCGGCGCAGCAGCCAGTCGGGCGCGGTGGTTCCGGTGAAGCCCGGCTGGAGCACGGTGAGGGCGTCCCGGGTGAGGGAGCCGGAGGCGGCGTCCCGTACGAGTGTGGTCATGAGGGCGTTATCCCTTCACCGCGCCGGCTGTCAGACCCGCGGCCATCTTGCGCTGGACGAGGAGGAAGAGGACGACGATGGGGACGGCCATCAGCGTGGCGCCGGCCATCATCGGGGCGTACTCGGTCCCGTGCTTGGTCGTGAAGTTCCCGAGCCACACGGTGGCCGTCTGGTTCTGCTGGCTCATCAGCATCAGGGCGTACAGGTACTCGTTCCAGGCCTGGATGAAGCCGTACACGGACGTCGCGACCATGCCGGGGGCGAGCAGCGGGAAGACCACGCGGACGAAGGCGCCGGTGCGGGTGCAGCCGTCGACCATGGCCGCCTCCTCCAGCTCCCGGGGGATGTTGACGATGAAGCCGCGCAGCGTCCAGACCGTGAACGGGAGGATGAAGGTCAGGTAGGTGATGATCAGGCCGGTGAGCTTGTCGTACTGACCGAGGTCGTTCAGGAGCAGGAAGACCGGGATGATCATCGCGACGAGCGGAACCATCTGGACCGCCAGGATGCCGATGATCACGACCTTGCGGCCGCGGAAGGCGAACCGCGAGATGGCGAGGGCGGCCAGCATGCCCACGACGATGCCGATGAGGACGACGACGACCGAGACGATCAGCGAGCGTCCGACCGGGCCCCAGAAGTCGGCGACCTGGAAGGCGCGCTCGAAGTTCTCCAGGGTGAACGTACGGGGGAAGAAGTGCGGGTCCGGGTCGATGGCGTCCCGGGCCGGCTTGAACGCCGTGTTCAGCATCCAGTAGACCGGGAAGCCGGCGCAGACGAAGACGAGCAGGCCGAGCAGGTTCCAGCCGAGCTTGCCCGCGGCCTTGTTCCGCGGCGCGGTGGTGGCGCTCACTCGACGTCTCCGATCTTGAGCATCTGGCGCATGTACACGGCCACGACCCCGAGCAGCAGGACCACGGTGACCAGGGCGATGGCCGAGCCGCCGCCGTAGTCGTTGACGACGAAGGCCTTGTCGTACGAGTACGTCGTCAGCAGCTGGAACTCGGCCTCCGGGTGGCCGTTGCGCATCACGAAGACCTGGGGGAAGACACCC
The DNA here is from genome assembly GCF_044455245.1 of Streptomyces sp. NPDC051310. Classification (NCBI taxonomy): domain Bacteria; kingdom Bacillati; phylum Actinomycetota; class Actinomycetes; order Kitasatosporales; family Streptomycetaceae; genus Streptomyces; species Streptomyces sp. NPDC051310. Next base: position 50,838 of record NZ_JBITEO010000005.1, read on the forward strand.
ATGTCCCAGATCACCGAGAGGGTCGTGAGCATCACGATGATCGGCTTGAGGATCGGCAGGGTGACGTAGCGGAAGACGCCCCAACCGCCGGCGCCGTCGAGCCGGGCGGCCTCCTCCAGCTCCTTGGGCACCTGGGTGAGGCCGGCGCTGAGGGTGATGACGACGAAGGGCACGGCGCCCCAGACGACCAGCAGCATGATCACGGCGAGGCCCTGCGGCCCGCTGGCGAACCAGTTGTGGCCGATCATGTCCACGCCGGGCAGCTTGTCGAGCAGCCAGTTCAGTACGCCGTAGTCGGTGTCGAACAGCCACTTGAAGATCGCCGTGGCGACGATGATGGGCATGCCCCAGCTCGCCACCAGCGCGATGTTGATCAGCGTCCTGACCCATCCGGAGACCCGCTGGAGGAGCAGGGCGATGAGCATGCCGAGGACCATGGTGAGGATCACCGCGCCGCCGGCGAAGACCACGGTCCGCAGGACGACGGCCCAGAACTCGCCGTCCCCGAGGATCTTGGCGAAGTTCGCGAGGCCGACGGACTCGGGCTCCTTGAAGCCCCACAGCTGGGGCTGCTCGAACTTCTGGAAGGACAGGGTGACCAGTCGCACCAGCGGATAACCGAGGACGAGCAGGAGGACGAGCAGGCAGGGCGCGAGCAGTGCCCACGGCACTCCGGCCCCTGCCGCGGTCCCCTTCCTGGTCCTGGCCGGCTTGCCCGGGCCACCGGGCGCGGCGGTTCGCGGTGCCGACGATGGCCGTATGGACGGCACCTCGGCAGTCGTTGTCTCTGCGGCACTCATCGCGCGCTCCTCAGCGGTCCCTCTCGTGTGTCGAAGCCGGCCTCCTCCCCCCGGCCGGGCCGGGGGGAGGAGGCCGGGAGCCCGTGTGGTCACCACGGGCTCCCCAGGTCACTTGGTGTTGATGACCTTGTCGATGGCGGCGTCCGCGTCCTTCGCGGCGGCCTCGACCGACTTCTTGCCGGTACCGATCTCCTGGAGCATGGTCTTGAGGGTCTGGGCCTTCTCGACCTGGCCCCAGCCGGGGGCCATGGGGACGAACCAGCTGGACTCGGCGGCCGTGGCCGGGACCGCGGTCTTGGGGTCGGCCTTCAGGGGTGCGAGGTCGGCCTTGTTGTTGGGCAGGTTGCCCTTGGCGAGCAGGCCCTTCTGGCCCTTGGCGCCGGTGAAGGCGTTGATCCACTCGGCCGCGGCGTCCTGCGCCTTGGACTTGACCGGGATGGCGAGGTCGGACCCGCCGAGGAAGACCGGGATGTTCTTGCCGGACGGGCCGGGCATGACGAAGTTCTCGAGGTTGCCCTTGAGCTTGCCGGTCTTGTCGTTCTTCGGGTCCTCGGCCGTGGCACCCTCCCAGGCGGCGGCGAAGATCATGGCGGCGTTGCCCTGGCCGTAGACGATGTACCGGTCCGACTCGTCCTTGGTCTTGTCGGCCTTCATGTACGTGTCGAGGACCTTCTTGTACTCCTTGAGGCCCTTGAGGGACTCCGGCGAGGACAGGTTGGCCTTCCAGGTGTCGCCGTCCTTCTTGGCGATGGAGCCGCCCGCGTCGTACACGAAGGACATCGCGGCGTACCAGTCCGGCGAGGGCTGGTACCAGGCGCTGAACTTGTCGCCCTTCTTCGCCTGGATCCTGTCCAGGGCGGCGGTCAGCTCCGCGTACGTCTTCGGCGGGGTCTTCACGCCGACCTCGGCGGCGACGTCCTTGCGCCAGTTGGCGACACGGCCGCCGGCGTAGTAGGGGACGCCGTAGGTCTTGCCCTCGTAGGTGACGGACTCCTTGAGGCCGTCCAGCCACTGGTCCGACTGGTCGAACTTCTTCGGGTCGACCTCGGCGAAGGCGCCCTTGACCATGTAGCCGAGCATCTCGGTGTTGCCCATCTCGACCACGTCGGGCGCCTTGTCCGTGGCGAGGACGGCGTCCAGCTTGGCGTTCTTGTCGGGCCAGCCGTAGTACTCGTGCTTGATCTTGATGCCCGGGTACTTCTTGGCGATCGCGTCGTCGGCCGCCTTGACCAGGTCCGGCCAGTTGTTCTGGGCGTCGACCGTCAGCCAGACGGTCAGCTCCTTGGTGTCGCCCCCCGCGCTGTCGCCGCCCTTGTCGGAACCACACGCCGCGACACCGGCCATCATGCCCGCGACGCCTATCGCCGCGATGAGCTTGCGCTTCACGCCACCCTCCTCAGGGATGCCTGCAACCCCTGCCCACCGCGAAGCCATACGACCTGTACTGCCCGTGGGACTGGGACCTGGTCGTTAATGGTTTAGACCAGTAGCCCGGAGCTTGGCCTAGACCTTTTGGGGTGTCAAGAGTGAGCAAGACGGGCGGTCCTGTCTGTTACCGGACCGACACCTGGCGGCGGACGCGCACGCCGGCGCCCCCGGAGCGGGGCCGCCGTCGCGCGCGGAAGCGGGGCCGGTCCACCCGCGGCCCGGTCGGCGTCCAGGTGTGCCGCCGTCATCGATGCACGTTCGCCGTCCGAAAGGTACGGACCTTCCTGACAGGCGGCAATGGGAATGCCAAGTTCCTTTCCGGTACGGCCCGATGGCCGGCGCCGCGGCTTCCCCGCCGCCCCCCGGGGCGGCCGTGCGGCGCCCCCGCACACGGCGTGCGCGCCCCGCCCGCCCGGACGCGCCGCACACCGACCGGCGAATGGCCTAGACCAACGGGGGTGTCCACGGTGTATAAGAAGCGGTGACGACGTACCGTCACTGAACCGGCGGCCTCGGGTAACGGGTCCCGGGCCCGCAAACCGTGCCACCATGTGAGCCGCAACAACGGAGGAGCCGGTGACGGCAGCAGCACAGAAGTCGGGAAGGCGGGCCATGGCCACGGATGGGGGCGGCAGCACCGAGGGCGAGAGCGGGACGGCCACGCGCACCGCACGCGTGCCCAAGTACTACCGGCTCAAGCGGCATCTGCTCGACATGACGCAGACCATGCCCCCGGGCACCCCGGTGCCCCCCGAGCGCACGCTCGCGGCCGAGTTCGACACCTCGCGCACCACCGTGCGCCAGGCGCTGCAGGAGCTCGTGGTCGAGGGGCGGCTGGAACGCATCCAGGGCAAGGGCACGTTCGTCGCCAAGCCGAAGGTGTCGCAGGCGCTCCAGCTCACCTCGTACACCGAGGACATGCGCGCCCAGGGCCTGGAGCCCACCTCGCAACTGCTCGACATCGGGTACGTGACGGCCGACGACACGCTCGCCGGGCTGCTCGACATCTCGGCCGGCGGCCGGGTCCTGCGCATCGAGCGGCTGCGCCTGGCGAGCGGCGAGCCGATGGCCATCGAGACGACGCACCTGAGCGCCAAGCGCTTCCCGGCGCTGCGGCGGTCGCTGGTCAAGTACACCTCGCTCTACACGGCGCTGGCGGAGGTGTACGACGTCCGGCTCGCGGAGGCCGAGGAGACCATCGAGACCTCGCTCGCCACACCGCGCGAGGCGGGCCTGCTCGGCACGGACGTGGGCCTGCCGATGCTGATGCTCTCGCGCCACTCGCTGGACGAGAACGGTCAGCCGGTGGAGTGGGTGCGGTCGGTGTACCGGGGCGACCGGTACAAGTTCGTGGCGCGGCTGCAGCGGCCCAACGGCTGAGTCCCGTGGCCGGTCCGTGACGCGGTCCGGCCCAAAAGCGTTGCCGTACCGATATGCGGACGGGGGGTGACGCTGCGCGAGGCACTCCCCTAGATTTCCTGCGCATTACAGGTGATCAGTGAGGGGACGTGCCACCATGCCAGAGCCGTCAGCACCACCGAACTCTTCGAGGACCGGCCTCACTCCGCGGTCGATCGCCATCTGGTCACTCGTGGCCCTGGTGGGGGCGGCGGGCTGGGCGGTGCTCGCGCTCTCCCGGGGCGAGGAGATCTCAGCAGCCTGGATGCTCGCGGCAGCCCTCGGCTCCTACGCGATCGCCTACCGCTTCTACTCCCGCTTCATCGCGAACCGGGTGCTCAAGGTCGACAAGACCCGTGCCACCCCCGCCGAGCGGCTCGACAACGGTGTCGACTTCCACCCCACCGACCGCCGGGTACTCTTCGGCCACCACTTCGCCGCCGTGGCGGGCGCCGGACCGCTGGTCGGGCCCGTCCTCGCCGCGCAGATGGGCTACCTGCCGGGCACGATATGGATCATCGTCGGCGTGATCTTCGCCGGTGCCGTCCAGGACATGGTGACGCTGTTCTTCTCCACCCGCCGCGACGGCCGTTCGCTCGGCCAGATGGCGCGGGACGAGATCGGCCCCTTCGGCGGTGCCGCGGCGCTGATCGCGGTCTTCGCCATCATGATCATCCTGCTGGCCGTGCTGGCCCTGGTCATCGTCAACGCCCTCGCGCACTCGCCGTGGGGCGTCTTCTCCATCGGCATGACGATCCCGATCGCCCTCTTCATGGGCGTGTACCTGCGGGTGCTGCGACCGGGCAGGGTCACCGAGGTCTCGGTCATCGGAGTCGCGCTGCTGCTGCTCGCCATCGTCGCGGGCGGCTGGGTCGCCGAGTCCTCCCTCGCCGACACCTTCACCCTGGAACCGGGCACGCTGGTCATCTGGATGATCGTGTACGGCTTCCTCGCCTCCGTCCTGCCGGTGTGGATGCTGCTGGCGCCCCGCGACTACCTCTCGACCTTCATGAAGGTCGGTACGATCGCGCTCCTCGCGATCGGCGTCTTCGTCGCCCTGCCGACCCTGAAGATGCCGGCGTTCACCGACTTCGCCAGCCGTGGTGACGGTCCGGTCTTCGCCGGATCCATGTTCCCGTTCGTCTTCATCACCATCGCCTGCGGTGCGCTCTCCGGCTTCCACTCCCTGGTCTCCTCCGGCACCACGCCGAAGATGGTCCAGAAGGAGACCCAGATCCGGATGATCGGGTACGGGGCCATGCTGACCGAGTCCTTCGTCGCCGTCATGGCGATGATCACGGCCTCCATCATCGACCCGGGTCTCTTCTTCGCCATCAACTCCCCGGCGGGCGTGGTCGGGACGACGGTGCAGTCCGCGTCCGAGGCGGTGACGAACTTCGGCTTCACCGTCTCGCCCGACCTGCTGGCCAAGGCGGCGGCGGACGTCGAGGAGGCGTCGCTGCTCTCCCGGACCGGCGGCGCGCCGACCTTCGCCCTCGGCATGTCGGAGATCTTCTCCGCGGTCGTCGGCGGCAGCGCCATGAAGGCGTTCTGGTACCACTTCGCCATCATGTTCGAGGCACTGTTCATCCTCACGACGGTGGACGCCGGCACCCGCGTGGGCCGCTTCATGCTCCAGGACATGCTCGGCAACGTCTACAAGCCCTTCAGGCAGGTCAGCTGGAAGCCGGGCGTGTGGTTCGCCAGCGCGGTCGTCGTCGGCGGCTGGGGCTACTTCCTCTGGGTCGGCGTGCACGACCCGCTGGGCGGCATCAACCAGCTCTTCCCGCTGTTCGGCATCGCCAACCAGCTGCTGGCCGCCGTGGCCCTGGCGGTCTGCACGACGCTGCTGGTCAAGTCGGGCCGGCTGAAGTGGGCCTGGGTCACCGCGGTCCCGCTCGCCTGGGACGTGGCGGTCACGCTGACCGCCAGCTGGCAGAAGATCTTCTCGGCCGACCCGCGGGTGGGCTTCTTCGCCCAGCGGGACAAGTACCAGGCCGGCATCGACTCCGGGCAGGTGCTGCCCCCCGCGAAGTCGATGGACGACATGCACACCGTCGTCACCAACTCCACCGTCGACGGCGTCCTCTCCGCCCTCTTCGCCCTCCTCATCATCGTGGTGATCGCGGACGCGGGGCGCGTCTGCTGGAAGGCCGTCACCGACCCCGCCGGCGTGAAGCTCTCCGAGGTCCCGTACACCGAGTCCCGGATCGTGGCCCCCGCCGGGCTGTTCCCCACGGCGGAGGAGAAGGCCGAACTGGTCGCCGCCGGGCTCGGCCCGGACGGCGGCGTCCGCGGCGACCGCAAGGACGGAGGCAGTGGTGACGAGGTGCCGGCCGGGACCGGCTCGGCATGACACCGGTGACCGCTACGGGAGCACCCGGCCGCCTGCGGCGCGCCCTGGGCCGGCTGCGCTGGTACGTGCGTGAGCTGTCCGGCGAGTCGGTGTACGACAAGTACGTCGCCCACGCCCGGTCCCACGACCCGGACGCGGAGGTGCTGACCCGGCGCGAGTTCGAGCGCAGGCGCACCGACGCGCGGGAGGCGGACCCCCGCGACGGGTTCCGCTGCTGCTGAGCGGGTGAGCGCACGACGGGCCGCCGCGATTCCGGGGACGGAATGCGGCGGCCCGTCGCCGTCCCGCTCCACACTCGGACCATGGACATCACCATCAGGGCCGTACGGCCGGAGGAGCACGGGGCGCTGGGCGAGGTCACGGCCCAGGCGTACCTCGGAGACGGGCTGCTGGACTTCGGGGAGAGCGACGAGTACCTGATCGAGCTGCGGGACGTGTCCCGGCGGGCCGCCGGGGCCGAGGTCCTCGTGGCCGTGGAGCAGGACCGGCAGGTGCTCGGCGGTGTGACGTTCGCCGCCGCGGGCGGCGGGCCGTGGGCCGGTCTCGCCGCGGACGGGGAGGCCGAGATCGGGATGCTCGCGGTGGCTCCGGCGGCGCGGCGGCGGGGCGCCGGGGAGGCGCTCGTCCGGGCGTGCGTGGAGCGGGCCCGGGCGGTGGACGGCTGCCGGCGGGTCGTGCTGTCCTCCCGGCAGGCGATGCGGGCGGCCCACCGGCTCTACGAGCGGCTGGGGTTCGTACGGACTCCGGAGCGGGACTGGCAGCCGGTCCCGGGTGTCACCCTCTTCACCTACGCACTGGAGTTGTGACGCACGGCTGACACAACATGTGGGGGGTGCCGTCGTGGGCGCCCCCCACATGTATGCTCATCTCGCTGTCGCCGCAGGGGAATCCGGTGCAAATCCGGAACTGTCCCGCAACGGTGCACCGGTGTGCTTTTGCGCACCCGGAAGTCCGATGACCTGCCGACGGCGCACCCGGCCGTCCGGTCCGGGTGCCCAGACGTCCGGGCCTCGCGGAGTGGGCCGGTGGACGCGGTGCGTGCGCCCCTGTGCCCGGGGCGCCGGGTTCCGCTTCCCCGCCCGCCCGCCGGCCCCGAGCCGAGCGAGGGAGAGCCCCACGTGACCATCGCGCCAGCCGATCCGGCTTCAGCAGTCGCGGACGCGGAGACCGACGCACCGGGGACCGCGCTGCTGCGGATCCTGACCGACCTCACCGCCGATCTGCCCGACACCGACCCCGGCCGGGTCGCCGCCGCGGCGCTGCGCGGCCGGCACGCAGGTTCGGACGAGGCGGAGCTGCGCGAGCTCGCCACCGAGGCGGCCGCCGGTCTGATCGCCGAGGACCCGGCGTACTCCCGGCTCGCGGCCCGGCTGCTGACCCGGACCATCGCGGAGGAGGCGGCCGGGCAGGGCGCGGTGTCGTTCTCGGCGTCGGTGGCGGTGGGGCACCGGGAGGGTCTGATCGCGGACCGTACGGCGGAGTTCGTGTCGCTCCACGCGGACCGGATGGACGCGCTGGTCGACCCCGCGGCCGACGACCGGTTCGGGTACTTCGGGCTGCGCACGCTGTACTCGCGCTACCTGCTGCGCCACCCGATCACGCGCAAGGTGATCGAGACGCCGCAGCACTTCATGCTGCGGGTGGCGGCAGGGCTGGCCGAGGACGACTCGGTGCGCGCGCTGGAGGAGGTGGCGGCGCTGTACGGGCTGATGAGCCGGCTCGACTACCTGCCCTCCTCCCCCACGCTGTTCAACTCCGGGACCCGCCACCCCCAGATGTCGTCCTGCTACCTGCTGGACTCCCCGCAGGACGAGCTCGACTCCATCTACGACCGCTACCACCAGGTGGCACGGCTGTCGAAGCACGCCGGCGGCATCGGCCTGTCGTACTCACGCATCCGGGCCCGCGGTTCGCTGATCCGCGGCACGAACGGGCATTCCAACGGCATCGTGCCGTTCCTGAAGACGCTGGACGCCTCGGTCGCGGCCGTGAACCAGGGCGGGCGGCGCAAGGGCGCGGCGGCCGTGTACCTGGAGACGTGGCACGCGGACATCGAGGAGTTCCTGGAGCTGCGCGACAACACGGGCGAGGACGCCCGGCGTACGCACAACCTGAACCTGGCGCACTGGATCCCGGACGAGTTCATGCGCCGGGTCAACACCGACGCCGAGTGGTCGCTGTTCTCGCCGGCGGACGTGCCGGAGCTGGTCGACCTGTGGGGCGACGAGTTCGACGCCGCGTACCGGGCGGCCGAGGCGAAGGGCCTGGCCCGCAAGACCATGCCGGCCCGCGACCTGTACGGCCGGATGATGCGGACCCTCGCGCAGACCGGCAACGGCTGGATGACGTTCAAGGACGCCTCGAACCGCACCGCGAACCAGACGGCGGAGCCGGGCCGCACGGTCCACTCCTCCAACCTGTGCACCGAGATCCTGGAGGTGACGGACGACGGGGAGACCGCCGTCTGCAACCTGGGCTCGGTCAACCTGGGCGCCTTCGTGGCCGGCGGCGACATCGACTGGGAGCGGCTGGACGAGACCGTCCGTACGGCCGTCACGTTCCTCGACCGGGTCGTCGACATCAACTTCTACCCGACCGAGCAGGCCGGGCGGTCCAACGCCCGGTGGCGGCCCGTCGGCCTGGGCGCGATGGGCCTGCAGGACGTCTTCTTCAAGCTGCGGCTGCCGTTCGACTCCCCCGAGGCGCGCGCCCTGTCGACCCGGATCGCCGAGCGGATCATGCTCGCCGCGTACGAGGCGTCCGCCGACCTCGCCGAGCGCAACGGCCCGCTGCCCGCCTGGGAGAAGACCCGTACCGCGCGCGGGGTGCTGCACCCCGACCACTACGACGTGGAGCTCAACTGGCCCGAGCGGTGGGAGGCACTGCGCGCCCGTGTCGCCCAGGTCGGCATGCGCAACTCGCTGCTGCTGGCCATCGCGCCGACCGCGACGATCGCCTCCATCGCGGGCGTGTACGAGTGCATCGAGCCGCAGGTGTCGAACCTGTTCAAGCGCGAGACGCTGTCGGGTGAGTTCCTCCAGGTCAACTCCTACCTGGTGGACGAGCTGAAGCGGCTCGGCGTGTGGGACGCCCAGACCCGTGAGGCGCTGCGCGAGTCCAGCGGCTCGGTGCAGGGCTTCACCTGGATCCCGGCCGAGGTGCGCGAGCTGTACCGGACGGCGTGGGAGATCCCGCAGCGCGGCCTGATCGACATGGCGGCGGCCCGTACGCCGTTCCTGGACCAGTCGCAGTCGCTGAACCTGTTCCTGGAGACGCCGACCATCGGCAAGCTCTCCTCGATGTACGCGTACGCCTGGAAGCAGGGGCTGAAGACGACGTACTACCTGCGCTCGCGCCCCGCGACCCGCATCGCGCGCGCCGCCCGGGCGTCCGCCCCCGTACCCGCGCAGGTGACCCCGGAGGACGCGGTCGCCTGTTCCCTCGAAAACCCCGAGTCCTGCGAGGCCTGCCAGTAATGTCCGTGGAAAAGAACCTGCTCGATCCGGGCTTCGAACTGACCCTGCGCCCGATGCGCTACCCCGACTTCTACGAGCGCTACCGGGACGCCATCAAGAACACCTGGACCGTGGAGGAGGTCGACCTCCACTCCGACGTCGCCGACCTCGCCAAGCTCACGCCGGGCGAGCAGCACCTGATCGGCCGGCTGGTGGCGTTCTTCGCGACCGGCGACTCGATCGTGGCGAACAACCTGGTGCTGACGCTCTACAAGCACATCAACTCCCCCGAGGCGCGGCTGTACCTGTCGCGGCAGTTGTTCGAGGAGGCCGTGCACGTCCAGTTCTATCTGACACTGCTCGACACCTACCTCCCCGACCCGGAGGACCGCGCCGCGGCGTTCGACGCCGTGGAGAACATCCCCTCCATCCGCGAGAAGGCGCAGTTCTGCTTCCGCTGGATGGACTCGGTGGAGAAGATCGACCGGCTGGAGACGAAGGCCGACCGGCGTCGCTTCCTGCTGAACCTGATCTGTTTCGCCGCCTGTATCGAGGGCCTGTTCTTCTACGGGGCTTTCGCCTACGTGTACTGGTTCCGCTCGCGCGGTCTGCTGCACGGCCTGGCGACCGGCACCAACTGGGTGTTCCGGGACGAGACGATGCACATGAACTTCGCGTTCGAGGTCGTCGACACTGTCCGCAAGGAGGAGCCGGACCTCTTCGACGACGCGCTCCAGCAGCAGGTCACCGACATGCTGAAAGAGGCCGTGGAGGCGGAGCTGCAGTTCGGCCGCGACCTGTGCGGTGACGGCCTGCCGGGGATGAACACCGAGTCGATGCGTGCCTACCTGGAGTGCGTCGCCGACCAGCGCCTCCAGCGGCTGGGCTTCGCCCCGGTGTACGGCTCCGAGAACCCGTTCTCCTTCATGGAGCTCCAGGGCGTGCAGGAGCTGACCAACTTCTTCGAGCGCCGCCCGTCGGCGTACCAGGTGGCGGTGGAGGGCTCGGTCGACCTGGACGAGGACTTCTGACGTGGCGCCTCCCCGGGGCCGTGGTCCCGCGCGGCCGCGGGGCACCGCCACGCGGCCGGCCGCCTGTGCCGCCGCCGCGCTGACCGTCGCAGCGGGCCTGGGTGTCCGGTCCGCGGCGACGGGCGAGTGGGCCGCGTTCGCCGGGGACGCGCTGTACACGGTGCTGATCGTGGCGCTGGTGGCGGCGGTGGCGCCCCGGCTGCGGCCGGCGGTGGCGGCCGGGACCGCGCTGGGTTTCTCGTACGCGGTGGAGCTGTTCCAGCTGACGGGCGTCCCGGCCGCGCTGGCCGCTCGCAGCGCTCTCGCCCCGCTGGTCCTCGGCACGTCGTTCCACGCCCCGGACCTCCTCCGGTACGCGGTCGGCGCGGCGGCCGGCTGGGCGGTGTACGCCGGGCTTTGCCGCCGCGCCCGGCGGCCGGAGGCCGCGGCCGGACGCTGACCGGACCGTACGGGCGGAAGGGGCACGACCGCCGTGGGCAGGACCGGTGGCGGACACGCGAAGGCCCCGTCCCGGACACCGGGACGGGGCCTTCGGCCGTGTGTCAGTCGTTGGCGACGACCGGGTAGCGCGGCGTGCCCGCCTCCATCTGCTTCAGCGCGTCCTTGCGCTCCCGCTTCGACAGCCGGTCGATGTACAGGTATCCGTAGAGGTGGTCCGTCTCGTGCTGCAGGCAGCGGGCGAAGTACCCGGTGCCGCGCACGGTGATGGGGTTGCCCTTGACGTCCTGGCCGCGCACCACGGCGTAGTCGGGCCGCGCCAGCGACGCGTACGCCGTCGGGACGGACAGGCAGCCCTCGTTGGAGTCGTCCAGCACGCGCCGGACCGCCGGCAGCTCCTCCAGCACCGGGTTGCAGACCACGCCCACGTGCCGTACGCCCTCGTCGTCCGGGCAGTCGTAGACGAAGACCTTCAGGTCCACACCGATCTGATTGGCGGCCAGGCCCACGCCCTCCGCCGTCCGCTGGCTGGCGAACATGTCGTCGACCAGCTGCGCGAGGGACTCGTCGAACGCGGTGACGTCCTTGCACTCCTTGTGCAGCACGGGGTTGCCGACGACCGTGATCGGGCGGGAGGTGCCGCGCTCGCGGTGGATCCGCTCACGCTCCTCGCAGTTCTCCGTGTCGATGACGAAGCCCTCGTCGTCCACGGGGAGGACGTCGATGTCCTGCTGGTCCGTCTCCTGCTGCGCCATGTCCGCCTTCGCGCCTTTCCGTCGGTGCCCGGGTACCCGTTGCCGTGATGTGCCCGTACAGCCTACGCGGGCGCGGGCGGCCGGGGTCAGCAGACTTCCTCGAGATCCCGCCACTCACGGCTGTCCGGGCTGTCCGCCACCCAGCCGTCCAGCAGCCCCCGCACCAGTCCGGCCGGGGCTGCGATCCCGCACTCGCGCTCCGGCACCCACAGCTCGCCCGGCGAGCGGTGCCCGAGCGGCCCGGGGTGCCCCGGCTCGCTGTGGTCGTGCGGGTCCAGGTGCTCGCCCTCGCCCTCCGCGCTCGGCATCCGCGACTCGGAGCAGGTCCGGCACAGCAGCCGCACCGACGACGACCAGTCCTCGGCGGCGAAGCCGGCGTCGGCCGCCAGCCGCTCCAGGGCGTCACGGTCGGCCTCCGTGGCCGCCTCCAGCAGCACGACCCAGGTCGGCACGGGCGACGGTGCCCACAGCTCGATCTCGTCGAACACCGGGAAGCTGTGCCCGGCCGCGGTGGTCCGCTCGCCGTTGGGCACCCCGTCGTGCAGCACGACCTCGCCCCAGCGCCGCCCCGAGGACGGCAGCGGAATGGACAGCACTTCTATCCGGGCCGGGTCGAGCCGGCGGCCCCACACCACTTCCGCCTCGCCCTCCGGCGAGAGCCGTACGGCGGCACTGCCCAGCTCCATCCCGGTCGGCTCCCCGCCCGCCGCGGCCGCCCCGGGCACCTTCAGCCCGTACGCCTGCCAGGCACGGCGGGCCAGCGGCCAGTCCTGGAGGGCGGTGGCGGCGATGCCCACGTTCCACCAGTCGGGCGCGCCGGTCTCCTTGTCGAGCAGCGCGACGGCCCGCAGACCCGCGGTGCGCGCCTGCTCCCAGTCGTGCCGGAACTTGTGCAGCAGCGCCAGATTGAACCAGGACTCCGAGAGCCAGGGCTCCAGGTCCGCCGCACGCGTCAGCAGCGCGCCCGCGTCCTCGTACCGCCCGTCCCCGATCAGCGTGAACGCGCGGTCGGTGGCCTGCCGCCACGAGGCGGAGGGCCGATGCCGTACCTTCCCGAAGATCCTCACGATTCCCGCCTGCCGGTCTGCCGGTCACTGAAGGTCTCTGCCCCCGGACACCCTCTTGTTCGCATCCAACCATGCCGGGTCGCACACCCGCTCATTACCCATGGGTTACCCCGGTGCGGGACCGGTGACGCCGCCCCGGGCCAGCACTCTGGCCAGGGACTCCACCACCGCCGGGTGGTAGTCCCGCGCGGTGCCCAGCCGGAGCTGCTCAAGGGCGGTGAGCGACCCCTGGGCGGTTTCCCCGGCGAGGTCGTCGTATGCGTTGACGGCCCGGACGATCCGGGCGGGCAGCGGCTGCTCGCGGTAGGGGTCGGCCTGGCGCTCCACGACGACCGCGACCGCCGCCGGCACCCCGGTCTGCCGCACCACGGCGCCGCCCAGCAGGGCGATACGGCGCTGCTCGGCGGCCGGGAGCAGAGCGGTGGCACCCTCCGGTACCGGGTCGACCAGCGAGAGCTGCCCGATGTCGTGCATCAGCGCGGCGTACTCCAGCACGGTCAGGTCGGGTTCCGACAGCCCCAGCTCGCGCCCGACGGCGAGGCTGAGCGCCGCGACGCGGTGGGCGTGGCCGGGCGCCGTGTAGCCGGCGATCTCCGTGGCCCGCGCGAGGGAGGCGATGGTCTGGCGGTACGTGGCGCGCACGGCGGTGTACCGGCGGAACGACAGCTGGGTGAGCAGCAGCGGTACGCAGAACAGGGGCAGCGCCCACAGGCCGGCGACCGCGACCGCGAGGGCGATGACGGCGCCGGTGGCGCATACCGCCGAGCCGATGCCGAGCAGGGCGCGCAACTCGTCACGCAGCAGCGGCCCGTACCGGTAGCCCGTGCGGACCCGCAGCAGCAGGGCGGCGAGCACGGCGTCGCACAGCGCCGACAGCACGAGCACCAGCGCCACGAAGAGCGCGTAGAAGGGCCCCTGCCCGATGGACTCGCCCAACCGGCCCGAGTTGTAGAGGGGTTGGAAGCAGGCGGCGGCGAACGCGGTGGTCAGCACCCGGCGCGCCAGGTGGTCGTGGGCGGGCCGGCAGCCGCGGGCCACGTGCGGTACGGCCCCGGTGAGCGTGCCCGCGACGACGACGGCGACGATCTGGAGCACCCCGTGGGTGGTGGCCCGCCCGGCGCACTCGCCGAGCAGGGCGTACGCGAGGGCCCCCGCGGCCCCGAGGGGTGCCGGTTCCCGTGCCCACACCTCGGCCAGCAGCGGCGGTGCCCCTCTGCCGGGCCCGGTGCCCCAGCGGGCGAGCTCCCCGACGGCGATGAGCACGCCGAAGGCGAGCGCGGTGCCCGGCTCGGCGACCCCGTGCCACAGGGTCCATCCGAGCCCGCCGGCGGCCAGGACTCCGGCCGCCCCGTGGACGACGCGCACCGGGTGCGGCAGTACCGCCGCCCGGGCGGCCCCGAGCGCCGTCACAGGGCCCCGTCCCGCGCGGAACCGGGTCCGGCGTCGCGGGCCGCGCCGCCGGGACCGGGCCGGGCCGGGGCGGCCGGGCCGCGTCCCGGGTCACGGGGTGGAGGGACGTTTCGGCGCGGTACCTCGGGCGGATCGTCGGTGGTGACGGCCGGCTCCCATCCGTGCTTGTCCAGCGCCCGCACGAGCGCCCCCACCATCCGCGGGTCGAACTGCGTGCCCGCGCACCGCTCCAGCTCGGCCACCGCCGTCGCCACGGGGCGCGCCCGCCGGTAGGAGCGGGTGGAGGTCATCGCGTCGAAGGCGTCCGCCACCGCGACGACCCGCGCGAACTCGGGGATCTGCCGGCCGCGCAGCCCGTACGGGTAGCCGCTGCCGTCGATGCGTTCGTGGTGGTGCAGGATCGCCGCCCGCGCCTCGCCGAGGAACCCGATGCCGCGCACGATCTCGTGCCCGTACTCCGGGTGCAGTTCGATCACCCGCCGCTCCTCGGGGGTCAGCGGTCCGTCCTTGCGCAGCACGCGCGTGGGCACCCCGAGCTTGCCCACGTCGTGGAGGATCCCGGCGAACCGGATCACCTCCAGCCGCGTCTCGTCCATGCCGAGCTCGCGGGCGATCAGCACCGAGGCGTGGCCAACCCGCTCGCTGTGGCCGCGGGTGTAGGTGTCCTTGAGGTCGACGGCCTGGACCAGGGCGCGGATGGTCGCCTGGTGCGCGGCGCGCTCCCGGTGGTACTGCGTGAACATCCAGCTGGAGATGTACATGGGCAGCAGGACGAACAGCGCGGCGGGCCAGCCGTACGGGCTGCGCCACAGCACCGCCATCATCAGCCCGGCCAGCCCGTGCACGGCGTGCGGCGCCAGCGACCGCGGCAGCAGCCCGCGCCAGGCGCCGCGCCACGGGACGCCCATCGCCGTGGCCATGATGCCGCCGTCGAGCGCGGTGAGCACCAGTGAGAAGGCGAGCACCGACAGGCCGGCGGGCAGCAGCACATGGGGGAAGTCGGGGAACGCGGAGAGGGCGTCGCCGTCGGCGCCGAAGGCCGCCGCGGTCTGCGCCGCGGCCCACGCGGCGAGGGCGAGCCGCGCGGCGCGCCAGGCCCGCCGGGGCGCGGCGGGCCGCTGCTCGACCGGGGCGATCAGCGCCCCGGGGACGGCCACCAGGGCGGCCGCGGCGGGTGGCAGCAGCAGCGCGGCGGCGAGCAGGACGGGGAAGAAGGAGCCCGTGCCCGCGGGCGCCTCGGAGCCCCGCCCCGGCCGGCGCGCGGGCCACTCGCAGAAGGCGTAGAGCGCGGCGAGGAGCGCGAGGGCGCGCCAGGGCGTCCCGGCGGCCGGATCGAACGCGGGCAGCGCGCACACGGCGGCGCACAGCACCGTGCCCACGAGATATGCGCACGCCCCCACCGGAATGCCCGCCACCGTTCCCGCCTCCCGCCGGCCCTCCGAAACGAGCGCAAGGCTACGAGCCGGTGACCGCTTGGTGGCGGCGGACGGAATCTATTAGCCCCTTCGGGTGACCAGCGGATGAACGGGAGGGGCGCGCCGCGGTGCTCGCGGCGCGCCCCTCCCGTCACCTGCGCGGCAGGCGCTACTCCTGGGTCGCGGGCGTGGACGACACGTCGTGGTCCGGCACGGCCTCGCCCGAGCGGATCAGCTCGATCCGCCCCATGACCTTGGCCCGCAGGTCGCTCGGTACGTCGTCATGGCCGCAGCACCGCTTGACCAGCTTCTTCACGGCCTGTTCGAGCCCGTACTTCTCCAGGCACGGGGAGCACTCCTCGAAGTGCACCTCGAACTTGGTGCAGTCGCTGTCGGGCATCTCGCGGTCGAGGAACTCGTAGAGATGGTCCAGGACCTCTGCGCATTCCGTCTCGTGCGGCTCTCCGCAGCTCATGAGCCCGAGCCTTTCCCGTTGTTCGACGACTCTCCGGCGCCCGCGGGGACCAGCCCGCGGTCGCGGGCGTAGTCCTCGAGCATGCCGCGCAACTGGCGGCGGCCACGGTGCAGTCGGGACATCACCGTACCGATGGGTGTACCCATGATGTCCGCGATCTCCTTGTACGCAAAGCCCTCGACATCGGCGAGGTACACCGCGATGCGGAACTCCTCGGGGATCGCCTGGAGCGCTTCCTTCACGTCGGAGTCGGGCAGATGGTCCAGCGCCTGGGACTCGGCGGACCGCAGACCGGTGGACATGTGCGACTCGGCGCGGGCGAGCTGCCAGTCCTCGATCTCCTCGGCGGCGCTGCGCTGGGGCTCGCGCTGCTTCTTGCGGTACGAGTTGATGAAGGTGTTGGTGAGGATCCGGTACAGCCAGGCCTTGAGGTTCGTGCCCTCACGGAACTGGTGGAACGACCCGTACGCCTTGGCGTACGTCTCCTGGACCAGGTCCTCGGCGTCGGCGGGGTTGCGCGTCATGCGCAGGGCCGCGGAGTACATCTGGTCGAGGTAGCCGAGGGCGTCCCGCTCGAAGCGCGCGTTGCGCTCGGTCTCCGTCTCCTCGGGGCCGTCGTTGGTCCCTGTGTCGGTCCCGGTGACCGGACCCACCTCCTCCAGCGCAGTGACGGGACCGAGTCCGGACCCGCTCGAATCGGAGAATAGTCGACCTTCCGGCGCCAGTCCCTTCGAATTCCCTCCGCGAGCTGCCCGGGCAGGGGCGGTCCTGGCCGCAGGGAGCACGGTCCAGTCCAGCTCGGCGGACGCGGACCGGCTGGGGCAGACGATCGAACCCATGCGACGGACTTCCTCTCCTGGCTCAGCTCTCTTCACCGACGCCCGTCATAACAACACCCCGGCGGCTCTTCATTCCCGCAGGGAACCCACCCACGCCGTGACCCGGCCGGTGATCACCGCGAGCGCCGCCTCCTGGGTCACCGGCGCCCGCTTCGGCACGGCGAACCCGTGGTCGCCGAAGGGGACCTCCACCAGGTCGTGGTCGCCATCCGGGAACTCGGCGGGCCTGCCGAAGGGGTCGTTGCCGCCCTGGACGACGAGGGTGGGCACACCCGCCCCGCGCAGCTCGTCCGCCCGCGAGTTCTCCGGCCTGCCCGGCGGGTGGAGCGGGAAGCTCAGCGCCAGTACGGCGCGGGCGCCCAGCTCACGGGCGGTGCGGCAGGCCACCCGGGCGCCCGCGCTGCGCCCGCCGGCCACGATCGGCAGCCCGGGCACGCGCAGGGCGTGCCACAGGTCCCGCCAGGCGGCGTCCAGGGTCCTGGGCGCGGGCGCGAGCTTCCTGCCGGCGACCCGCCAGGGCTGTTCGACCAGGGCGACGGTCACGCCGGCGGCGGGCAGGGCGGCGGCGAGCGCCCGGAGGTCCCGGGCCTCGATGCCGCCGCCGGCGCCGTGGCCGAGGGCCATGACGAGTCGGGCGTCGCCCTCGGCGGCGTGCCAGGTGATGCGGGCGTCGCCGACGCCGGTGGGCACGGTTTCGGTGGTGGTCGTGTCGGTCACCGTGCCATGGTGCCCGGGCGGCGGCGCACGCCGCGCACCGCGTGCCGCGCGTCAGAAAAGCGTTTCCTCCACCGGGCCGGGGAGTTCCTCCAGCAGCTCGGGCCCGTTGTTGCGGACGTTGCTGACGGCGGGCGTCACCGGGTAGGCCCGCATCAGGCCGGCCGGGGGCGGGCTGAGCAGGGAGCGCAGCTCGTCGGTGTCCGTGCGGGCCGGGTCCAGCCAGGCGTCCCACCGGTCGGGCGTGAGCATCAGCGGCATGCGCGGGTGGATGTCCGACAGCGCGTGCGGGCCCTCCGCCGGGGCCACGCCCAGCGGTTCCGTGTCCGCCTCGGTGGTGATCACCGAGCAGGTGGCCCACCACGCCCGGGGGTGGTCCGGCGGCAGGGCCGGGTCGCGCCAGAACTCGTACAGCCCCGCCATCGCGAAGACGGACCCGTCGGCGGGCGTGACGAAGTACGGCTGCTTGCGCGGGCGCTTCTTCTTCCCCTGCTCCTCCAGCTGCCGCTCGGCGGCGCCGGTCACCCACTCGTAATAGCCGTCGGCGGGCAGGATGCACCGGCGCGTGGCGAAGGCCTGCCGGAAGGACGGCTTCTCGTGGACCGTCTCCGCCCGGGCGTTGATCATCCGGGCGGCGCCCTCGGGGGTCTTGGACCACGACGGCACGAGGCCCCACTTCAGGGTCCGCAGCTGCCGGACCGGACGGGGGGAGTCCGCTCCTCTGAGCGGGCGTTCGAGGACCGCGTACACCTCCTTGGTGGGCGCCACGTTCCAGTCGGGGGCCAACGTCTCCTCCGGCTCCCACTTCTGGACCCCGAACAGACCCGTGAGGTCCTCGGGCCGCCGGCTCGCCGCATACCGTCCGCACATCGCGTACCACCCCTCCTCTGTATGCGGTACGAGCCTAGGCGGTGTCTTGCCGATCACGCCGGGGTTGAGCCATCGCCCACCGGGCACGGAGGATGCTCCCTACGCCGAGACACCAGGGAGCCGCCCCACCATGGACCGCACGAGCCTCGCCGACCTCTGGGACCGCGTCGTCGGCACCCAGCCCGCCCCGGAACTGTGGCTCGTCCTGGTCACGGCCGCCGCCGCCCTCGCCGTCACCGTCCCGCACGGGCTGTGGCGGGTGGCGCGGAACGCGATCACGATCGCCCACGAGGGCGGCCACGGACTCATCGCCCTGGTCACCGGCCGGCGGCTGCAGGGCATCCGGCTGCACTCCGACACCAGCGGTCTGACCGTCAGCCGGGGGAAGCCGACCGGCCTGGGCATGATCCTCACCGCGGCGGCCGGCTACACCGCCCCGTCCCTGCTCGGCCTCGGCGGCGCCTGGCTGCTGGCGGCGCACCGCATCACGCTGCTGCTGTGGGTGGCGACCGCGCTGCTCGTCGCCATGCTGGTGATGATCCGCAACGCGTACGGGGCCCTCACGGTGCTCGTGACGGGGGCCGCCTTCCTGCTGGTGTCGTGGCTGACGGAGCCCGTCGTCCAGGCGGCGTTCGCGTACGGCGCGGTCTGGTTCCTCCTTCTGGGCGGTGTCCGTCCGGTCTTCGAGCTCCAGGCGAAGCGCCGGCACGGCGGTGCTCCGGACTCGGACGCCGACCAGCTCGCCCGGCTGACGCACGTCCCGCCCGCCCTGTGGTTGTTCCTCTTCCACGCGGTGTCGCTCTGCTCGCTGATCGGCGGCGGACGCTGGCTGCTGGGCCTGTGAGACCGGCGAGTCCGATGATCATGAGAGCCCGGAGGAGGTGAGCTCTGGCCATAGCGCCCGTCTAAAGTGAGGGGCATGACCGATAGCCCCGCACACCTCGACCTCTGGCCCGCTCCCCCCGCACGCGGAGCCGTCGACGCGACCGTCACCGTGCCCGGGTCCAAGTCGGTCACCAACCGTGGCCTGGTGCTCGCCGCGCTCGCCTCGGAGCCGGGCTGGCTGCGCCGCCCGCTGCGCTCCCGCGACACCCTGCTGATGGCCGAGGCCCTGCGCACGATGGGCGTGGGCATCGAGGAGGGCGTGGGCCCCGACGGCACGGGGGAGCGGTGGCGGGTCATCCCCGCGGGGCTGCACGGCCCGGCGCAGGTCGACGTCGGCAACGCCGGCACGGTCATGCGGTTCCTGCCCCCGGTCGCCGCCCTCGCCGACGGCCCGGTCCGCTTCGACGGCGACCCGCGCTCCCACGAGCGGCCGCTGCACGGCGTGATCGACGCGCTGCGCGCCCTGGGCGCCCGTATCGACGACGACGGACGCGGGTGCCTGCCGATGACGGTGCACGGCAGCGGGGCGCTGGACGGCGGCCCGGTCGAGATCGACGCCTCGTCCTCGTCGCAGTTCGTCAGCGCGCTGCTGCTCTCCGCGCCCCGCTTCAACCAGGGCGTGGAGGTCCGCCACACCGGCGCCAAGCTGCCCTCCATGCCGCACATCCGGATGACCGTCGACATGCTGCGCGCGGTCGGCGCCCAGGTCGACGAGCCGGAGACCGGCGGCGAGCCGAACGTCTGGCGGGTCTCCCCCTCCGCGCTGCTCGGCCGCGACCTCACCGTCGAGCCGGACCTGTCCAACGCCCAGCCGTTCCTGGCGGCCGCCCTGGTCACCGGCGGACGGATCACCATCCCGGACTGGCCGCAGTACACCACCCAGCCCGGTGACGCGCTGCGCGAGATCTTCACCGCGATGGGCGGCTCCTGCGAACTGACCGAGCAGGGGCTCACCTTCACCGGCACGGGCACCGTCCACGGCATCGACTGGGACCTCGGCGACGTCGGCGAGCTCACGCCCGGCATCGCGGCGGTCGCCGCCCTCGCCGACTCGCCCTCGACCCTGCGCGGGGTGGCCCACCTGCGGCTGCACGAGACGGACCGGCTGGCCGCGCTCACCAAGGAGATCAACGAGCTCGGCGGCGACGTCACCGAGACGGCGGACGGGCTGCACATCCGCCCGCGCCCGCTGCACGGCGGTGTCTTCCACACGTACGACGACCACCGCATGGCGACCGCCGGCTCGATCATCGGCCTCGCCGTCGACGGTGTGCTGATCGAGAACGTGGCGACGACCGCCAAGACCCTGCCGGACTTCCCGCAGATGTGGACCGGAATGCTCGAGGCCTGACGACATGCGCCGCTACGGCAAGCACACGGACGAGGACGACATCCGTTCCCGCCCCAACCGCAAGGGCACCCGCCCCCGCACCACCATCCGCCCCAAGCACGAGGACGCGGCCGAGGGCATGGTCCTCACGGTGGACCGGGGCCGCCTGACCTGTCTCGTCGACGGCCGTACGGTCATGGCGATGAAGGCCCGGGAACTGGGCCGCAAGGCCGCCGTGGTGGGCGACCGGGTCTCCCTCGTCGGCGACATGTCCGGCGCGAAGGACACCCTCGCCCGCATCGTCCGCATCGAGCCGCGCCGCTCCGTCCTGCGCCGCACGGCCGACGACGACGATCCGTACGAGCGCGTGGTCGTCGCCAACGCCGACCAGCTCGCCGTCGTCACCGCCCTCGCCGACCCCGAGCCGCGCCCCCGGCTGATCGACCGCTGCCTGGTCGCGGCGTACGACGGCGGTCTGGAGCCGCTGCTGGTGCTCACCAAGTCGGACCTGGCACCGCCCTCCGCGCTGCTGGAGCTGTACGGCGCGCTCGACATCCCGTACATCGTCACCAGCCGCGAGGAGCTGTACGACGGGAACGCGGCCGACCGGGTCCGCGAGCACCTCGCCGGCCGCACCACCGCGTTCGTCGGACACTCGGGCGTCGGCAAGACGACCCTGGTCAACGCGCTGGTGCCGGAGGAACGCCGCCGGCTCACCGGTGACGTCAACGCGGTGACGGGCCGCGGCCGGCACACCACCACGTCGGCGCTGGCGCTGCCGCTGGACGGCGCCGAGGGATGGGTGATCGACACGCCGGGCGTGCGGTCCTTCGGGCTCAACCACGTCGACCCGTCCCGGGTCATCAACGCCTTCCCCGACCTGGTGCCGGGCACGGAGCGGTGCCCGCGCGCGTGCAGCCACGACGAGCCGGACTGCGCGCTGGACACCTGGGTGGCCGAGGGGCACGCCGATCCGGCGCGGCTGTACTCGCTGCGGCGGCTGCTCGCCACGCGCGAGCGACGCGAAGGCGACTGAGTCGCGCACGTTTGCGGATCCCGGCGCCCGGTAAGTGCATAATCGCACCAAGTCGGACCGAGCAGTCACGGACCACGGACGCGGGAGGCACTGACGATGGCGTGGCTGCTGGTGATCGTCGCGGGCTTCCTGGAGACCGGTTTCGCCGTCTGCCTCAAGCTCTCCCACGGCTTCACGCGGCTGTGGCCGACGGTCGCCTTCGCCTGTTTCGCCCTCGGCAGCTTCGGGCTGCTGACCCTGTCGCTGCGGAAGCTGGACGTGGGCCCGGCGTACGCGGTGTGGACCGGGATCGGGGCGGCGGGCACGGCCGTCTACGGCATGATCTTCCTGGGCGACCTGGTGTCCACACTGAAGATCATCTCGATCTCCCTGGTGATCCTCGGGGTCATCGGGCTCCAGCTCTCGGGCTCCTCGCACTGACGCCGCCGACGGCCCGGCGCACCAGCGCGCCGACCTCCTCCCGGGGCGCGGGCGCGACGACGCAGGACAGGGCCAGCCGCACGGCCAGCTCGCACGTCTCCTCCCCGCAGCCCTCCCGGCCCAGCGCGGCCAGGGACCGCTCGCGTACGGCCGCCACCAGTTCGGCCGGGCCGGGGGCGCCCGCGTCGGCGCGGCGCTGGGCGGCCGAGCCGGTCAGGACCCGGCGGGCGGGGCCGGGCCGGGGGCGGGGTGCCGGCAGCCGGTCGCCCCAGCAGCCGGTGAGCAGGGCGCGCAGCAGGGGCCGCGTCCGCGCCTCGCGGACGATCCACTCGGCGACGGAGGCGAGGCGGTCCCCGGCGTCCGTGCCGGTGCCGGTGCCGGCTTCCGTGTCCGCGTTCGTGTCCGTGCCGGTGCGGGCGTTCGCGCCGGTGCCCGTGTTCGTGGCGGCGCGGGTGTTCGTGGCGGTGCCCGTGTTCCCGAGGATGCGCTCGACGCCCTCCAGGTACGCGTCGGCCTCGCTGCGCAGCAGGGCCCGCGCCAGGCCCTCCTTGCTGCCGAACTCGTTGTAGAGGGTCTGCCGGGACACGCCCGCGGCTGCCGCCACGTCGACCATCCGCACCGCCGTCCAGGGCAGGTCCGCGAGCGCCGCGCGAGCGGCGTCGAGCAGTGCTTCGCGCGCGGTGGGCATCGTCGCCTCCCCTGGCCCGACGGCTCTGAACTCAGAGTTGACGGGCCGCCACGCACTGTCAAGAGCTCCCGCGGAAGCGGCCGGTCCCGCGGGATAGAGTGCCGCCCATGGCCGATTACCACGATGATCTGCGTCTTGCCCACGTCCTCGCGGATGCCGCCGACGCCGCCACCATGGACCGGTTCAAGGCGCTCGACCTCAAGGTGGAGACGAAGCCGGACATGACGCCGGTGAGCGAGGCCGACCGGGCCGCCGAAGAGCTGATCCGGGGCCATCTGCAGCGGGCGCGGCCGCGTGACGCGATCCTGGGCGAGGAGTACGGCGTCGAGGGCACGGGCCCGCGCCGCTGGGTGATCGACCCGATCGACGGCACCAAGAACTACGTGCGGGGTGTGCCGGTCTGGGCGACGCTGATCTCGCTCATGGAGGCGGGCGAGGGGGGCTTCCAGCCGGTCGTGGGCGTGGTGTCGGCGCCGGCGCTGGGCCGCCGCTGGTGGGCGGCGAAGGGGCTCGGCGCGTACACCGGCCGCAGCCTGTCGTCGGCGACGCGCATCCACGTGTCCAAGGTCGCGGACCTGTCCGACGCGTCGTTCGCGTACTCGTCGCTCAGCGGCTGGGAGGAGCAGGGCCGGCTGGACGGCTTCCTGGACCTCACGCGCGCGTGCTGGCGGACGCGCGGGTACGGCGACTTCTGGCCGTACATGATGGTCGCCGAGGGCTCGGTGGACATCTGCGCCGAGCCGGAGCTGTCGCTGTGGGACATGGCGGCGACCGCCATCGTGGTCCAGGAGGCGGGCGGCACCTTCACCGGCCTGGACGGCGCGCCGGGACCGCACAGCGGGAATGCGGCGGCGTCCAACGGCCTGCTCCACGACGAGCTGCTGGGGTACCTGAACCAGCGTTACTGACACCGCCGCGGCGGGACGGGACGGGCCGGTCCGGTCCCGCCCCACCGCGGGCGGCCGGGCGGTCCGGTCGCGTCCCCGCCAGGCGCCTACGGTCCGTCATGGCGTACGTGCGCCAGGTCATGCAGACCCCTTGTTGAGGCCGCCCCGGGCTGCCACTCTGAGAGTCCCCGCACTTGTGAACTTGTGAATCGATTCTCGACGAGTCGTTCACCAAGGAGGTGGCTCCATCCATGCTCGTCCGTGACGCCATGAGCACGGTGGTCCTCACCATCGGCCCCGCCCACACGCTCCGCCAGGCAGCGGCCCTGATGGCGGCGCGCCGGGTCGGCGCGGCCGTCGTTCTGGACCATGACACCAGCGGCCTCGGCATCCTCACCGAACGGGACATCCTCGTCTCGGTGGGCGCCGGTCAGGACCCGGATCTGGAGACGGCCGGCGCGCACACGACGACCGACGTCGTCTTCGCCGCGCCGGAGTGGACCCTGGAGGAGGCCGCGACCGCCATGTCCCACGGCGGCTTCCGCCACCTGATCGTGCTGGACGGCACCGGGCCGGTCGGCATCGTCTCCGTACGCGACATCATCCGCTGCTGGGCGCCGGCACGGCGTCACGCGGCCGCCCTGGCCTAGGCCGTATCCGGACGGCCCGGAGGGCCGGCTCCCCTGCGGGAGCCGGCCCTCTCGGCCACGACAAGCGATCCAGTGCTGTTCAGCCGCGCAGGGCCTGGACCGCGGCCTCCAGCCGCTTGCCGAAGTCTCCGTCGGCCTGACGGAAGTTGTTGATCGCGCGCTCGATGATGTCGTCGCGCGAGACCTGGGAGAGCGAGCCCGCGAGGTTCCCGATCAGGCGGTCCTTCTCGGGCTCCGTCATGAGCCGGTAGAGGTTGCCGGCCTGGACGAAGTCGTTGTCCTCGGCGTGCACCGGCGCCTCGTGGTTGCCGGTCCCGCCCGTCACCGGGATCGGCTGCCACAGCGGCCGGCCGGTCTGGAACGGGCCGCCGAAGCTGTTCGGCTCGTAGTTCTTGGCGCCCTTGTGGCGGCCGTCGTACAGGTAGCCGTCGCGGCTGTTCGTCCGCGCCTCGGTGGCGTGCGGGCGGTTCACCGGCAGGTGGTCGGCGTTGATGCCGACGCGGTAGCGATGGGCGTCGCCGTACGCGAAGAGGCGGCCCTGGAGCATCTTGTCCGGGGACGGCCCGATGCCCGGCACGAAGTGGGCGGGGCTGAATATGGACTGCTCGACCTCGGCGAAGACGTTCTCCGGGTTGCGGTTGAGCTCCAGCTTGCCGAACTCGATGACCGGGTAGTCGGCGTGCGGCCACACCTTGGTCAGGTCGAACGGGTTGAAGCGGTAGGTCGCCGCATCGGCCACCGGCATGATCTGCACGCCGACGGTCCAGGACGGGTACTCGCCGCGCTCGATGGCCTCGCGCAGATCGCGCTGGTGCGAGTCGGGGTCCTCACCGGCGAGCTTGTTGGCCTCGGCCTGGGTGAGGCACTTGATGCCCTGGTCCGTCTTGAAGTGGTACTTCACCCAGAAGGCCTCGCCGGCCTCGTTGTTCCACTGGTAGGTGTGGGAGCCGAAGCCGTCCATGTGGCGGTAGCTCGCCGGGATGCCGCGGTCGCCGAACAGCCAGGTCACCTGGTGCACCGACTCGGGCGACAGGCTCCAGAAGTCCCAGACGTTGTCCGCCTCCTGCGAGCCCGTGTACGGGTCGCGCTTCTGGGTGTGGATGAAGTCGGGGAACTTGATGGCGTCCTTGATGAAGAACACCGGGGTGTTGTTGCCGACGAGGTCGTAGTTGCCCTCTTCGGTGTAGAACTTCAGCGCGAAGCCCCGGGGGTCCCGCACGGCGTCGGCGGCGCCCAGGTTGCCCGCCACGGTCGAGAAGCGCAGGAAGACCTCGGTCTGCTTGCCGACCTCGGAGAGGAACTTCGCGCGGGTGTACGGGGTGACGTCGGCCGTCACCGTGAACGTGCCGTAGGCACCGGCGCCGCGCGCGTGGACCACCCGCTCCGGGATGCGCTCCCGGTTGAAGTGGGCGAGCTTCTCGAGGAGCAGCTGGTCCTGGACGAGAACCGGACCGCCGAGGCCCGCGGTCTCGCTGTTCTGGTTGTCGGCGACCGGCGCGCCGGCCTCCGTGGTGAGCGGTCCCTGCGTCACGTGCGCCTCCTGCGTGTTTCCTGCACAACCTGTCCCTTGGCCAAAGCCGGTACCGATCCTACAATGGACAATGTCTAAGTCAAGTCGTCATCCAAAGCCACACCCGTTCGGGACTGAGCCCCCTCCCTGTTAGGCTGGTCCTCATGAGCGACCTGTTGGAACGACTGCGTGGACGCGGCTGGCGCATGACCGCGCAGCGACGCGTCGTGGCCGAGGTCCTCGACGGCGAGCACGTCCATCTGACGGCTGACGAGGTCCACGCACGCGCGGTGGAGCGGCTTCCGGAGATCTCCCGTGCGACCGTCTACAACACGCTGGGCGAGCTGGTGACGCTGGGTGAGGTCCTGGAGGTCACGACGGACCGCCGCGCGAAGCGGTACGACCCGAACGCGCACCGTCCGCACCACCACCTGATCTGTGCGGGCTGCGGCGCGATCCGCGACGTGCACCCGTCGGGCAACCCGCTGGCCGACCTGCCGGACACGGAGCGCTTCGGCTTCACGATCTCGGACGTCGAAGTCACGTACCGGGGCGTGTGCCCCACCTGCGCGGCCGCCTGACGCGCCGACGACACCGAGCCCCCCGGGAGACCGGGGGGCTTTTGCGTTGCGGAAGCCTGCTGCCGGGCGGGGTGCGCGGACCTGCCGGGCGCGGGGCGCCGAAACGTACCGGCAGGGGAAAACACCGAAGGCCCGGATCTCGTAAGATCCGGGCCTTCGGCTTCAGTAGCGGGGACAGGATTTGAACCTGCGACCTCTGGGTTATGAGCCCAGCGAGCTACCGAGCTGCTCCACCCCGCGTCGATGAACACAACCTTACGGGACTGCGTGGAACAGCGCAAATCCATAAGCGAGGCTTGGGAGTGAGCTGCGTTACGCCACCGCCGGGCCTGGCCGCCGGGCGGGGTTCGAGCCCCGCGGTGCGGGGTCCGGTGCCGCGTGCGAGGCCCCGGTGCGGGCCCGCCGGACGGCGCAGGCGCGCCGGATCCGAGCCCCGGACCGGGTGCCGGGCCTGGCCGCCGGGCCCGGGGACAAGCGGTTACGCGGTGAGTTCCTGGTGCAGCGCCTCGCTGAGGCGTGCCGCCCGCTCGGCGACCTCCGCCGGGCCGAGCTCGACGGCGCGCGCGCACCAGCGCCGGCCCTCGGCCAGTTCGCCCCGGCGGGCGGCGAGCAGCGCGAGGCGCAGGGCGGCCCGTCCGTGCCCCGCGCGGGCGGCACGGGTCCACCAGAGCGCCGCCTCGCGCTCGTTGCCGTCCCGGGCGAGCAGCAGGCCGAGGTTGAACGCGCCGTTGCGGCTGCCCGCCTCGGCGGCCTCCCGGTACCAGCGGGCGGCCCCGGCGGTGTCCCCGCGCTGGGCGGCGAGCATGCCGATCCGAACCTGGGCGCGGCGGTGCCCCTGCTCGGCCGCCCGCTCGTACCACTCCTCGCACTCCGTCTTGGGCGCCTGGGGCTCGCCCAGCGCGGGGCGGCCCGGCGGTGGCTGGCGTGCGTCCAGGACGGTGGCCAGCCGGAACGCCGCCTCGGCGCTGCCGCCGCCCGCCGCGCACCGCAGGTGGCGCTCGGCCTCCTGCTCGTCGCCGTCGCGGAGCTTGGCGATGCCCACCTGGAGCGCGGCCTCGGTGTGGCCGGCCCCGGCGGCCCGCTCGTACCAGGTCAGGGCCGTGCGGTCGTCGCCCCGGCCGGCGTACAGGATGCCGAGGTTGAAGGCCGCGTCGACGCTGCCCGCCTCGGCGGCCTTGGAGAACCAGGGCTCGGCGCCGTTGGGGTCGCCGCTCTGCAGCAGCAGGACGGCCAGCGCGTTGGCGGCCTCGCGGTGGCCCGCGTAGGCGGCGCGGCGGTACCACTGCTCGGCCTGCGCGGTGCGGTCCTGGGCGGCGTACAGCAGCCCGAGGTTGTACGCGCCGTTGACGTCACCGGCGTCGGTGGCCGCGCGGTACCAGCGCTCGGCCGTCTGGTGCTCGCCGCGCGCGGCGTGCAGGGCGCCCAGCGCGTTGGCGGCGTTGCCGTCGCCGTCCTGGGCGGCGCGCAGCCACCACACGGCGGCGCTCTCCTCGTCGCCCGCGTCCCGCAGCAGGAAGCCCAGCGCGCAGGCGGCGCGGGGCTCGCCGTCCTTGGCGGAGGTGAGGTACCAGCGGCCGGCCTCCTTCAGCTCGCCGCGCTTCTCCAGGATGGCGCCCAGGTGGAGCGCGGCCCGGCGGTGGCCGCGCGCGGCGGCCTGCCGGTACCACTGCTCGGCCGTCTCGTTCCCCGTGGCGGCCGCGTCCTCGCCCTGCTCCTGCGCGGCGCGCTCCAGGGCGCGGGCGAGGCGGTAGGCGGCTTCGCGGTGGCCCTGTTCGGCGGCGGCGCGCAGCCAGCGCTCGGCGCCGGCGTCGCTGCGGTGCTCCAGCAGATCAGCGAGGGCGTAAGCGCCCAGGGCGTGGCCCTGCTCGGCGGACTGGCGCAGCCAGTACTCGGCGGCGGGTTCGTCGCCGCGCTCGCGGTGGTGGCGGCCCAGGGCGTGGGCGGCGGCCGCGGACCCGGCGACGGCGGCGATGCGCCACCAGCCGGCGGCCTCGTCGGCGTACCCGCGCTGGTGCAGCAGGACGCCGAGGTTGTTGGCGGCGGCGCGGTCCCCGTCGGCGGTGGCGGCACGCAGGTACGGCTCGGCGCCGTCGAGGTCTCCTCGGCGCAGGAGCATCGCGCCGACGATGCTCATCGATGCGGTGTCACCGTTGTCGGCGGCTCGGCGGTGCCGTGCCTCGGTCTCGACGGCGTCCCCGGTCTCCGCGCCGTCCACAAACCGCCCTGTTTCCAAAAGCGTTGCCCTGTCCCCCATATTTTCCATCGTCGCACCACCTGCAACCCGGGTACACCTGGTATACCGCAGCCAGTGAGGTCACTACAGCGTTTTGTCGACATGCCCACAGGGAGACAAGTCAAACACGAGTCGCCCCAACTGCCCCCCTACGGGACGCCGATTGCATCGCCCACGCACCAAGGGCCCGGATCTCGAAAGATCCGGGCCCTTGACTTCAGTAGCGGGGACAGGATTTGAACCTGCGACCTCTGGGTTATGAGCCCAGCGAGCTACCGAGCTGCTCCACCCCGCGTCGGTGAAACCACCGTATCACGACGCGGGACGGACTCCGTCAGCCTGCGGGTTTCTGGTCGGCGGGCTTCTGATCGGCCGGCTTTGGAGCGGCGGGCTTCTGGTCCGCCGGCTTCTCGTCGCCCGGCTTCTCGTCCGCCTCGGCCGCGGCTTCCGCCGCCGCGGCTCGCCGCAGCGCTTCGGCGAGGTCCGCCTGGGCCTTGCCGTACGCCGTCCAGTCGCCCTTCTTCAGCGCCTCCTCGCCTGCCGTGAACGCCCTCTGCGCATCCGCGATGGCCTGCTGCAGTGCGGCGTCGCCGGTGGCCGGCGGCTTGGTCGGGTCGCCGGGCGGCGGCGTGGTGGGCGTCTCGCCGTCCACCCCGAAGACCGCGTTGAGCGCCTTGCCGAGGTCGTCCTCGAACACCGTGGTGTCCTTGGTGGTGTCACCCTCCGGCTGGTCCGCGTCGACGTACGACACGGCCACCTTCCTCAGCAGCGGGTACAGCGCGTTGCGGCCCTGCGCGTACACCGGTTCCACGTACAGGAAGCCACCGTCGAGCGGCACCGTGAGCAGGTTGCCGTACTGGATGTCGGAGTCGGCGCCCTTGAGGTCGCGGACGAACTGGGCCACGGACGGAAGGCTGTTGAGCTTGTTCTGCACCTGGGCGGGGCCCGGTACGTCCTGCGTCACCCGCAGCAGCCTGATCCGGCCGTAGTCCTTGCTGCCGGCGTCGGCGTCGACCGCCATGAAGCCGCCCAGGTTGGGCCGCCCGTTGGGGGTGAACGTCGTCGTCAGCGCGAAGCGCTGCTCCTTGTCGCCCGGCATCTTCATGCTCAGGTAGTACGGCGGAACGGCGTTGCCGTCCTTGTTGGTCGGGTCGTCCGGCACCTGCCAGGCGTCACTGCCGCTGTAGAACTGCGCGGCGTCCGTGACGTGGTAGCGGGTGAGCAGCTCGCGCTGCACCTTGAACATGTCCTGCGGGTAGCGCAGGTGCTCCTTGAGGCCCGGCTTGATGTCGTCCTTCGGCAGCACGGTGCCCGGGAACGCCTTCATCCAGGTCTTGAGGACCGGGTCCTCGGTGTCCCACTGGTACAGCTTGACCGTGCCGTCGTACGCGTCGACGGTGGCCTTCACCGAGTTGCGGATGTAGTTGACCTGGTTCTGCTGCGCCACCACCGCCCGGGTCTCGTTGCCGGCGGTCAGGGAGTCCGTGGTCGTCGTCCCCAGCGTCGTGCGCGAGGCGTACGGGTAGCCGTTCGTCGTCGTGTACGCGTCGACGATCCACTGGATGCGGCCGTCGACCACCGCCGGGTAGGCGTCGCCGTCGATGGTCAGCCACGGGGCGACCGCCTCGACGCGCTGCTTGGGCGTGCGGTTGTACAGGATCCGCGAGCCGTCGCCGATCGCTCCCGAGTAGAGGATCTGCGGCTCGCTGAAGGTCACGGCGTACGCGGCCCGGTTGAACGCGTTGGAGAGGTCGACCCCGCTCTTGCCCTGGTAGCTGGTGGTCTTCTCGCCGTTCTCCTCGTAGTCGAGCTCCTTCTGCGGACCGCCGACGATCGAGTACTGCTCGGTCTTCTCGCCGTAGTAGATCCGCTGCTCGTACTTCCCGGCCTGGCCCGTGGTCGGCAGGCCGGCCTCGGTGAAGATCGGTGAGCCGTTGGCGTCCGTGGTCGTACCCGTGGCCATGA
Source organism: Streptomyces sp. NPDC051310 (assembly GCF_044455245.1). NCBI lineage: Bacteria > Bacillati > Actinomycetota > Actinomycetes > Kitasatosporales > Streptomycetaceae > Streptomyces > Streptomyces sp. NPDC051310. The sequence goes on from NZ_JBITEO010000005.1 coordinate 81,474, forward strand.
TCGCGCCGTAGCCGTGGGTGTAGGTGAAGTGGTCGTTGATCCAGTTCCGCTTCGGGATGCCCTTGATGTTGAGCTCCCGCAGACCGACGACCGTGTCCTTGCCCTCGTAGCGGTCGACGTCGAGCGTGGTCGGGAACTGGTAGTACTTCCGCTTCTGCTCCAGCTGCTGGAACGTCGGCGAGACGATGTTCGGGTCGACGAGCCGGTAGCTGGCCGCCGAGTCGGCGTCGCTGCGCAGCCGGTCCTTGGCCTTGACCGTGGACTTGCCGGAGTAGTTCTCCGGCTTCGCCCGGTCGATGTCGTACGCCTTGCGCGTCGCCTCGATGTTCTTGGCGATGTACGGCGCTTCCTTGGCCTGCTCGTTCGGCTGGACCTGGAACTTCTGCACGATCGCCGGGTACAGCCCGCCGATGAGGATGGCGGAGAGCACCATCAGGCCGAAGCCGATCACCGGCAGCTGCCAGGTCCGGCGCCAGAGCGTGGCGAAGAACAGCACGGCGCAGATGACGGCGATGCAGAAGAGGATGGTCTTGGCCGGGAGGTAGGCGTTGGCGTCGACGTACCGCAGACCCGTCCAGTTGCCGGTCGCCTTGAAGTCGCTGGACTTCACCGCCAGGCCGTACCGGTCGAGCCAGTACGCCACGGCCTTCAGCGACACGAAGATGCCGAGGAGGACCGAGAGGTGCCCGGTGGCGGCGGCGGTGGCGCGCGCGCCGGGGCTGGTGATGCGCAGCCCGCCGTACAGGTAGTGCGTGAGGGCGGCGGCGATCAGCGACAGCACGGTCGCCGCGAAGCCGAAGCCCAGCAGGAACCGGTACCAGGGCAGGTCGAACGCGTAGAACGCCACGTCCATCCTGAACTGGGGGTCCTTCTGGCCGAACGGCACGCCGTTCACCCACATCAGCCAGGTGCGCCACTGCCCGGAGGCGGACGCGCCGGCGATCAGCCCCACCAGGGCGGTGATCGCCAGGAACACCCACTTCTTGTACGGGGCGACGCCCATCCGGTAGCGGTCCAGGCTCTGCTGCTCCAGCGACATGGCGCTGAGCGGCGGGCGGAGCCGGTGGGCGAGCCAGATGTTCAGCCCGACGGCGGTCGCCATGAGCAGACCGAAGACGGCGAACAGGCCGATCTTGGTCCACAGGGTGGTGGTGAAGACGGACGAGTACTGCACGGACCGGTACCAGAGCCAGTCCGTCCAGAACCCGGCGAACATGACGAAGAGCATGGCCAGGACGGCCAGCACCCCCAGCGTCATGAGCAGGGTGCGGGCCCGCCGGGACGGCCGGCCGACTCTGATCCGTGGCCCGGTCGGGCCTCCGCCGCGGTCCGGCATCTGGAAAGCCAACGTGCGCCCCTCGAAGTTCGCGTCGTGTCTGTGCAGGTCGTGTTCCGGGCAGCTGAAGCGGCTGCGCCGGGCCCCAGCGATCGTAGGACCCACTGATGCAACTTACTCAGGCTTTACCTAGTTCCCGTATCGGGGTGGAAAGCAGGCAGGATATTGGTCATGTCCAACGTTTCCCCTTCCGGTCCCCCGATGGCCGCGAGCCCGCTCACCCGCGCGGTGCTCGAGATCGACGAGTACGCCTCCGGTCTCGGCTGGGACCAGCCGGCCCGGCTCTTCGCCCTCGTCGACACGGCGCAGCTGCGCTCCCAGGAGCCGGGGCTGGCCGCCCAGCTCGGTCTCGACGCCGATGAGGCCGCCGCCCCGCTCACCCCGATCGAGCAGGACGAGATCCCGGCCGGCCGGCCGCTCGACGAGTTCCTCGCCACCGTCGCCTGGCCGGACGCGGTCGCCGGCTGCGCGATGACGGTGGAACGGCTGATGCTGCCGCCGTCCGCCGAGGCGTCCGTGCCGGAGGGGCTCGACGAGGCGAAGCTGGCGAAGTGGGTGGCCGCTCACCCCGACCGCCAGGAGGTCCGGATGACGGTGGCGGTGCTGCGGAACGGGGCGCGGGAGTCGGCGCTGCGGCTGCGCGAGAAGGACTCGCCGACGGAGGTCCTGACGGGCGCGGACCTGGTCCCGGGCCTGGCGGACGCGCTGGCGGCGACGTTCGAGTCCTAGGCGGCCGGGTCCTGGTACGCGATCGTCGCGTACGGGGCTGTGAGCGGGGGGAGGGGCGTGGCCGGATGCCGCGCCCCTTTTCCGTGCCCGCGGCCGCCCAGGGGCCGCGGCGGACCGCTGCCGGGGCCGGTGCAGTCCAGGGTGCCAGTACGGGCGCTAGGAGGCCGAGCAGCCGGGCAGGCCGGCGGTGTTGCCCGTGCGGACCTTCTCCAGGGACTTCACGGCGTCGTCGATGGACCGCACCTTGATCAGGGTGAGGCCCTCCGGAGTGTCCGTCGCCGCTGCGGCGCAGTTGTCGGCGGGCGTCAGGAAGTAGCGGGCGCCGGCGTTCCGCGCGCCGACGAGCTTCATGTCGATGCCGCCGATGGGACCGACCTTGCCCTGGTCGTCGATGGTGCCGGTGCCGGCGACGAACCTGCCGCCGGTCAGATCGCCGGGCGTGAGCTTGTCGAGGATGCCGAGGGAGAACATGAGGCCCGCGCTGGGGCCGCCCACGTCGGCCAGCTTGATGTCGACGGTGAACGGGAAGGTGTGGTCGATCCCGGCCTGGATGCCGACGATCGCCCGGTCGCCCTCGTCGGACTTCCTCGTGGTGATCGTGACCTTCTCGGTGGTGGTGGGCTCCTGGCCGGCCTTCTCGGCGGCGGCCGCGGCCTTGGCCGGGACGACGGTGAAGACGACGTCCTGGCCCGGCTTGTGCCGGGTGACCAGCTTGGCCACGTCCTGCGGCGCCTTGACCGCCGTGCCGTCCACGGCCTTGATCACGTCGCCGGCGTGGAGCGCGCTCTCGGCGGGGCTGCCCCTCTGCACGGAGGAGACCACGACCCGGGAGGTGACCGGGATGCCCAGCTGTCCGAGGGCGGCGACCTTGGCGCTCTCCTGGGACTGGCTGAACTCCTCGGCGTTCTCCTGCGTGGACTGCTCCTCGGTCTTGCCGTCCGGGTAGAGCGTCTCGTGCGGGACGACGACGCTGTCGTGGGCCAGCCAGCCGTACACGGCCTCGACCAGGTTCATCCTGTAGTCCGCACCGGTGACTCTGACGGTCGTCATATTGAGATGCCCGGACGTGGGGTACGTCTTGTGCCCGGAGATCCGGAGCACCGGCTCGCCACCCGAGTCCCCCAGCGTGTTGACCGTCGGACCGGGGCTCATCTCCGCATAGGGCACCTTGATGAAGACCCCCGCGCAGAGCAGCGCGATGAGGATGAGGGTCGAAGCGAGCATCGTCGCGGTGCGGCGTGGCATGGAACGACAGTACGGGACGCGTCTGTCAGTACACCCCTGGGGCCGGTCCGTACGGGGTGGCTCCGGCACGTGCTTTTCGGACGCGGACCAGCGGGCCGGAGGCCTCAGGCGGGGCCGCCGCGGGAGTGCGATTTCTCCATCGCGTCACGGAAGCGTGCGTAGCCGGCGAGCTCGGCGACGTCCTCGATGGTCTTGGTGCGCGATGCCCAGCTTCCCCATATCGCAGCTCCGATGGCAGCGAACAGCGGAATCAGCAACCAGGCGAGTACTGCCATCGCGACCTCCCGTCCCCATGCGCGAACGCCACTGACTGATCAGCAGATTAACCATCCGCCCTCACAACGCTCGTGCCCGGGGTGCGGTTACGCAAATCGGACCATCGCCACGTCCGACCGGACGGACCTCTCCGCTTGCGATCAACGGGACATGCCCGCTCGGGTCCGGCGGGCAGCGGCCCTTCCCCTCAGGGTGTTCGTGCCGTCCGGGCCCCGTCATGGGCCTGCGGCTCAGCAGGCGCCGACCCACTCCTCGGTGCCGTCGGAGAAGCGCTGGTGCTTCCAGATCGGCACCTCGTGCTTGAGGTCGTCGATCAGCTTCCGGCAGGCCGCGAAGGCCTCGGCGCGGTGCGGGCACGACACGGCGACGACGACCGCCAGGTCCCCGACGGACAGGTCGCCCACGCGGTGCACGGCGGCCAGCGCCCGGACCGGGTGGTCGGCGACGACCTTCTCGGCGACCCGGCGCAGCTCGGCCTCCGCCGTGGGGTGGCTGGAGTAGCCCAGGGCGTCCACGTCGGCGCCGCCGTCGTGATTGCGCACGGTGCCCACGAAGAGCGCGGTCCCCCCGGCCGCGTCGTCGCCGACGGCCCGGAAGACCTCGTCGAGGGAGAGCGGGGTGTCACGGATCGCCAGCAGCCGGATCGGGTCCGCCGCCGCGCGCTCGCCGGGGTGGTCGTACGTGGGTGCCATGCGCTCCATCGTGCCGTACCGCACCGACATCGTGGAATAGCGCTTTCGCCCGGCCCGTCCCCGCGCGCGTTGGAGCCTCCTACAGGGAGGGCCGGGCCTGCGGGACGGCATCGGGACCAGCGGCCCCGCAGCGCCCGGCGCCACAGCCCGCGGCGCCTACAGCCCGCGGCGCCTGCGGGCCCGCCGTACCAGCGCCGCCGTGCCGAGCAGGGCCACCGTCGCGCCCGCCGCCCCCGCGGCGGTGGCGTCCTTGCGGCCCAGGCGGCGCCCGGCGACCGTGTGGCGGCCCTGGACCTCCTCCAGCAGCGCGGCGAGGACCTCCTCGTTGGTCCACTGCGGCCGCCACCCCGCGTCGTGCAGCCGTCCGACGCTCACCACCCACGGATGCATCGTGTAGGCGAGGTCACCGGCCGGTGAGGGGGTGAGACCGATCCGGTGCAGCCGGGCCGCCGCCCCGAGGGCCACCGCCGAGGGCAGCTCCATGCGGCGGATGCCGCTGAGCTCCTCGACCTCCTCCTGCTCCAGCCAGCCGTCGCAGCCGACGACGAACTCGCCCTCGACCTTCTCCAGCGCCGCGTACTCCAGCGCGCTGACCAGGTCCTCGACGTGGCAGAACTGCCATGTGGGGTGCGACCCCGCTACCACCAGCAGCCGCGGCGACTCGAAGTAGCGGGTCAGCGCCGTGTCCGTGCCGCCGACCAGGACGGCCGGGCGCACCACCGTCACGTTCAGGCCGGGGTGCGCGCGGGGCGCCCGGCGCGCCAGTCGCTCGATCTCCAGCAGGTCGCCCACACCGGTGGCCTCGGCGGTCGCCCGCAGCTCGGCGTCCTCCGAGAGCGGGATGTCGTTGTCGGGCAGGGCACCGTAGACCATGGCCGACGTGCACAGCACCACCCGGTGGACGCCGGCGGCGGCGGCCGCCGTCAGCACGGTCTGGGTGCCGCGGACGTTGTACGCCGTGCGGGCGGCCGCGTCGGTCTCCAGGTCGAGATCGAGCGCCAGGTGCACCACCACGTCCGCGCCGCGCAGCTTCTCGGCGATGGCCGGGTCACGGACGTCCAGGATGTGCCAGTGCGCCTCCGGGACCTCGCCGCGGCGCTCGTCGATGGCGATGACCTGCTTGATCTCCTCGGACGCGACGAGGCGCCGGATCAGCAGGTCGCCGACGCCGGAGGCGGCACCGGTGACCGCGACGACGGGGCGGCGGCCTGCGGACGGGACTGCATGGTTTCGCGCTGCGCGAACCTGCGGATCTGGGGAACTCACCAGGCGTCTCCAGCGGTTGTCTTCAGTACGTACGTGAATGACGCGTACGTACCAGGTGGCGTCCATCCTGCCGCAGCCCACGTGTCGGCGGAGCACCGAGCCCTTATCCGGCCCGGATGTCTACGCTGGTGGTGTTGTCGGGCAGCCGCCGCCGGCAGGAGAGCCGGCGGCCCTACGAGCCGAGGAAACCCGTGAGTGACACCCCATTCGGATTCGGCCTTCCGCCGGAGGAGCCGGAGGACGGCGACGAGGGCAAGAAGAAGCAGCCCTCCGAAGGTGGCAAGGGGGCGGGCAATCCCTTCGGGTTCCCCGGAATGCCGGGCGGCGGACAGGGCGGCGCGGACAACCCCTTCGCCGCGATGTTCGGCTCGCTGAACCCCACCGACCTGGGAGCGGCCTTCCAGCAGCTCGGCCAGATGCTGAGCTACGAGGGCGGCCCGGTCAACTGGGACATGGCCAAGCAGATCGCGCGCCAGACGGTCGCCCAGGGCACCTCGGACGGCACCAAGGACTCCAGCGTGGGCCCGGCCGAGCGCGCCGCGGTCGAGGAGGCCGTACGCCTGGCGGACCTGTGGCTGGACGGCGTGACGTCCCTGCCGTCCGGGGCGAACACGGCCGTGGCGTGGAGCCGCGCGGAGTGGGTCGAGGCGACGCTGCCGGCCTGGCAGCAGCTCGTCGACCCGGTCGCCGAGCGCGTCGGCGCCGCCATGGGCGACGTGCTGCCCGAGGAGATGCAGGCCATGGCCGGTCCGCTGATCGGGATGATGCGCTCCATGGGCGGCGCCATGTTCGGCCAGCAGATCGGCCAGGCCGTCGGCGTGCTGGCGGGCGAGGTGGTCGGCTCCACCGACGTCGGGCTGCCGCTGGGCCCGGCCGGCAAGGCCGCGCTGCTCCCGCTGAACGTGGAAGGGTTCGGCAAGGACCTGGGCGTGCCGCAGGACGAGGTGCGGCTGTACCTGGCCCTGCGCGAGGCCGCTCACCAGCGGCTCTTCGCGCACGTGCCGTGGCTGCGCTCGCACCTGTTCGGCGCGGTCGAGGGGTACGCGCGCGGGATCAAGGTCGACACCTCCAAGCTGGAGGACGCGGTCAGCGGTCTGGATCCGTCGAACCCCGAGCAGCTGCAGGAAGCGCTGCAGCAGGGCATGTTCCAGCCGGAGGACACGGCCGAGCAGAAGGCCGCTCTGGCCCGTCTCGAGACGGCTCTGGCGCTGGTCGAGGGCTGGGTGGACGCGGTGGTCCACGAGGCCGCCAAGTCCCGGCTGACCTCCGCCGCGGCGCTGCGGGAGACCCTGCGGCGGCGGCGCGCCTCGGGCGGCCCGGCCGAGCAGACCTTCGCCACGCTGATCGGCCTGGAGCTGCGCCCGCGCCGGCTGCGCGACGCCGCGCGGCTGTGGGCGTCTCTGACGGACGCGCGGGGTGTCGACGGGCGCGACGACCTGTGGCAGCACCCCGACATGCTGCCGACGGCGTCCGACCTGGACGATCCGGACGGGTTCGTGCACCGGGAGCACCTGGACTTCTCGGAGCTCGACAAGATGCTGGGCGAGGCGGCCGGCGGCACCCAGGGCCGGCCGGGCAGCGACGACACCCGCGGCGAGAGCCCGCGCGCCGACGACGAGGACGAGTCCGACAAGTGACCTTGCACGATGACGCCGTCCTGGTCCTGAAGGCGTACGAGGGGTCCGGGGACCAGGAGCGGCTGCGCCAGGTCTACCTGGATCACCTGGCCGCCCACCCGGACGGAATGTGGAAGGCCTGCGAGGCCGGGCACCTCACGGCGAGCGCGCTGGTGGTGGACCCCGAGCGCGGCCGGGCGCTGCTGACCTTGCACAAGAAGCTGGGCATGTGGCTGCAGATGGGCGGGCACTGCGAGCCCGGTGACGCGACGGTCGCCGAGGCGGCGCTGCGGGAGGCCACGGAGGAGTCCGGGATCCCGGGGCTGACGCTGCTGCCGGGCGGCCCCGCGCGCCTGGACCGGCATCCGATTCCCGCGCCCTGCAACTGGCACCTGGACGTGCAGTACGTGGCGGTCGCGCCGCCGGACGCGGTGGAGGCGATCAGCGACGAGTCGCTGGACCTGCGCTGGTTCCCGTACGACGAGGTGGCGGCCGTCGCCGACACGTCCGTCGTCCGGCTGGTGGAGGCGGCCCGCGCGTCGCTGTGAGGCGGTTCACGTTGCTGTGACGCAGCGCGATGCGGTGCCGCGGCGCGAGCGGTCGCCGCGGCGCTCGCGAGGAGCGGTGAGGAACGGGTGAGGGGCGGTCGCCGCGGCGGCCGCCCCTCCCGTATGCCCGTCGTCCCGCGGGCCCGTCGTATCCGCGGGCCCATGGTCCCCCGGAAGCTCAGTTCCAGGCGTTGTTCTGGTTCTGGGCGTGCGCGCCGTGCTGGCCGACGCCGAACTGCGCGCCGACGCCCTGCCCGATCTGGGCGTTCTGCGGCGGCATGACCTCACTGGGCTGCACCAGGGCGAAGCCCTGCCCGAGGAAGCTGAGCTCCCAGCCCTCGCCGGTGCTGCCGCGGCGGCGGCGCACGTTGGTGGAGTGGGTCTGCGCCTGCATCTGGACGCGCAGCGACGACGACCAGGCGACGATCGCGTCCGAGTCGACGCTGACGTACTTGTCGGGCGTGACGTGCATCATCAGCGGCTGGCCGGAGGTCATCAGGGCGACCTTGCCGCGGCCGGAGATGTTCAGCTGGTACTTGCCGGAGCCGGAGATGCCGTACTGGCTGTCCACGGCGATGACCTCGGTGTGCAGCGTGGAGTCGAGCGCCAGCACATAGGCGCTGTCCACGGTCATGCCGTCCTGGTCCACCTCCACGACGTGGACGTACTGCGCCAGGTTGGCGAAGTAGACGGTGCCCTGCCCGGAGCAGCGCATCAGGTCCAGTCCCTCGCCGGTGTTGGCGCGGGCGCGCTCCTGGGTCCGGTTCCGGTACTCGCCGTCGAAGTCGATCAGGCCCTGGTACGCGACCATGGCGCCCTTGCGGGCGAGGACGTCGTCGTGTCCGGTGAGCGCCACCCGCAGCAGCTGCGGGTTCTGGACGACGTACCGCTCCTGGCTCTGCTGTTCGGTGTGGCTGAAAAGCGGGCTCTGCATGGTGTGTTCTCGCTCCCCCTCAGCCCCGGATCCGCAGGCGGTCCGTGCTGTCCTCGCTCGGCTGTACGACGACGATGCCCTGTCCGGAGAAGGCCATCTGGTACGCCTCTCCGCTGCCCCGCCCGATCAGGGAGGAGGCCTTGAAGCTGCGCTTGCCCTTCACCTTGAGCGCCGGCGACCAGGCGACGAGGGCGTCGGGATCGACGTACGTCTCGTCCTCGCCGCGGCCGCAGTCGACGACGACGGGCGTGCCGCGCGAGGTCAGGGCGACCCATCCGGTGCCCGCGATCTGAACGTTCCACAGGCCTTGGCCGGCGAACTTGGCCAGGCCCTTGACCCGTTCCGCACCCCACTGGAGGTGGGCGTCGAAGGCCAGCACATTGGTGCCGTTGACGGAAATGGCGTCGTTGTTGAGGTTGATCACGACGACATCGGCGCCGTAGTCCGCGAGGTAGAGCAGTCCGTCGCCCGTGCACTTCATGACGGGCGCGCCTTCGCCGGTCATCCACTGGGAGGCGATCTGGCGGACGGCGGGCGGGTTGGGCTCGTACTGGATGAAGCCTTCGTACGACACCATCGAGCCGGTGCGCGCGTACAGGTCGTGGCCGGAGGCCATGGCCACCTTGAGCATGTGACGGCCGTGGTTCTCCATCCGGGCCGCGACGGGGGTCGGGGCGAAGCCCGCGAGCTGCTGGTTCATTGTCCGGGCTCCCTCAGACCTCGTACGGCTGGACGACGATGAAGTTCCCGGGGGCGCCCCGGAACTGGAGGTTCACGGTCTCGCCGCTGTGTCCCGGGTACGCGTTGCGGCGCAGCCGGACCTGGCTGGAGAGGATCACCTGCGACGCGGCCGACCAGGCCACGACGGCGTTGCAGTCCGCGAAGGTGGTGGGCGTGACCGGCAGGACGACCGGGACGCCGTTCGTCTTGACCACGACCGTGCCGGTGCCCGTGAACTGCATCGTGAACAGCGCGCCGCCGGGGATGCCGTGGCCCTCGATCCGGCGCACCTCGTACTGGAGCGTCTCGTCGAACGCGAGGACGTTCTCCGCCGATACGCAGATGCCGTCGCCCTGCAGCTCGATGGGGTGCAGGTGGGCGCCGTTCTCGGCGAGGAAGACCTGGCCGCGGCCGGTGCAGCGCATCAGCTGCATCTCCTGGCCGGTCGCGTTGCCCACGATGCGGCCGGTGAAGCCGGCGCCCTTGTAGCTGAAGTCGACCTTGCCCTGGTACATGACCATGCTGCCCTGGCGGGCGAGGACGGGGCTTCCGCCCATGGCGAGGTCGACCCGCATGAGCTGCTGGTTCTGCGGGGTCCACCGCTGGCCGGTGGCGGTCTCGCGGTACGGCTGGAGCGCGGCCTGCAGACCGGCTCCGCCCTGCGGGACACCCTGGGGCATGCCGTGCGGGGCGCCCGGAGGCATGCCCGCGGGCGGCTGCTGGCCGTACGGGGACGGGGCCGGCTGTCCGTAGGGGGACGGCGCCGGCGCGGGCTGACCGTACGGCGGGGTCTGGCCGGGGACCTGGCCGTACTGCGGCTGCTGCGGCGGCTGCCCGTACGGGGACGGCGCGGGCGGCGGCGTCGGGGCGACCGGCGCCTGCATCGGCGCGGCCATGGTCGGCGCGGCGTGCATGGGCTGCTGCGGTGCGGGAGCCGGGACAGGCGCGGGGGCTGCGGGCGCCGGGGCCACCGGCGCGCCGAACGACGGAGCGGGCTGCTGCGGAGCGGGCGCCGCCGGTGCCGGGGCGGGGGCCGCGGGTGCCGGGGCGGCGAACGCCGGCGGGGCGAACGACGGCGGCACGGCCTGCGACGGCTGAGGGGCGGCCTGCTCCTCCTCGGCGACCTCGCCCCCGAAGTTCTTCAGCAGCGCCTCCAGTCCGCCGTCGAAGCCCTGGCCGACCGCGGCGAACCGCCAGACGTCCTTCAGGTAGAAGTCCCCCAGCATGACGGCGCGCTCGGTGCTGAACTCGGCACCGTTGAAGGAGTACCGGGCCACTTCCTCGCCGCCCGCGACGATACGGAGGTAACCCGGGCCGATCTGCGACATCTGGCCGGCACCGTCGATGGTCGCGGTGAAGGAGAGCTTGTGGATGTGCGCGGGGATGCGGTCGAGCGTGACGCGGAAGGACTCGGTGTCGCCGGCCTGCGCGCCCAGCAGCTGGATGGACTCCTCCGGCGACTTGGGCTGGTTGAAGAAGATGAAATACCGGTCGTCCGACAGCCGTTCGTCGGCGTCGAGGCCGAAGCAACTGATGTCGAAGGTGAGACCGGGCGCCGTGATCTGCACTCCTACGTACAGATCGGTCCCTGGTGTCAGGTCACTGATCCTGGCCTTGTGGCCGCGTTGGAATTCCCTGGCCATGCGTAACGACCGTCCCCCATCCCGAAAGGTGAATCCGTCGCGCCAGGCTAACGGCTTGCGCCGACATTGAGCCAAGCCGGTACACGTTCGGTACAGGATCGGTGAATGTCACTCTCCGCTAGCGGCCGGCAGGTGCGGCAGGCGGCCCGCGGCGGCGACCCCTTCGAGGTAGCCGCGGGCCCGTTCGGTGCGGGGGTACGCCTCCAGCAGCCGCCAGAACCGCGGACCGTGGCCGGGCACCAGCAGGTGCGCCAGCTCATGGAGGAGTACGTAGTCGATGACGTACTCCGGCATGCCCTGGAGCCGGTGCGACAGGCGGATGCTGCCCTCGCCGGGCGTGCACGAGCCCCAGCGGGTGTTCTGGTTGGTCACCCAGCGGACGGAGGTCGGCCGCGTCCGGCCCTCGAAATACTGGGCGGACAGGCGCTCGGCGCGCTCGGCCAGGTCGGTGTCGCCCAGGGTGCGCCGGCTCTCCTGTGCGGCCAGCTTGTCCAGCATCAGGGTCACCCAGCGGCGCTCCTCGGCCTCGGACATGCGGGCCGGGATCAGCACGATCGTCCGGTCGCCCTCGCGGTACGCGGAGACGGTCCGGCGGCGCCGGGAGCTCCGTCGGACCTCGACCGCTTGCGTCCCCGGCAGGCAGGGCGGGTCGCTCGTCAGGCTGGGCTGGGGATCGGCGGGCACGCCCCGACGTTACCCGCTGTCAGCGGGAGAAGTCCCGCCTCCGGAGTTGATCCCCCATGATCCATCCACAGCCTGCACCATTTGAACGATTATTGGACCGACCCTGTGGACAACTTTGCGCCGCGATTGGCCGCGGCGGGCATTCTGGCATCGCGGACCGACGGGGATTCGCAAAGATCACGGGGGACGATATGCATCCGATGGTGAAGCCGGCGCTGCGGCGCGCCTGGCGGAATCTTCAGTTCGTGCAGTTCGGGGCGACACCGGCGCATGCCGTGGTGCTGGGTCCCGTGGACACGACGACGGGGAGCCTGCTCGGTCTGTTCGACGGGACACGGGGACTCGCTCTGCTGCGTGAGGAGGCCCGGGCCCTGGGGTTGTCCGAGGAGCGGATGGAAGCGGTGCTGGCCCGGCTGGCGGACGCGGGGCTGCTGGACGACGCGGCCGTGGGCGACCCGGCGGCGGACGCCCTGCGCGCGGAGGACGGCACGCTCGACCGGCTCCGCGCCGACCTGGCGTCGCTGTCGGTCGTCCACCGCGATCCGGGTGGCGCGATACGACGGCTGGCGGCGCGGCGCTCGATGCGGGTGCAGGTGCGGGGCGCCGGACGGGTGGGGGCGGGTGTCGCGGCGCTGCTGTCCGCGTCGGGCGTCGGCACCGTGGAGGTGCTCGACGGCGGTCGCGTGGAGCCGTGGGACGTGGCGCCGGGCGGGCTGCCGGCGGAGGCGGTGGGCGAGCGGCGGGACGCGGCGGCCCGGCGTCTGGTGGGCAGGTCGGCCCCGGGGACCCGGGTGCCCCGCACGGCGCGGGGGCCCCGCGCGGGGAGGGCGGCCTGCTCGGAGCCGGGACTGTCGCTGGTCGTGGTCGCCCCGCGGGACGGGCTGGCGGCGTACGCGCCGGATCCCTTGCAGGCCGACGACTGGGTCGCCACGGGCACGCCCCATCTCTACGCGGGGGTGGTCGAGGCGACCGGTGTGGTCGGGCCGCTGGTGCTGCCCGGAGGGACGGCGTGCGCCCGGTGCCTGGATCTGGAGCGGGCGGATCGCGATCCGGCGTGGCCACGCATGGTGGCGCAGTGGCGTTCGGGACGGCAGAGCCGGGTCCCGGCCTGCGATCTGGGTCTGGCGTCGGCGGTCGCCGGGCTGACGGCGGCGCACGCGCTGGCGTATCTGGACGGGGAGTTGCCCGCGAGCACGGGGGCGCGCTGGGAGACGTCGCTGCCCGCGCTGGACTGGCGCTCCGAGCGCATCGCCCCGCACACCGACTGCACGTGCGGGGCCGCCGGGCGGCGAGAGGGGGTGCGCGCATCGGACACCGGCCGGGGGCAGGACACAATGGCGGGGTAAGGCCGACGACGGAAGTCTGCCTCGGCAACGCGGCACGGCAGGCTGGGATGTGGAGGGGCGTATGTCTGATCTTCCCCGGAAGGCGGTCACCCGAACCGCCAAGTTGGCCGCGTTGCCGTTGAGCTTCGCAGGCCGGGCCACATGGGGACTGGGCAAGCGGATCGGCGGCAAGTCGGCGGAGCTCGTGGCGCGCGAGCTGCAACAGCGGACGGCCGACCAGCTGTTCAGGGTGCTCGGTGAGCTCAAGGGCGGCGCGATGAAGTTCGGGCAGGCGATGTCCGTCTTCGAGTCGGCGCTTCCGGAGGAGGTCGCGGGACCCTACCGGGCGGCGCTGACCAAGCTTCAGGAGGCGGCGCCGCCGATGCCGACCCGTACGGTCCACGCGGTGCTGGAGGAGCGGCTGGGTCCCGAATGGCGCGAGCTGTTCGCGGAGTTCGAGGACAAACCGTCCGCGGCGGCGTCGATCGGCCAGGTGCACCGGGCGGTGTGGCACGACGGCCGTGAGGTCGCGGTGAAGGTGCAGTACCCGGGGGCGGGGGAAGCCCTGCTGTCGGACCTCGCGCAGCTGAGCCGGTTCGCCCGGCTGCTCGGGCCGCTGATGCCGGGCATGGACGTCAAGCCGCTGATCAAGGAGCTGCGCGACCGGGTGGCGGAGGAGCTGGACTACGGCCTGGAGGCGGAGGCGCAGCGCCATCACGCCACGGAGTTCGCCGACGACCCCGATGTCGTGGTGCCGGAGGTGGTGCACCAGTCCGACCAGGTGCTGGTGACGGAGTGGATCGACGGGATACCGCTGTCGGAGATCATCGCGGACGGGACGCAGGAGCAGCGCGACCGCGCGGGTCAGCTGCTGGCGCGGTTCCTGTTCTCGGGCCCCGCGCGCACGGGTCTGCTGCACGCGGATCCGCATCCGGGCAACTTCCGGCTGCTGCCCGCCGATGACGGCGACTGGCGGCTGGGCGTGCTGGACTTCGGCACGGTGGACCGGCTGCCGGGCGGCCTGCCGGAGACCATCGGCACCTGTCTGCGGCTGACCCTGGAGGGCGACGCCGAGGCGGTCTACGCGCTGCTGTGCGCGGACGGGTTCGTCAAGGAGACGATCGAGCTCGACCCGGACGCGGTGCTGGAGTACCTGCTGCCGATCATCGAGCCGGCGGAGGCGGACGCGTTCACGTTCACCCGTGGCTGGATCCGTTCGCAGGCGGCCCGGATAGCCGATATGCGTTCCCCCGCACACCAGTTGGGCAAGCAGCTCAACCTGCCGCCCTCGTATCTGCTCATCCACCGGGTGACGCTGAGCACGATCGGTGTGCTGTGCCAGCTGAACGCGACGGTGCGGCTGCGGGACGAGCTGGAGTCGTGGCTGCCGGGGTTCGTGGCGGAGGACGGCGACGACACCGCGGACGCTGCGGACACCGCGGATGCCGACGACACCGCGAGCACGGCCGGCAGCGCCGACGACACGGAGGAGACGGTCCCGGCGGAGGCGTAGGCCCGGCCTGGAGGTGGTGGCGGCCGCGCCGTGCGCTGCGCCGTCACCACCAGGCGGAGTCGAGTCTGCTCTCGATGGCTCTGAGGTGGGTGCGGGCGCAGTCGTCACAGAAGTAGTGGCGGCTGCCGTTCTCCACGGAACACGTCCAGGTCACCGGCAGGTTGTCGGCGGTCTTGCCGCAGCGGGAGCACACCACGCTGTGCTTGCCCTGCTGCCCGGGGGGAGGAATCCGCTCGTTCACCACGGGACGATAACTCCGCGGGCCCCCGGGCCGGGCGCAACGCACCGCGGGGACCGGTCCGTTCGGACCGGTCCCCGCGAGGGTTCCGCTGTCTGGCTCAGTACCGGGTGGTACTAGTGCATGACGGCCATGGCCAGCGCGCGGCGGGCGCGCATCGACACGCGCTCGGCGCGGCGCTGCATGCGCCGGGCGGCGACCAGGCGCACGGCCTGGCGTTCCGCGTCGACTTCGCGCATGCGCTCGTGCATATGAGCACGGGCCAAGGCTTCTTGGATGAGTTGCATCTCACGGGTCCTGTTCTGGCGCGAGGCGTTCGCACCGATGGTGGTGAAGGCTGGGGTGGCGGAGCCGTTGGGCTCGCTCGCGGAAGAGGTCATAGGGGCCTGCTTCTGGGGATCGTGCGTCAGGGGGCGGTCGATGGTTCCGGTGCGGACGTTCATGCGGTGACCGGGTTCTTGCGCGGGCGGCCACGGGGCCGCTTGCGGGCGACGACCACGCCCTGGACGAAGAGCTCACCGCCCCAGACGCCCCACGGCTCGCGGCGCTCCTTGGCACCGGCCAGGCAGGCCGCCATGAGCGGGCAGGTCCGGCAGAGGGACTTGGCGTACTCGACGTCGGCCGGCGACTCCGCGAAGAAGACCTCCGGGTCGTAGGCACGGCAGGGAACGGGTACGCCGAGGTTCTCGATGGCGTCGTCGAGCGCGGTCAGCGCGGTGAGGGGGGTCAAAGCGGGGTCCTCCGTGAGGCCGGGCGGGGTGATCGTTTGCGAAGGCGGTACGGACGGGGCGTGCGCTTCGAGTTGCACGGTTCTGTCTTCCTCGTCTGGTCGGTCCGGCCGGTCGGCCGGTGGGCTGGTACCGGGTCGTGCCTTGTCCCGAGGCCCCTTCACTCCGTCTCCCTCGTGAGGGCAAACAGAAGGGCCGCGGATCCCGGGTGGGGTTCCGCGGCCCTGAAGGCGCCGGCCTGATCTGGATCAGGCTGGATCACTCCAGGGTTCGAGCCCACGGAAGGCCCACATGGTGTGGTGCTGCTGCGTCTGCTGCTTGGTTTCGGCACCGGTCGCCGCAAAGGCATAGGCCTGGGCCTCTGCCGCTGCTACTCCTGCTTCCAGTGCCTTGGTCGGTCGCTCATTGCGCTCACGGACGGGGAGAGCCGTCAGGAGCGTGGCGGGACGCACGGCTGCGAAGCCGGACATGCCGGTGCCGATGAACGCCGAACCGGAGAGGCCGAGCGAGCAGGCGGAGACGACCGAGCGATCGGTCATTTTGGCGGTGGTGCTGATGAAGCTGGCGTTGATGCTGATCACTGGAATCGCCTCCTCTCGGCGTCTCAGGGGACCGGTCGCAGCCGGTCCCGCGCGTATTCGGATAAGTACAGCACAAGGACAGGGCTTCAGAGAAGCCGCTGTGCTCGTGGTTAAGAACCTATGGGGATCACTACTGCGGGCGCAAACTATTTTTCCGACGAGTTTTCACGCGTCTTCGCCGTCGTCCGCCGCAAGCTCTTGACCAGCGCAAAGGGCGAGGACATCGGTGCCGAAGCGGTCCAGTTTGCGGGCGCCGACACCGGAGATGGCCGCCAGCTCGCCGTCGGTCGACGGCACGGTCTCCGCGATCGCCATCAGCGTCTTGTCGGTGAAGACGCAGTACGCGGGCTGTCCCAGCTGCCTGGCCTGCTCCGAACGCCACTCGCGCAGCCGCTCGTAGAGCGCCTCGTCCATATCGGAGGGACACCCCTCGCAGCGCATCAGCTTCATCTCGCCGGCGTCGGTGAGGGTCGTCCCGCACACCCGGCACTGCACCGGGCCGCGGCGCTTGCGCCGGCCGCCGCTGCCCCGCTCGATGCCGCCGCTCCCGCCCGGGGTGCGGGCACCGGGCAGCGAGGAGCCCGGCCGCAGCCCCGCGAGGAAGCGGGTGGGGCGGCGCGAGGCGCGCCCGCCGGGCGCGCGGGAGAGCGCCCAGGACAGCGACAGGTGCAGCCGGGCGCGGGTGACGCCGACGTAGAGCAGGCGGCGCTCCTCCTCGACCTGCTCGTCGGTCTTGGCGTAGGTGATCGGCATCATGCCCTCGGTCAGACCGACCAGGAACACCGCGTCCCACTCCAGGCCCTTCGCCGCGTGCAGCGACGCCAGGGTGACGCCCTGGACCGTGGGCGCGTGCTGGGCGGCGGCCCGCTCGTCGAGCTCGGCGACCAGGTCGCCGAGGCCCGCGTCCGGACGGGCCCGGGCGAAGTCCTCGGCGAGCCGGACCAGGGCGGCCAGGGACTCCCAGCGGTCGCGGACCGCCCCGGAGCCGGCCGGCGGCTCGGTGGTCCAGCCCTTGGTGGACAGCACCGCCCGCACCTGCGAGGGCAGGTCCCCGGCGTCGTCCAGCAGCGCGTCGTTGCCCCCGGCGCGGGCCGCGCCGCGCAGGGCCACGCCCGCCTCGCGGACCTCGGCGCGCTCGAAGAAGCGCTCGGCGCCGCGCAGTTGGTAGGGCACACCGGCGTCGGCCAGGGCCTGCTCATAGACCTCCGACTGGGCGTTGATCCGGTACAGCACCGCGATCTCGCCGGCCGGGACGCCGGCGGCGATCAGGTCGCGGATGCGGCGGGCGGTGCCCTCCGCCTCGGCGGGCTCGTCCGCGTACTCGGTGTAGGCGGGCTCGGGGCCGGGGTCCCGCTGGGAGATCAGCTCCAGGCGGTGCTCGGCGGCCCGGCCGCGGGCCTGGCCGAGCAGCCCGTTGGCGAGGTGGACGATCTGCGGGGTCGAGCGGTAGTCGCGGACCAGCTTCACCACGGTGGCGTTCGGGTGGCGGGTGCGGAAGTTCAGCAGGTGGTCGGGGGTGGCACCGGTGAAGGAGTAGATCGTCTGGCTGGCGTCGCCGACGACGCACAGGCTGTCCCGGTCGCCCAGCCACAGGTCGAGGAGCCGCTGCTGGAGCGGGGAGACGTCCTGGTACTCGTCCACCACGAAGTGCTGGTACTGGCGGCGGATCTGCTCGGCGATGTCGTGCCGGTCCTGGAGGATGCCGACGGTCAGCAGCAGGACGTCCTCGAAGTCGATGACTCCGCGGTCCCGCTTCAGCTGTTCGTACATGGCATAGATCTGGCCGATCTCCGCGGGGTCGCGCGGAGCGTCGCGCTGCGCCTTGGCCACCGCGGCCGGGTAGTCGCCGGGCACGGTCTGGGTGACCTTGGCCCACTCGATCTCGCCCGTGGTGTCGCGCAGCTCGTTGCGGTCGAGCCGGATCCGGCAGCGCGCGGCCGCCTCGGCGACGAGCTGGATCTTGCGCTCGACCAGCCGGGGCAGCTCACCACCGACGGCTTTCGGCCAGAAGTACTGGAGCTGGCGCAGGGCCGCGGAGTGGAACGTGCGCGCCTGGACGCCGCCCGCGCCGAGCTGGCGCAGCCGGCCGCGCATCTCGCCCGCGGCGCGGTTGGTGAAGGTGACGGCGAGCACGCTGGCGGGCGCGATGATGCCCGCCCGGACGCCGTAGGCGATCCGGTGGGTGATCGCACGCGTCTTGCCCGTACCGGCTCCCGCCAGCACGCACACCGGACCGTGCAGGGCCGTCGCCACCTCGCGCTGCTCGGGGTCGAGCCCGTCGAGCACCGCGTCGGCGGTCGGAGGGACCTGCGGGAAGAGAGTGGAGTCCGTTGCTGCTGTCACCCTGCCATGCTGCCAGGTCGCCGGTTGCGGGCGTGACGGTTGTCCACAGGGCAGGGGTCGCGGTCGTATGAATGGGGCCGGGGCGCGGTCGTACGGCTGGGACGGGGGCGGCGGCCGTGGGCGGGCGGCTGGGGCCGCGGTCGTCGGGGTCCGGGGCGGGGCGCCGTGCTTTTGTCCCGGGCCGGGGCTGTCCGGCGTGCCGGCCCGGCGGGAATGGTGACGGGGCCCCGTACGTTCTGTCTGCTGGTGCCGTGCGGCACCCTCACCCCCGAGCGACCCCGAGGAGCGCAGAGACGATGCAGGGCAGCCTGACGATGTACAGCACGACGTGGTGCGGCTACTGCCGGCGGCTGAAGAGCCAGCTGGACCGGGAGGGCATCGCGTACACGGAGGTCAACATCGAGCTGGATCCCGAGTCGGCCGCGTTCGTCGAGAAGGCCAACGGAGGCAACCAGACCGTGCCGACCGTGCTCTTCGCGGACGGCACGACGCTGACCAACCCCTCGCTGGCCCAGGTCAAGCAGAAGATCGGCGCCTGAGGCGCCGGCGGGACGCCTTCAGGCCGCGTTTCCGGGCCTCGGCAGCGGCTCGCCGTACCAGAGCTCGATCAGACGGGCCGCGATCGAAATCCCGTACGGGGGAAGGACCTCGCCGGATTCGAACGCGGCCCGCAGCTCGTCCCGGGAGAACCAGCGGGCCTCCTCGATCTCGTCCCCGTCCACGTCGATCTCGCTGGACGTCGCCCGCGCCATGAAGCCCAGCATGAGGCTGGACGGGAACGGCCACGGCTGGCTGGCGACGTACCGGACCTCGCCGACCGTCACGCCGGCCTCCTCGTAGACCTCGCGCGCCACCGACTGCTCGATCGACTCGCCCGGCTCCACGAAGCCCGCCAGCGTCGAGAAGCGGCCTTCCGGCCAGTGCACCTGGCGGCCCAGCAGCGCGCGGTCCTGGTCGTCCGTCACCAGCATGATCACCGCCGGGTCCGTACGCGGGTAGTGCTCGGCGCCGCAGGCCGGGCAGCGGCGGATGTGGCCGGCTGCCGCGATCACCGTGCGCTCTCCGCACCGCGAGCAGAAGCGGTGCAGCCGCTGCCAGTTCTCCAGCGCCACCGCGTGCACCATCAGGCCCGCGTCGCGCGGCGACAGCAGCAGCCCCGCCTCGCGCAGCCCGGCCGGGCGGGCCGACTGGTCCATGCGGCCCGGCAACGCGTCCTTCTGGAGCGCGAAGTAGCTGACGCCGTCCTCGTCCGTCCCCAGGAAGTAGCGGTGGGTCTCGGTGAGCGGGGCCTCGAACGACGGGGTCATCACCAGTTCGGTGCGCCCGTCGGGGGTGTCGTCGATCAGGACCTGGCCGCCGGAGACCACGAACACCCGGGTCGTCGGGTGGCTCCATGCCGCGGCCAGCCACGCCTCGTCGAGACGGTGGTGCGCCGCGCGGTCGATACCGCTCGGGGCCGTCAGGCCGATCGGCCGGCGGGTTTCGTTGCTGATGGTGGTCACTGGTGGTTCCAACTCCCCCGGGTGGTTTGACGTGTCTTCATCGCTTCCGCCGCTCCGGCCGCTTCAGCGCAGTGCCGCGGAGAGGTCGCCCCACAGGTGGGCCGTCGTCTCCACGCCCTTGAGCAGCAGGTCGAGCTCGACCTTCTCGTTCGGCGCGTGCCAGCCGTCGGACGGCACGGAGATGCCGAGGAACAGCACCGGGGCCTCCAGCACGTCCTGCAGGTCCGCCGCCGGGCCGGAGCCGCCCTCGCGCGTGAAGCGGATCCGCGCGCCGTCGAACGCCGTGCTCATCGACCGCACGACCGACTGCAGGGCCGGGTGGTCGAGGGGCGTCAGACAGGGGCGGGTGGCCGCGCCGAAGGTGATCTCGTGGCGGATGCCGGCCGGGACGCGGGCGGCGACCCAGTCGCGGACGGCCAGTTCGATCTTGTCCGGGTCCTGGCCGGCGACCAGCCGGAACGACAGCTTCAGATGCGCCGTCGCGGGGATGATCGTCTTGCCGCCGGGGCCCTGGTAGCCCCCGCCGATGCCGTTGACCTCGGCGGTCGGGCGGGCCCAGACCCGCTCCAGGGTGGAGTAGCCGGCCTCGCCGAAGGTGGCGTACGACACCGCGCTTGCCAGCCAGGACGCCTCGTCGAAGGGGAGCTCGGCGATCAGTGCGCGCTCCCGGTCGGTGAGCTCCGCGATGCCGTCGTAGAACCCGGGGACGGTGACCCGTTCGTCCTCGTCGTGCAGGGCGGCGACGAGGCGGGCGGCGACGGTGGCCGGGTTCGGCACGGCGCCGCCGAACGAACCGGAGTGGATGTCCTGGTCCGGTCCGTACAGCGTGATCTCGCAGTCGGCCACACCGCGCATCCCGGTGCACACCGTCGGGGTGTCCCGCGACCACATACCGGTGTCCGAGACGACCACCGCGTCGGCGGTGAGGCGGTCGCGGTGCCGCTCGACGAGCGCGCGGAAGTGCGGCGAGCCGGACTCCTCCTCCCCCTCGACCAGCAGCTTGAGGTTGACGGCGGGGGCCGTGCGCCCGGACAGCGCGAGGTGGGCGCGGACGCCGAGCGTGTGGAAGAACACCTGGCCCTTGTCGTCGGCGGCGCCGCGCGCGTGGAGCCGGCCGTCGCGGATCACCGGCTCGAAGGGGTCGGTGTCCCAGCCGTCCGCGCGGGCGGCGGGCTGGACGTCGTGGTGGCCGTAGACCAGGACGGTGGGCGCGTCCGCCTCGCCGGAGGGCCACTCGGCGTAGACCGCCGGGGCGCCGTCCGTCTCCCAGACCTCGGCGACCGGGAACCCGGTCTCCGCGAGCTTCGCCACCAGCCACTCGGCACTGCGCCGTACGTCCGGGGCGTGCTCGGGCTGCGCCGACACGGACGGGATGCGCAGCCACTCGGCGAGGTCGTCGAGGAAGGCGGCGCGGTGCTGCTCGATGTACGTACGGACGGTCTGGACGGCGCTGTCCGGGGTGTCGCTCATGCCCTTGAGCCTATCCGGGATCGCGGGTCGTCCCGTCGGCCGTCCCACGGAGCAGGATGCGCTCGATCTCCGCCCGGCCGGGGAGGCCGTCCGGGCGGACGACCTCACCCGTGCGGACGTACACGAAGGCCGCCGCGACCTCCTCCGGCGCGAGGCCGTGCTGCTCGGCCCAGGCGAGGCGGTAGACCGCGAGCTGGAGGGGATCGGCGGTGCGGAAGCGGTTGGTCTTCCAGTCGACGATCTCGTACGTCCCCGTCCGCGCGTCCCGGTAGACGGCGTCGATGCGGCCGCGGACCACGCGTCCGGCGAGGGTCAGCTGGAACGGCGCCTCCACCCGGTACGGGATGCGGTGGGCGTACGGGGTGTTCTCGAACGCCTCCTTGAGCGCCGCGAGGTCCCGCTCGTCGGCGATCTCCGGCTCATCGGCGTACGCCTCGCCGCCCGGCAGCTCGTCGGGCCCGAGCAGCGGGAGCGGGAGCTCCTCGAACCGGGCCTCCACCCACGCGTGGAACCGCGTCCCGCGACGCGCGGCGGGCTGCGGCGGACGCGGCATGGGCCGGGCCAGCTCCTGCGCGAAGCCGTCGGGGTCGGCGGCGAGGCGCAGCAGCTGCGAGGCGGTGAGCGACGCGGGCAGGTGGACGTCACGGGTGGTGGCGCGGGCGCGCAGCAGCTCGGTGGTGAGGGCGCTGAGGTCGCGGTCCCAGGAGGCGATGGTGCGGGCCTCCTCGGGGGTGAGGCGGGCCGCGGCACCCCGCTCACCTCCGGGGCCGAGGGCGGGTGCCTGGGCCGGCGCGGCTTCGTGGGTCTGGGCAGGGGCCGGAGCCGGGTCCTCGGACCGTGGGCCGTCGGCGGCATCGCCGCGCCGGGGGGCGGGCAGGTCCGCGTGCGGGGGGCCGGCGGGGCGCTCCCCGGGCAGCTCGGCCGCCCACTCGTCCCAGTCGGCGAGGTCGTCGGGCCACGGCTCGTCGGGGTCGGGGTGGTCGCGCAGGTCGGGGCCTGCCAGGTCGTCGGGCCACGCCTCGTCCGCCTCGGGGTGGCCGTCGGGCCACGGCTCGTCGGGGCCTGCCAGGTCGTCGGGCCACGGCTCGTCCGGGTCGGGGTGGTCACGCAGGTCGGGGTGGTCACCCAGGTCGGGGTGGCCGCGCAGGTCGGAGTGGCCGGAGATGCCCGAGCGGCCGGAGAAGGCCGAGTGACGCGAGTGATCGGAGAGGTCCGCGTGGCCGGAGGTGTCCCGGGCGGCGGTGGACCGGGTCTCCAGGTGGCGCAGGACCGTGTCGGCGGCCGCACGGCGGCGGGCGAGGGAGGCGGGGTCCAGCGGGAGCGGCCAGGGCCGGTCCGCCGACGACGCGCCCAGGCAGGGGTTCTCGGCGCCCTCCTCGGGCTCGTCCGCCCATGCCTCGATCTCGCCGAAGCCCGCCGCGCAGTGGTCGTACAGCGCGTGGAGGAACGGCGACGGGCCGCGCGGCCGCTTCTGGGACGGGCCCCACCAGTGGGCCGAGGCCAGCAGCAGGGAGCGCGGCCGGGTGAAGGTCACGTAGCCGAGGCGGAGCTCCTCGGTGTGCTGGTGGTCCTTCATGGCGTCCTTGAAGGACTTCAGGGACTTCGCGTCCCACCCGTCGACCGCCGGCAGTGTCGCGGCGTCGCCGCGCAGCGCGTGCGGGAGGACCTGCGGCTGGGCTGTCCAGGACTCGCGGGACCTGGTGCTGGGGAACTGGCCGGTGACCAGGCCGGGGACGGCGACCACGTCCCACTCCAGGCCCTTGGACTTGTGGGCGGTGAGGACCTTGACCGTGTTCTCGCCGCCCGGCAGGGCGTTGTCCAGGCCCTTCTCGTACTGCGCGGCCGTGCGGAGGAACCCCAGGAAGGCCAGCAGTGTCGCCTCGCCGTCGAGGGAGGCGAAGCCGGCCGCTATGTCGAGGAAGTTGGCGAGCGTCTCGCGGCGGCGGGCGGCCAGGGCGTGCGGGGACGCGGAGAGCTCGACCTCCAGGCCGGTCGTGGCGAGGATCCGGTGCAGGACGTCCATCAGCGGGTCGGCCAGGGAGCGGCGCAGGTCGCGCAGCTCGGCGGCGAGGCGGGCGAACCGCACCCGCGCCTCGGCGGAGAAGGGCAGGCCGTCGTCCTGGCCGGCCGGCTCCAGGAAGGTGTCCAGGGCGTCGGCGAGCGAGACCACCTCGGCCGGGTCCACGCCCTCGACCGCGGCCGCCAGCCGTTCGTCGGGGTCCGTGTCGGCGTCCCGGTCGCGGTGGACCAGGAGCCGCGCGCGGCGGCCCAGCAGCGCCAGGTCGCGGGCGCCGATGCGCCAGCGCGGGCCGGTGAGCAGCCGTACCAGGGAGGCGTTGGCGCCGGGGTCCTGCAGGACCTCGCAGACGGCGACCAGGTCCGCCACCTCGGGCAGGTGCAGCAGGCCGGACAGGCCCACCACCTCGACCGGGATGTCGCGCTCCACGAGGGCGGCCTGGATCTCGGGGAAGTCGGTGGCCGTACGGCACAGGACGGCGATCTCGCCCGGCTCCCCACCGGTGCGGACGAGATGGGCGATGGAGTCGGCCAGCCAGGCGATCTCCTCCGCCTGGGTGGGCAGCAGGGCGATGCGGACGCTGCCGTCGCGTTCGGCGCCGGGCGCGGGGCGCAGGGCCTCCACGCCCTCGTGCATGGCGCGCAGCGGCGCGGCGAGGCCGTTGGCCAGGTCGAGGAGACGCCCGCCGCTGCGGCGGTTCTCACTGAGCGCGTGGCGGGTGGCAGGGGTCCCGTCCGCGTACGGGAAGTGCTCGGGGAAGTCGTCCAGGTTCGCCACGGACGCGCCGCGCCAGCCGTAGATCGCCTGGCAGGGGTCGCCCACGGCGGTGACCGGGTGGCCGGTGCCCCCGCCGAAGAGCCCCGACAGCAGCAGCCGCTGCGCGACGGACGTGTCCTGGTACTCGTCGAGGAGGACGACACGGAACTCGTCGCGCAGCAGGGCCCCGACCTCGGGGCGGGTGAGGGCGAGCTCGGCGGAGAGGGCGATCTGGTCGCCGAAGTCGAGCAGGTCGCGGCTGCGCTTCGCCTCGCGGTAGCGGGCCACGAGGCCGGTGAGCTCGCGGCGGGCCCGGGCCGCCTCGGGGACCTTGCGCAGGTCGGCGTTGGTGAGCCGGGCGTCTTCGAGGGCGGCGAGGAGCTCGGCGTCGTACGCGAGGAGGTCGGCGGGGCGTACGAGGTGCTCGGCGAGCTCCGCGTCGAGGGCGAGGAGGTCGCTGACGAGGGCCGGGAACGACTTGGTGAGCGCCGGGTAGGGCCCGGGGGCCTCGCGCAGCACCCGCGCGGCGAGCTGGTAGCGGGTGGCGTCGGCGAGCAGCCGGGCGGTGGGCTCCAGGCCGAGCCGCAGGCCGTGGTCGGTGAGCAGTTGTCCGGCGAAGGCGTGGTACGTGGAGATGCGCGGTTCGCCCGGGGGGTTGTCCGGGTCGATGAGGTCCGGATCCGTGACCCCGGCCCGGACGAGGGCCTTGCGGACGCGCTCGGCGAGCTCGCCGGCCGCCTTGTTGGTGAAGGTCAGGCCGAGGACCTGCTCGGGGGCGACCTGGCCCGTGCCGACCAGCCAGACCACCCGGGCGGCCATCACCGTCGTCTTGCCGGAGCCGGCTCCGGCCACGATGACCTGCGGGGCGGGCGGCGCGGTGATGCAGGCCGTCTGCTCCGGGGTGAACGGGATGCCGAGGAGCTCCTTGAGCTGCTCGGGGTCGGTGAGGCGAGGGGTCACGGTCAACGAGGCTAACCGCCGCCACTGACATCGCTCACTCGAGGATCTGGCGGCCCTCGGGGCGGGCGCTGCACGAGGCCCGGAACGCGCAGTGCGTGCAGTGCTGGCCGGCGGAGGGGGTGAAGCGCTCGTCCAGGACGCGTCCGGCGGCGGTGGCGAGCAGGTCGCCGACCCACTCGCCGGCGAGCGGCTCCTGGGCCTGCACCTTCGGCAGCAGGTCGCCGCCCTCCTTCCGGGGCGCGGGCTGGCGCAGCTGGACGAGCTCCGCGCCGCCGGGCTCGGGGCGGCGGCCGTCGAAGACCTCGTCGAGGGCACCTTCGCGGACGGCGAGCTGGTAGACGGCGAGCTGCGGGTGGTGGGCGACCTCGTCGCGGGTCGGGGCCGACTTGCCGGTCTTGAAGTCGACGACGTACGCGCGGCCGTGCTCGTCGGCCTCGACGCGGTCCATGGAGCCCCGGATGCGCACCTCGTACTCCCCCGCTTCGAGCGTGACGTCGAAGTCGTGCTCGGTGGCCGCGGGGCTACGGCCGCCGCGGTCCATCACGTGCCAGCGCAGGAACCTCTCCAGCGCCACGCGCGCGTGCTCCTTCTCCTGGGCGGACTTCCAGGGGGCGTCGAAGGCGAGCGCGTTCCACACGGAGTCGAGGCGCTCCATGAGGACGGCGAGATCGGCGGGGGTGCGGCCGGAGGCGACCTCGTCCGCGAGGACGTGGATGACGTTGCCGAAGCCCTGGGCGGCGGTCGCGGGGGCGTCCGCCTTGACCTCGCGGCCCAGGAACCACTGGAGGGCGCAGGTGTGGGCGAGCTGCTCCAGGGCGCTGCCGGAGAGCGCGACGGGCCGGTCGCGGTCCCGGAGGGGGGCGGTGGAGTGGGTCGGCTCGTACAGCCCCCACCAGCGGTAGGGGTGCGCCGCCGGGACGAGCGGCTGGTCCTCGTCGTCGGTGAGCGCGGCGAGCTCGGCCAGGCGCCGGGCGGCGGCGTCGCGCAGGGCCGGGGAGGCGTCGGGGTCGACGGTCGTGGCGCGCAGTTCGGCGACGAGCGCCGCGACGGCGAGCGGACGGCGGGGGCGGCCGGTGATGTCCTTCGGCTCGACACCGAGCTCGGCCAGGAAGCGGGAGGGCTGGTCGCCGTCGTCGGCGGGCGCCTTGACGGCGGTGACGACGAGGCGGTCGCGGGCGCGGGTGGCGGCGACGTAGAACAGGCGGCGCTCCTCGGCGAGGAGGGCGCCGGGCGTCAGCGGCTCGGCCAGGCCGTCGCGGCCGATCCGGTCGGCCTCCAGGAGGGAGCCGCGGCGGCGCAGGTCCGGCCAGAGCCCTTCCTGTACGCCGGCCACGACGACCAGGCTCCATTCGAGGCCCTTGGAGCGGTGGGCGGTCATCAGGCGGACGGCGTCGGGGCGGGCGACCCGCCGGGAGAGGGTGTCCGCGGCGATGTCCTGGGCGTCGAGCTCTTCGAGGAAGTTGAGGGCGCCGCGGCCGCCGGTGCGTTCCTCGGCGCGTGCGGCGGTGTCGAACAGGGCGCACACGGCGTCCAGGTCCCGGTCGGCGTTGCGGCCGGCGGCTCCGCCGCGGAGCGCGGCGCGCTGCAGGCGGGCGGGCCACGGCGTGCCGTCCCACAGCAGCCAGAGGGCCTCCTCGGCGGTGCCGCCGGCCGCGAGGAGCTCGCGGGTACGGTGCAGCAGCCGGCCCAGCCGCTGGGCGCCGCGGGCGTAGGCGGGGTCGTGGGCGACGAGCCGCTCGGGCTCGGCGAGGGCGCGGGCGATGAGCAGGTCCGAGGGCGGGGGGACCTTGTTCCCGCCGGCCCGCTCCTCGTCCCGCAGGGCCCGCCCGAGGCGTCGCAGGTCGGCGGCGTCCATGCCGCCGAGCGGTGACGCGAGCAGCCCGATCGCCGTCTCGGCGTCGAGCCACGCGTCCCCGGCTTCCGGCGGCTCGGAGCCGCCCGGGAGCCCGACCCCCTCCGCGCCCTCGGCGCCGCCCGCGGGCTCGGCACTCTCCGCAGGCTCAGCGCGCAGGGCGGCCTCCGCTTCCCCGACGCCGTCCGCCGGCACGGCGCCCGCACCGGCGCCCGGTCCGAGCGCCGCCGTGGCCGCGGCGCGCAGGGCCGTCAGGAGCGGGGAGACCGCGGGCTCGTGGCGCAGTGGGATGTCGGGGGCGTCGACCTCGACGGGGACGCCCGCGGAGGTGAGGGCGCGACGGAGGGTGGGGATGGTGCGGGTGCCCGCGCGGACGAGGACCGCCATGTCGTGCCAGGGCACGCCGTCCTCCAGGTGGGCGCGGCGCAGGATGTCCGCGATGTTGTCGAGCTCCGTGGAGGCGGTCGGGAAGGTGTACGTCTCCACGCGGCCGCCGTCCCGTACCGCCGCCAGGTCCCGGTGGGCGCGCACCTTGTCGGCGGGCAGCCGCGGCAGGGGCATGCGCGCGGTGAGCAGGCGGGTCGCCGACAGCAGCGCCGCGCCGGAGCGGCGCGAGGTGGTCAGCACGGCGACCGGTGCCGGGGAGCCGTCGGCGCGCCGGAAGGCGTACGGGAAGTCGAGGATGCCGTTGACGTCGGCGCCCCGGAACGCGTAGATCGACTGGTCGGGGTCGCCGAACGCGTACAGGGTCCGCCCGCCCCCCGCCAGCGCCCTCAGCAGCCGGACCTGCGCCGGGTCGGTGTCCTGGTACTCGTCGACGAAGACCGCGTCGTAGGAGGGGAGGTCCGCGGAGCCGGCGAGCAGCACGGCGCGGTGCACGAGCTCGGCGTAGTCCAGTACGCCCTGCATGTCGAGCACGTCGAGGTACTCGGCGAGGAACTGCGCGGCCGCCGACCAGTCGCGCCGTCCCTGCCGCGCCGCGAAGTCCGCCAGGGCGCGCGGCCCGAGGCCCAGCTCGCGGGAGCGGGCCAGCACGGCCCGCACCTCGTCGGCGAAGCCGCGCGTGGTCAGGCAGGCCCGCAGTTCGTCGGGCCAGTGGACGCGGGCCAGGCCCTCGCGCTCCAGGTCGAGCTGTCCGGCCAGCAGCTCGCGCACGGCGAGGTCCTGTTCCGGACCGGACAGCAGGCGCAGCGGCTCGGAGAACAGCTCGGCGTCCTGGTGCGCGCGGATCAGGGCGTAGCAGTAGGAGTGGAAGGTGGTGGCCTGCGGGGCGCGCGCGCCGGGGATGCGCGCCGCCATCCGGTCGCGCAGCTCCACCGCCGCCTTGCGGCTGAAGGTGAGGACCAGGATCCGCTCGGGGTCGGTGCCGCCGGCGATACGGGCGGCGACCGCCTCCACCAGGGTGGTCGTCTTGCCGGTGCCGGGCCCGGCCAGCACCAGCAGGGGTCCGCCGGTGTGGTCAACCACGGCACGCTGCGATGCGTCCAGGAGAGGGGGGTTCACGGGAGCCGGCGGGGTACGCACCAGTCGGTACGCGCCGGGGGTGCGCCCCCGGTACGGCGTACGCCCGGTGGTAGTCGAGGAGGAGCTCACGTGGATCGCCGGTCCTGGTGGGTGTGCTGGTGGTGAAGGGCAACGTTACGCGGGCGCCGCGGACGACGGGGCCGTCACGCCGGAGCGGCCACGTCACCGCCGTCCCACCGCGCCCGGCGCATGTCGAGGCGCGGCAGGTGCCCCTCCGCGGTGCGCGCGGCCTCGCGCAGCGGGGTGCCCTCCTCGCGGTAGTGGCCGAGGGCGCGCAGCTCGTGCCCGGGCAGCAGCTGCCCGTCGGCGCGCACCACGCGCCACCACGGCACGCCGCCGCCGTACAGCGCCATGACACGGCCGACCTGGCGCGGGCCGCCCTCCCCGAGCCACTCGGCGACGTCCCCGTACGTCATCACCCGGCCGGGCGGGATCAGCTCCGCGGCCTCCAGCACCCGCTCCGCGTACTCCGGCAGCCCGGGCGGCGGCCCGGGCGGTTCCGGCAGCCCCTGCGTACTCATCCGGACCATCCTGCACCACGGCACCGACAACGCGGGCGACGCGGGCAGTGCACCCTGATGCCCCCGCCCGGCGCCCGGTCATGCCACCATCTTCCGGGCGGTGACTGGTGATACGAGATCAACAAGACAGAGGGACCATGGAGGGGCAGGATGTACGGCCTCTCGGGGAGTCGCAGAAGGAGACGGTATGCGTGAACGCGGAGGGGCCCATCGACCGCGTCTCCGGTGACGAGCCGCTTCTCGCTGCCCGCGTCCACCGCCCGTCCGATCTGCTGCGGCTGCTCATCGGTCTCTTCGCGATCGCCGTCGTCCTGGCCATCGCCGCGTTCGCCCACGCCACGACCTCGGGCCTGGAGCAGGACATCAACAAGGGCACCGGCCAGGCGCCCGACCTCTTCGTCAAGCTCGCCGGGCTCGCCTCCAGCATCGCCGTCCTGCTGGTGCCGGTCGCCTTCGCGATCGAGCGGCTGATCAAACGGGACGGCCTGCGCATCGCCGACGGCGTCCTCGCCGCCGTCTTGGCCCACGGCGTCACCCTCGCGACGGACCTGTGGGTGGCCAGGGGCGCCCCGGCCACCATCGCGGACGCGCTGACCCAGCCGGCCGCGGGGGGCGGGCTGACCGACCCGGTCCACGGGTACCTGGCCCCGGTCATCGCCTACATGTCGGCCGTCGGGATGGCCCGCAGACCCCGCTGGCGCATCGCCCTGTGGGCGGTGCTGGTGCTGGACGCCTTCACGATGCTGGTGGCCGGCTACACCACACCCCTGTCGATCATCCTGACCATCCTGATCGGCTGGACGGTCGCGTACGGCACGCTCTACACGGTCGGCTCCCCGAACGTCCGCCCCACCGGTCAGACACTCCTGGCGGGTCTGCGCCACGTCGGTTTCCGCCCGGTCAGCGCCATGCGCGCCGAGGACGTGACCGACACGGCCGAGCAGGGCGACCGGGGCCGGCGCTACCTGGTCACCCTGGAGGAGGGGCCGCCGCTCGACGTCACCGTCGTGGACCGCGAGCAGCAGGCGCAGGGCTTCTTCTACCGGGTGTGGCGCCGGATGACCCTGCGCGGGATCACCACCCGCCGCTCCATCCAGTCGCTGCGCCAGGCCCTGGAGCAGGAGGCGCTGCTGGCGTACGCGGCGATCGCCGCCGGCGCCCACGCCCCCAAGCTGATCGCCACCTCCGAGCTCGGCCCGGACGCCGTGATGCTGGTGTACGAGCACCTGGGCGGCAGATCGCTCGACGCGATGGCGGACGAGGAGATCACCGACGGCGTCGTGCGGGGCTCCTGGGAGCAGGTCAAGGCGCTCCAGTCGCGCCGCATCGCGCACCGCAGGCTCACCGGCGACGCGATTCTGGTGGATCGTTCCGGCAGGGTGATCGTCACGGATCTGCGCGGCGGTGAGATCGCCGCCGGCGACCTGGTCCTGCGCATGGACATCGCGCAGCTGCTGACGACGCTGGGCCTGCGGGTCGGCGCGGAGCGCGCGGTGGCCGCCGCGGTGGAGGTGCTCGGCCCCGACAAGGTCGCCGACTGCCTGCCGCTGCTCCAGCCGATCGCGCTGAGCCGCTCCACGCGCGCGACGCTGCGCAAGCTGGCCCGGGAGCGGGCGCAGCGGGAGCGCGAGGCCGTGCTGCAGGCCTCCGAGGAGGCGCGGCAGGCGCGCCTGGAGGCCGCCGGGACGCCCGGGGCGCCGCACGGCGCGGAGAAGGACGAGAAGGCGGAGCGCAAGGCGGTACGGGCGGAGAAGCAGGCCGAGAAGCGGGCGCTGGACGAGGCCCTGGACGAGGCCCGCGAGGAGGACCTGCTGGCCCAGATCCGGCGGCAGGTGCTGCTGATCCGTCCGCAGGCGCCGGTGGAGCCGGTGCGGCTGGAGCGGATCCGGCCGCGCACCCTCATCAGCCTCATCGCCGGCGCGATCGCCGCGTACTTCCTGCTGTCGCAGATCGCCAGTACCCCGCTGTCGACGATCGCCCACGCGAGCTGGGGCTGGGTGGCCGTGGCCCTCCTGTTCTCCGCGCTGAGCTACGTGGCGGCGACGATGAGCCTGCTGGGCTTCGTACCGGAGCGCGTGTCGTTCGTGCGCACGGTGCTGGCGCAGGTGGCCGGCTCGTTCGTGAAGATCGTCGCGCCGGCGGCGGTGGGCGGTGTGGCGCTGAACACCCGCTTCCTCCAGCGCTCCGGCGTACGGCCCGGGCTGGCCGTGGCGAGCGTCGGGGCCTCGCAGCTCTTCGGCCTGGGCGCGCACATCCTGCTGCTCCTCGCCTTCGGCTATCTGACGGGCACGGAGAAGACGCAGGACTTCACCCCGTCGAGGACCGTCATCGCGGGCCTGCTGACGGTCGCCGTGCTGGTGCTGGTCGTCACGGCGATCCCGGCCCTGCGCAAGTTCGTCTCGACCCGGCTGCGCTCACTCTTCGCGGGTGTGGTGCCGCGCATGCTGGACGTGCTGCAGCGGCCGATGAAGCTGCTCACCGGCATCGGCGGGATGCTGCTGCTCACCGCGACCTTCGTGCTCTGCCTGGACGCCTCGATCCGGGCGTTCGACCAGGGGAACCAGCAGCTGAGCTACGCGAGCCTCGCCGTGGTGTTCCTGGCGGGCAACGCGCTCGGGTCGGCGGCGCCGACGCCGGGCGGTGTCGGCGCGGTGGAGGGCGCGCTCACGTTCGGTCTCGTGGGTGTGGGCGGGCTGCCGCTGGAGGTGGCGACGCCCGCGGTGCTGCTGTACCGGCTGCTGACGCTGTGGCTGCCGGTGCTGCCCGGGTGGCTCTCGTTCAACTTCCTCACCCGCAAGGGCGCCCTGTAGGCCCCGTTGCGGGTGGCCCGGCTCCCGGCCGGGCCACCCGCATGGACCGCCTCGCGGGCGGCGGGCGCGCGGCGGGCGCAGCATGGGTACATGCCGACGCCCAGCCGCACCCACCGGCGTACCGCAGTCCTCGCCGCGGCGGCGAGCGCGGCGACCGCCGTCGCCGTCCTGTTCGCCGCCGGCTGTTCCGGCGGCACGCGGGACGGCGACGAGGGCGGCCGGGACCGCGACCTCGCCGCCCAGGCGCTGGAGTGGTCCGAGTGCCGGGCACCCTCCGTCGGGGAGGGCAGCGGAACGGCCCCTTCCCCGCTGCCGGGCGGCGCCGTGTGGGAGTGCGCCTTCATGGACGTGCCCCGGGACTACGCGCAGCCGGACGGGGAGACCATCGAGCTGGCCCTGATCCGGGCCAAGGCGGCCGACCCGGCCCGCCGCATCGGCTCCCTGATCTTCAACTTCGGCGGCCCGGGAGGCTCCGGCATCACGGCCCTGCCGTCCTTCGCCAAGGACTACGAGCAGCTCCGCAGCCGCTACGACCTGGTGAGCTTCGATCCGCGCGGGGTCGGCCGCAGCGAGGGGGTGGAGTGCGAGGACGACCGGCAGCTCGACGCGTTCTTCGCGCTGGACTCCACGCCGGACGACGCCCGCGAGGAGCGGATCTGGGTCGACGCGCTGAAGCAGTACGCGGCCGCCTGCCAGGACCGGTCGGGCGCGATGCTCCCCCATGTGGGCACCGTCGAGGCGGCCCGGGACATGGACCTGATGCGGGCGGTCCTGGGCGACGACAAGCTCCACTACTTCGGCATCTCGTACGGCACGGAACTGGGCGGTGTCTACGCCCACCTGTTCCCGGAGCGGGTGGGCCACGCGGTCTTCGACGCCGTGGTCGACCCCACCGGGACCCCCGAGCAGGGCTCGCTCGCCCAGGCCCGCGGCTTCCAGCTGGCGCTGCGGAACTTCGCCGCGGACTGCGTGAAGCGCGGCGACGCGTGCAAGCTGCCGGGCAGCACCGTCCAGGAGATCGAGCAGTTCGTGATCGGGCTGCTGGCCGAGCTCGACAAACGGCCGATCACCGGCCTCGGCGACCGCAAGCTCACCCAGTCGCAGGCCACCAACGGCATCGCGCAGGCCCTGTACTCCAAGGAGTACTGGCCGTACCTGGAGCAGGGTCTGGACGAGGCGGACGGCGGCCAGGGCGGGCTGCTGCTGGCCCTGTCGGACTCGATGAACGGCCGCGACCAGAACGGCACCTACAGCAATCTGCAGGCGGCGAACGCGGCCATCAACTGCGTGGACGACAAGCAGCGGTACACGCCGGCGCAGGCCAAGGCGAAGCTGCCCGAGTTCCGCGAGGCGTCCCCGGTCTTCGGTGACTTCCTCGGCTGGGGTCTGATCGGCTGCTCGCAGTGGCCGGTGCCCGGCGCCTGGGACCATCCCGACGTGAGCGCCCCGGGCGCGGCGCCCATCGTCGTCATCGGCAACACCGGCGACCCCGCGACGCCGTACGCGGGCGCCCGGAAGATGGTGGAGGCGCTGGGCAAGGGCGTCGGTGTGGAGCTGACGTACCGGGGCGAGGGCCACGGCGCGTACAACGGCGGCGACGCGTGCGTGCGGCGCGCGGTCGACGCGTACCTCCTCCGCAACAAGGTCCCCGCGCCGGGCACGGTCTGCCCGTAGCATCCGCGCTGCCCTGAGCGCCCGCACAGCCGACGGGCCCGCCCCGGCTGCCGTCGGCCCGTGCGGCCCGTGCGGCCCGTAGCGCCCGCGCCGTTGTCGGTGCCGCCCGCTAGGGTGGCGAGCCGGTACGGATGCTGGGGGGACACATGTCCATACGGGTACGGGCGGGGGCCTGGGCGGCGGCCGCGGTGCTGCTCGCCGGGCCGGTCGCGGGCTGTGACGGCGGCGACAGCGGCGACCGTGCCGGTGGCGACGGCCGCAGCGGCCCGCCGGCCCGTACGGCTCCGGGGTCCCCGGCTTCCGCGCTGCCCGCCGCGCTCACCGGCCAGAAACCGCGGTGGCGCGGCTGCGAGGCGCCCGGGGGCGGGGAGGAGCCCGGTGCCGGGTGGCGTTGTGCGGCGGTGAAGGTGCCGCTGGACTACGGGAACCCGGGCGGCGGGACGATCTCCATCGCGCTGATCCGCAAGGAGGCGCGGGAGGAGGACCGCCGGATCGGCTCCTTGCTGTTCAACTTCGGCGGTCCCGGCGCTTCCGGCGTCGGCATACTGCCCCGCACGGGCGACGAGTACCACGCCCTCAACGCCCGGTACGACCTGGTCGGGTTCGACCCGCGCGGTGTCGGGCGCAGCGCCGGTGTCGTGTGCCGGGACGACGAGGAGCAGGCGGCCGCCGAGCGGAGCGTCGACCTCACGCCGGACACCCCGGCCGAGGAGACGGCGTTCATCCGGGACGGCGCCGCCTTCGGGGCCGGCTGCGCCACGCGCGCGGGCAAGCTCATCGCGCACGTCACGACGAGCAACACGGCCCGCGACCTGGATCTGATCCGGCACGTGCTGGGCGACGAGAAGCTGCACTACCTGGGCTTCTCCTACGGCACGCAGCTGGGCGCCACCTACGCCCACCTGTTCCCCGGGAACGTGGGGCGGGCGGTCCTGGACGCGGTGGTGGACCCGACGACCGACACGGCGGGCCACGCCCGCAACCAGACCACCGGCTTCCAGCGGGCGCTGAACAACTACTTCCGCAGCAGGGGCGAGGACCCCGCGGCGGGCACCGCGCGCGTGGCCCGGCTGCTGCAGCGGCTCGACCGCGAACCGCTGCCCTCCAGCAGCGGCCGGAAGGTCACGGAGAGCCTGGCCGTCACCGGTGTCGTCCAGACGCTGTACTCGCAGAGCATGTGGCCGCTCCTCACCCAGGCCCTCGACGAGGCGGAGGAGCAGCGCACCGGCGACACGCTGCTGCGGCTGGCGGACATGTACAACAACCGCGACGACAGCGGCCACTACGGCACCGAGCACCACTCGCAGCGGGCGATCTCCTGCGCGGACAGCAGCGAGCGGCCCACGGTCGCCGACGCCGAGGCGCTGGTGCCCGAGCTGCGGCGGATATCCCCGGTGTTCGGCCCGTTCCTGGCGTGGGACACGGCCGCCTGGTGTGCGTCCTGGCCGGTGGAGGGCGAGGCGGCCGCGTGGGACGCCGGCGCCCCGGGTGCCGCTCCGATCCTGGTCGTGGGGACCACCGGGGACTCGGCCACGCCGTACGAGGGCGCGCAGCGGATGGCGGACGCGCTCGGCAAGGGCGTCGGCGTCCTGGTCACCAACAAGGGCGAGGGGCACGGGGCGTACGGCACGTCGGCGTGCGTGACCCGCACGGTCGACGACTACCTGCTGGAGGGCAAGGTGCCGGCCGGGGGCACGACCTGCTCCTCCTGAGCCCCGGCACACGGCCGGCGGGCGACACCGACACACGAGCCGGCACACGACTCGGCGGGCGACCCGCCGCACGGCCGGCGCACGACCCGGCGTGGGCGACCCGGGCGCACGGCGAAGGGCCGGACCTCACCGGGCCCGGCCCCCGCACCGTCGATCGGCGCCCGTCGAGCGGCGCACCGTACGGGACGAGCCCGTACGGAGACCTCGTCTAGTAGACCGGCTTCTGCGGCTCGATCTGGTTGACCCAGCCGATGACGCCGCCGCCGACGTGCACCGCGTCCGAGAAGCCGGCGGACTTCAGCACCGCCAGGACTTCCGCACTGCGGACACCCGTCTTGCAATGCAGGACGATCCGCTTGTCCTGCGGCAGGTCCTGGAGGGCGTTGCCCATCAGGAACTCGTTCTTCGGGATCAGGCGGGCGCCCGGGATGGAGACGATCTCGTACTCGTTCGGCTCGCGGACGTCGATGATGTCGATCTTCTCGCCCTCGTCGATCCACTCCTTGAGCTGCTTGGGAGTGATCGTCGCGCCCAGCGCCGCCTCCTGGGCCTCCTCGGACACGACGCCGCAGAAGGCCTCGTAGTCGATGAGCTCGGTGACGGTCGGGTTCTCGCCGCAGACCGCGCAGTCCGGGTCCTTGCGGACCTTGACCTGGCGGTACTGCATCTCCAGGGCGTCGTAGATCATCAGGCGGCCGACCAGCGGCTCGCCCACGCCTGCCAGGACCTTGATCGCCTCGGTGACCTGGATGGAACCGATGGACGCGCACAGCACGCCCAGCACGCCGCCCTCGGCGCAGGAGGGGACCATGCCCGGCGGCGGGGGCTCCGGGTAGAGGCAGCGGTAGCAGGGGCCGTACTCGGACCAGAAGACCGACGCCTGGCCGTCGAAGCGGTAGATCGAGCCCCAGACGTACGGCTTGTTCAGCAGGACGCACGCGTCGTTGACGAGGTACCGCGTGGCGAAGTTGTCCGTACCGTCGACGATCAGGTCGTACTGGCTGAAGATGTCCATCACGTTGTCGGCCTCGAGCCGCTCTTCGTGGAGGATCACGTTCACGTACGGGTTGATGCCGAGGACGCTGTCCCGCGCCGACGCGGCCTTCGAGCGGCCGATGTCGGACTGGCTGTGGATGATCTGGCGCTGCAGGTTCGACTCGTCGACCTCGTCGAACTCCACGATGCCGAGCGTCCCCACGCCGGCCGCGGCCAGGTACATCAGCGCGGGGGAGCCGAGGCCGCCCGCGCCCACACAGAGCACCTTGGCGTTCTTCAGCCGCTTCTGCCCGTCCATCCCGACGTCCGGGATGATCAGGTGGCGGGAGTACCTGCGGACCTCGTCTACGGTGAGCTCGGCAGCCGGCTCGACCAGGGGTGGCAGCGACACGGAGACCTCATCAATACAGCTGGTCGGTAGTCAGTACGGTTTCTGCTTCCGTAACAGTGCCACGGCCCTTCTCATTCCGAGACACGTGGTCCGATACGCGAGACAATTTCGTCCCAGTAACCGGGCAGTGCCGCGAAAGGGTCGGTTCGTCCCCCGCGGTCGCCGGACCGGTCACCGGTGCGGTCGGTGAAGAAGATCGTCCCGGCGCCCTGCCACCGGGCGATGCGCACCGCCTCGTCGAGGTGGGTGCGGGGCACCCCGTGGACGAGGTGCACGAACCGCTCCGGCGGATGGTCCGCGGTCCACTCCGCCACCTGCGACCAGCGGTAGTCGGCCCAGGACCCGAGGAAGGTCACCATCTGGTCGGCGACGCCGGCGTAGCCGGGGTGCGGGTGGACCCCGTGCCCCAGGACCAGGTGGCCGCCGTCGGCATGCTCCAGGACCACATCCAGCGTGGCCGTGGTGCGCCGTACGGCGGGGAGGTCGGCCGCGCCCGAGGGGCAGTGGTCCAGCAGGAAGCCGTCCACGCGGTACCAGTCGGCGAACCGCTGCGCGTCGCCGACGAGGTCGCCGAAGGGCCGGGACCCGTGCCCGAGGTCGAGGTGGCCGAGCACCTTCACGCCCGCGTTGCGCAGCCGGCCCGCCGCTGCCAGGCAGTGCGGGTCGGGCCGGGTCCCGGGGCCGTCCGCGACGTTGAGGACGGCCCAGTGCAGCGGGGCGCCGGGACGGGTCAGCTCGCCCCATTCGGTGGGCGCCAGCAGCGGGTGGGCGTAGCCGGGGATGCCGATGCCGAGCTCCGCCGCCCCGGTCGCCGACAGGCGCGTGCCCGTGCTGGTCAGATGCGACATGCGGCCTCCATCCAGATGTCGGCGAGGGACTCCTCCAGGTTGATGCGGGGCCGCCAGCCGAGCCGGTCGCGGGCGGTGCGGACGTCCGCCTGCTGCCAGCTCCCGCAGCCGTCGGGGTACGGCAGGGGCGCGCCGACCGGCCCCTCCGGCACGCTCTCTCCGCGCTGGGCGCCGATGGCGGGGCTTCCCAGGACGTGTCCGGCGAGCGCGGGCCCGCCGAGCGGGGAGGGGCCGCCGCCGGGGACCGGCCGGCCGGGCGGCGTGTCGAGCTCGTGCAGGGCGCCCGCGTAGCCCGCGACTCTGGCGAGGACGGCCGCGGCGTCCCGGAGGCGCACCGCGCGGCCCGTGCCGATGTTGACGATGCCCTGCGCGGCGGAGAGGGAGGCGGCGTGCACGGCCCGGGCGACGTCCCGGACGTCGACGAAG
The DNA here is from genome assembly GCF_044455245.1 of Streptomyces sp. NPDC051310. Classification (NCBI taxonomy): domain Bacteria; kingdom Bacillati; phylum Actinomycetota; class Actinomycetes; order Kitasatosporales; family Streptomycetaceae; genus Streptomyces; species Streptomyces sp. NPDC051310. The sequence goes on from NZ_JBITEO010000005.1 coordinate 119,350, forward strand.
TCGCGGTGCACGCCGAGGCCGCCCAGCTTCAGCTCCCCGTCGCCGGACTGCATCGCGCGGCGCATAGCCTCCGCGAGCCGGCCGAGCGGCGAGCCGGCCGGGGTGCCGGGCCCGACAGGCGAGAAGACGCGCAGGACGACGGCGTCGAGGCCGGAGCCGAGGACCAGCTCGGAGGCGGCCAGCTTCGACACGCCGTACGGGCCTCCGGGGCGCGGGACCGCGTCCTCGGCGGTGGACGAACCCGGCTGGGACGGCCCGTACTCGGAGGCGCAGCCGACCTGGACCAGGCGCGCCCCGCAGCCGCTGCGGCGCAGCGCCTCGCACACGGTGGCCACGGCGACGGTGTTGTGCCGGGTCAGTTCCCGGGCTCCTCCGCGGGTGGTCCCGGCGCAGTTGATGACGACCCCGGGGTGGACGGCGTCCAGGAAGCGGGTGAGCGCGCCCGGGCTGCCGCCGGCGAGGTCGAAGCGCACGTCGGCGTCGTCGCCGCGCCCGAGCGCGGTGAGGTGCACGGCCGGGTCGGCGAGCAGCCGGTCGGCGACGAAACGGCCGAGGAACCCGTTGGCACCGAGCAGCAGCACCCTCATCGCGCGGTCCCTTCGTGCCGACCGGGCGTTGCTGGGGTTCGGTACGTCATCTCTGTTCTCTCCTAGGTGGTGGTGCCGGTGAGGGCTGTGGGTGCGGCGTCCGTGCGGCCTGGGCCCACGGGCGGCCGCCGGCCGGTGGCGGAACCGGCCGGGTATCCCGGGTGTCAGGGCGCCGCGTGGGCGGAGGCCCGGGCGAGGACGACGGCGGCCCGCGCGAGCAGGGCGAGCGCCGCCGCTCCGCAGCCGAGCGCCGGTACGGCGCCGGTCCCCCAGGCCGTGACGGCCGCCTCGACGGGCCGGGCGAGGAACGCGCAGCCGGGCACCCGCCCGGCGAGCACGGCGGCCAGGGCGAACGCTTCGACGGCGCACGCGCCGAGCAGTCCGGTGGCGGCCGGCCCGGGGAAGCCGTGGACGGTGAGCAGCCGGGCGGCGAAGAGCAGGACCCCGAGGGCCACGCCGGACATGACGCCCCCGGCGGCCCATGCGTCGCCGGGCCCGCCGGGTGCGGCGGCCTCCAGGGCCGGCCCGGCGAGCAGCAGCAGCGCCGTCAGGGCCGCCGTGTACAGGGCGGTGGTCAGGCCGAGCAGCGGACGCGCGGCGGCGGCGAAGTCGTGCAGGCCACGGCTGGCCGCGAGGCGGCGGCGCGCCCGTACGGCGAAGAAGCGGGCGCACCAGGCGGCGGGGGCCACCGCGAACGCCAGCGCCACCGGCGCCGCGACCGCCGGGGGCCACGGCTCGGCCGGCCCGCCGGCGATCAGCGCGGCCAGCAGGCCGTCGCCGAACAGGGCGTACGCGATCAGCAAGCCGGTCCCTACGCGCAGGGCGGGCGCCGTGCGGCCGCGGGCCCGCAGCGGTCCGCGCCGCAGGGAGGCGGAGAGCGCTGCGGCGAAGGCGACGGCGCCCGTCGACGCGACCAGGGCGCGCGGCGTTCCGTCCGTCGCCGCCGCGCCCGCCAGGGCGGTCACGCACACGAGGCCGGGCAGCAGCGGGAGCAGCAGCTGCCCGCGCCCCTCCCCCGCCGGGGGCACGGGGGACACCGCGCGTACGGCGTCCGCCGCGGCCGGCGTGCCGGACGGCCGCCCGGGCGGACCGGACGGCGCCGCGGCCCCACCGGGCGGCACGCGGTCCCGCCCCTCGCCGTCCCGGCGCGCGTCGTCCCGGCGTTCGCCGTCCGGCCCCTCGCCGTCGTGCGGCACGCGTGCGTAGAGCTCCTCCGCGAGCGAGAAGACGTCGCGGTGCCGGAAGCGGGCGGCGGTACGGTCGGTGATGCCGTACGCCTCCAGGCCCGCGGCGATCTCCAGTGGGTCGACGGCCCGCTCGCACAGCGTCCGGTGCCGCTGGAGCAGGGCCCTGACGGGGTCAGCCACGGCCGCCTCCCGCGTGGGCTCCCACCGGCCGTGCGGGGGTGCGGTCCGCCGGATGCCCGGCCCACGCCGGCGTGGTGCCGCGCCCCGTGGGCCGGGACGTCCAGTGGCCGGCGAGGAACGCCTCGGCCGGGTGGGCGAAGGGCACCGGGTCGCCGGCCGCGTTCACCGCCTCGGCGTCGCGGCACACCGGGGCCTGCGAGAGCAGCTCCAGGTAGATGCCGCGGAAGGCCGCCAGGTTCTGCTCCACGGTGAACAGTTCGAGCGCCCGGGCACGCGCGGCGGCGCCCAGGCGCGCCCGGCGCTCGGGGTCGCGCAGCAGCGCCAGGCAGGCGTCGGCGAGCGCCCGCGGATTGCGCGGGGGTACGACCAGTCCCGTGCCGCCGATGACCTCGACGACCGCGCCCACGTCGGTGGAGACGGTCGCCCGGCCGCAGAGCATGGCTTCCACGAGCCCGACGGGAAAACCTTCGACCACGCTGGAGAGCACGCTCACGCCGCCCGCGGCGTACGCCTCCGCCAGGGTGCCGAGCGTCTCGAACGACACCGGCGGGTCGGCGGGGTCGGCGGGCAGGAGGCGCGCGGCCAGCTCCTCGCAGTGGGCCAGGTACGCCGCCGCGTCGTGCCGGCGTCCGGGTGCGGTGATCACCCGCAGCCGCGCCGCGGGTTCCTGCGCGTGCACCTCGGCGAAGGCGTGCACCAGCGTGACCAGATCCTTGGCGGGCTCGGCGCGGCCGACCCAGACCAGGGTGTGCGGGTCGCCCGCGCTCCCGGCCCCGTCCGCGGCCTCGCCCACCGCGGCGAAGCGGTCGGCGTCCATGCCCGGGTAGACGGTGCGCAGCCTGGCGGGATCGGCGCCGCACTTCTCCTGCCAGCGGCGGGCGTGCGTGTTGCCGGGGGTGATGACGGCGGCCTGCCGGTACACCTCGGCGGCGAGGAGCCGGTGGAAGGCCGCGAGCAGGGTGCGCACGGGAGGGTTGCCGCGGCTGGCGAGGTAGTGGGCGCGCAGCTGCACGCCGTACTCGGTGACCAGCAGGGGAACCCCGAAGAAGCGTTTGGCCAGCAGGCCCGGCAGGGCCGCCGTGCCGCCCGACGCGGCGTGGCAGAGGTCGGCCGCGCCGAGCCCGTCCCGCTCGCCGTACCAGTCGAGCGAGAGCGGGCGCAGGGCGCGCTCCAGCCGGCTCGTGACGTCGAGGAGGTCGGACACGGTGGCGCCGTGCACGCTCCGGCGTGCGCCGGGGGCGCGGCACGCCGACTCCAGGGCGCGCACGGCGGTCTCGGAGCGCAGTGCCGCGTACAGCCCGCCGCGCTCGCGGGCGAGGTCGGCCAGGCCGTACAGCGCCTCGGCGAACGCGTGGCGCGCGGCCGGGCCCTCGTCGGCGGAGCACACCGCCGCGGCGAGCTGCCGGACGTGGGCGGCGAACCGGCGGCGGTCGCGCCGTCCGTGGCTGCGGCCGTCGTCCGCGGGCTCCCGGAGGGCCGCGGTCCGCACGGAGGTGACCTGCGGCGGGAGGGGGAGCCGGCCGCCTTCCCGGTCGTGGGCGCCGCGGCTGAGGGCGTAGACGTCGAACGTGTGCGGCGCGAGGCCGCGTACGAGCCGGTCGCACCAGACCCTGGATTCACCCGACGCATACGGATAGCCGTCTTCGGTGAGCAGTCCGATCCGCACGAGCTACACCCCCGATCTTCCTTGTGTCCGGCCGCCGTTGGTTCCGGCGGCTCGCGGCTGGAAGAACGTAAGCGGATATGCCGGTGGCGCGATGGACGGTTGTCCGTCGCGCCACCGGAAGGGGTGAATGCACGTAACTTTCCCGTACCCGACGCGTTTCGTCGCGCTACGGGAGGGGCCCGGCACGGGCCGTCAGGACCCGCCTCCCCGGGCGGGGGCCGGGGTCAGGAGTCCCCGGGGAAGACCCACGGGTTGGGGCGGCACTTGATGCCGTCGACCTCGAGCGACTTGGTCTGCTGCTGCATGACCGGCGCGAGCGCGCCCGGCGTGCGGCAGGTGACGTGGTTGTGGCCCAGCCGGTGCCCGATCTCGTGGTTGATCAGCATCTGCCGGTAGGCGTGCATGGCCTTGGCGCCGAACGTCTCCGAGCCCTGCGCCCACCGGTAGGCGTTGATCATCACGCGCTCCGTCGCGGCGGAGTCGCAGGAGACGTTGTCGACCGTCGTGTCCAGGCCGGACTTGGCGCACCAGACGCCGGTGGTGCCGGGGCTGGCGAGCGTGACCACGAACTCCGGTTCGCCGGTCGAGATCCGCTCGAAGGTCATCGCCCCGCCGTGCGCCCAGCTGCGGTCGTCGTTGAGGGTCTTCTGGACCGCCTCGGCGAACAGCTTCGCGTCGAGTCCCAGGCCCTTCTCGACGTCGACCCGGTAGCGCACCTTGCGGCCCTTGCCGGGTGCCCGGTCCAGGCCGGGCACGGCCTCGAACTCCCCGGCACCCTTCAGCCCCGGGTCCATCGGGAACTGCCGGGCCATCAGCTGCTCGTACGTCACCGGGGCGGCCGGGGCCTGCGGGCCCGGCGGCGCCACCTGGGGAGGCGGCACGGCGCGCTCGTCGGAGCGGGACGCGGAGCCGTCCCCGGTCCGCTCGGCGGCCTGGCCCGCGGCCCGGCCGGCGGAGAGGTCCGGGCCGACGTCGGTGACCTGCCCGGCCACGACGACGGCGAGGACCGTGGTGACGGCGGCGGCCGCGATGCCGGTGAAGGTGAGGCCCTTGCCGGGCTTCCCGTTCTTCTTCTCCTTGGCCACGGCCTCGTCGGCGCTCCGCGGCCCGCCATCGCCCCGGAGGCCCGGGCCGGGGGCGGCCGCGGCCCGGTGCGGGGCGTCCTCGGCCGGGGCCGCGCCGAACGCCTCGAGGTACTCGCGGCGCGGTCCCGGTATCCGCGCCCCGGCTCCCACGCCGGTCCGGGCACCCGCCGCCGCGGGCGTACGGGGTGCGCCGCGCCAGTCGCCGTAGCGGCCGGTTTCCTGGTGCTCGGGGTGTCCGCCCCGCACCGTCTGCCGCTCGCCGGGGTACGGCGTGCCGTGCTGGGGAGTGTCGTGCTCCGTCGGCGCCGGCGGCGAGGCCGGCGGACCGGCGCCCTTGCGGCGGCGGCCGCTGCCGGGCTGCCCCGGCCGCTCCGCCGGTGCCGCGGGGGCGGCGGTGGCCTCGCCCACGGCCGTCGCGGCGGGGCCCTTGCGACGATGTCGTCCCACGCCCCGGATCAGCTCCCGCCGTTGTCGTCGTTGCCGTCGTCGTTGTCGTTGCCGTTGTCGTCGATCAGTTCCCGTACGGCCTGCGCGACCGTCTCGGGGTACTCCATCATCGCAACGTGGCCCGCGTCCGGAAGCGTCAGCAGCCGCGAGTCGCGGAACGAGGCGGCGGCCTTGCGGGCCATACGGTACGAGACGAGCTGGTCGCGCCCGCCGTACACCAGCAGCGTCGGCGCGAGCACGCGCTCCGCCTGCCGCCACAGGTTGTGCTGCCCGCCCACCGTATAGGCGTCGACGATGCCGCGCGCCGAGCGGGCCATGGCGTCCCAGAAGTACGGCAGCGCCAGGCGCCGCTCCATCTCCTCCACCGCGTTGCGCAGGCCCTCGTCGGTGACACGGCCCGGGTCCCCGTAACAGAGGGACATCACGCCGCGGACGCGCTGCTCGGCCGTCCAGTCGCGGGTCAGCCGGGAGAAGAGGGGAGCGACGCCCGGGAGCGCGAGCAGCGCGGTGGGCCAGGCGCCCCGCTGGGGCCGCAGCTCGGGCAGCGCGGGTGAGACGAGCGTGAGGGTGCGCACGAGGTCGGGGCGGACGGCGGCGACCCGGGTGGCGACGGATCCGCCCAGCGAGTTGCCGATGAGGTGCACGGGCCCGCGCCCGCCGGCGTCGAGCAGCCGGATCACGGTCCGGGCGTGCGCGGTGAGGGAGTAGTTGCCGTCGTCGGGCGGCGGGGAGTCGCCAAAGCCCGGCAGGTCGACCGCCTCGCCGTCCACGAGGTCGGCGAGCAGCGGCATCAGCGCGGACCAGTTCTGCGAGGAGCCGCCCAGGCCGTGCACGTACAGCGCGGGCGCCAGCCCGGGGCGGTTCCCTGGGCGTGAGCGGACGGTCAGCGCCAGACCGGGCAGCGCGACGGTGCGGAGCCGCTCGCCCTCCGCGACCCGCACGGTGCTCACCCGCGGCGCCATGGCGCCGGCGGCGAGGGTTTCCGGCAGCTCGGTCGAAGACATGCGCCAATGTTACGAGACGATCACGCCGCGATTGATGTGTTCGCCGTCACAGATCGTATAGCGCTGGGGATGGGTACCTCCTAGGCTCATAGAGAGGGCATTTCGCCCAGGCCCCCGCCCGCCCACGTGAAAGGGAGCCCATGACCGTCGACCCGACCGACTTCGAGACCTTCGACGAGGCCGCCGACGAGACCGCACCGGCCGGCGCGGTCGGCGCGGAGACACCGGAGGCCGACGCCGCGGAGCAGCACACCGAACTGCGGCCACGGGAGGACGACCCGCTGACCCATATCGACCCGGCCGTCGCGAACCCCGCCGATGCGGCGGAGCAGACTCGCGTGGTGGACCTGGACGAGGACGACTACCGCTGACCCCCTTAAGGGGGCGGACCGCCCGGACCGGACCGCCGGACGGAACCCGGCGCTTCACCGGTTTGTCGCTTTGACGCGCCTGAATATTGAAGATGCACCTACCGGGGAGCTACCACGGGCGTCCGGTACGTGAAATTCTGCGTTCGCGACGCGCACACCCGGGTTACCCAAAAGTACGATGGCGGGCGCGGCGCACAGCGCCACACGGATCGATTTTGGGAGGCGGCGTGACAGCCATCGAGCAGACAGAGGCGGCGCGCCCGAGGGGCACACGCCTGCCGCGCCGAGCCCGACGCAACCAGCTCCTGGGCGCGGCCCAGGAGGTCTTCGTCGCCCAGGGGTACCACGCGGCCGCGATGGACGACATCGCCGAGCGCGCGGGCGTCAGCAAGCCGGTGCTCTATCAGCACTTCCCCGGGAAGCTGGAGCTGTACCTGGCGCTGCTGGACCAGCACTGCGAGTCGCTGCTGCAGGCGGTCCGCACGGCTCTGGCCTCGACGAGCGAGAACAAGCAGCGGGTCGCCGCCACGATGGACGCGTACTTCGCGTACGTCGAGGACGAGGGCGGCGCCTTCCGGCTCGTGTTCGAGTCGGACCTGACGAACGAGCCGGCCGTGCGCGAGCGCGTCGAGCGGGTCAGCCTGCAGTGCGCCGAGGCGATCTCGGACGTGATCGCCGAGGACACCGGGCTGTCCAAGGACGAGTCCATGCTCCTGGCGGTGGGCCTGGGCGGCGTCTCGCAGGTGGTCGCGCGGTACTGGCTGTCGAGCGAGTCCCCGATCCCGCGCGACAAGGCGGTGCAGTTGCTGACGTCGCTGGCGTGGCGGGGCATCGCCGGGTTCCCGCTGCACGGCGCCGAGCCGCAGGGGCCGGAGTCCCCGGCGTCGTAGTCCCGTCGCGGCGCCGGGCGCGGTCCGGCGTGGTGGTCCCGGCACGGCGCCGGGCGCGGTCCGGCGTGGTGGTCCCGGCACGGCGCGAGGTGCGGTCCGCGTCGTAGTCCCGTCGCCGCGCGAGGCGCGGTCCGGCGCCGGAGTGCGCCGGAGTGCGCCGGAGTGCGCCGGGGCCGGGTGTTCGCTGTTGGCGTGTACCGCCGGGCCCTGTGGCGTCCCCTCGCCGGGCTAATGTGTGCGGGGTACGGCGCGGCTCACCGCGCATGGCTGACCGTTCGGAGGGACATAGCCGTGGAGGTCAAGATCGGCGTGCAGCACGCGCCCCGGGAGATCGTTCTGGAGAGCGGGCAGTCCGCCGAGGCCGTCGAGGCCGCGGTGGCCGACGCGCTGGCGGGCAAGGCACAGCTGCTGAGCCTGACGGACGACAAGGGCCGCAAGGTCCTGGTGCCGGCGGACCGGATCGCCTACGTGGAGATCGGCGAGCCGGCGACGCGCCGGGTGGGTTTCGGCGCGCTCTGAAGCGCAGGAGGAAGGCCCGGCGGGTGCGTCCCGCCGGGCCTTCGTCATGTGCGCGGGCCGGGGGCCGGTGCGCCGGGCCGGCCTGCCAGGGTTGTTTTGCACGCTGATCGGGTAGTACGGGCTACGACCGTTTTGCCCGCCCCGCCCTTTCGCGAGGTGATCAGCTGTGCTCCTGGAAGCTCTCGGCTCCGTCCTGCTCGGACTCGCTCTCTCCTGGGCTGCCCTCCAGCGGCTGGCCGACCGGCTTCCACCACGGCGCACGGTCCTGATCACCGGCACCCTCGGCGCCCTGTTCGGCGCGCTGATCACGCACGGGGCCCTCGGCCCGGGCCACGCGCTGGGCACCCTGGTGGGCGCCCTCGCGGTGGACGCGGTACTGCTGTCGCTGCTGCTGCGCCCGGGGCGCGGGCGGCTGCGCCGCTCAGCCGCGGCGTAGCGGCGCGGTGCGCCCCGCCACGCCGCCCGTCAGGCCGCCAGGCCGAGCGCGGCCATGCGCTTGGTGTGCGCCTTGGTGATACGGGAGAACATCTCGCCGACCGCCGCCAGGTCGAAGCCGTCCGCGACCCCGCCGACCAGCATCGTCGACAGCGCGTCGCGCTCCGCCACCACCCGCTGGGCCTGGGACAGCGCCTCGCCCATCAGACGGCGTGCCCACAGCGCGAGCCGGCCGCCCACCCGCGGGTCCGCCTCGATCGCGGCGCGCACCTTCTCGACGGCGAAGTTGCCGTGCCCGGTGTCGTCCAGCACCGCCAGGACCAGGGCGCGCGTGTCCGAGTCCAGCCGGGCGGCCACCTCGCGGTAGAAGTCGCTGGCGATCGAGTCGCCGACGTACGCCTTGACCAGGCCCTCCAGCCAGTCGGACGGCGCCGTCTGGCGGTGGAAGTCGTCCAGCGCCTTCGCGAACGGCTCCATCGCGGCGGTGGGGTCGACGTCGATCGCCCGCAGGCGGTCACGGAGCCGCTCGAAGTGGTGGAACTCGGCGGACGCCATCTTCGCCAGCTCCGCCTTGTCCGCGAGCGTCGGCGCGAGCTTCGCGTCCTCGGCGAGCCGCTCGAAGGCCGCCAGCTCCCCGTAGGCGAGCGCGCCGAGCAGGTCCACGACCGCCGCGCGGTACTGGGGCTCGGCGGAGGCGCCGGCCCAGTCCAGGGCGGCGATCCCGGTCGGTTCTTCGGCGGCAGTGGCGTTGTCAGGCGTCTCCATGAAGCGCACAATAGCCCGCTCGCCCCGCACCGTAAGGACGAGCCCGTCCCCCGGCCGGCGGAGCCCCGGGGAGTGTGACCTGCCCCTCGTTATGAATTGGCCCAACACGCCTGCGGGAATCCGGGGTACAGTGGTATTGCGCCTGCTGAGTATTCAGTGATGTTCGTACACATACTCGGTGGGCCATCTCATGAATGAGGATGCCCGGTCGGTGGCCCGATCGGCTCCGACCCGACAGCCCTCCGTGCGCACACGCGACACATGAGGGGCCCTCAGCGGTATGACGCTCGAGCGACGGCAGTGGTCCCGCGCCACCCGGCAGCGGCCATCACGGCCCGCGGCCGGCCGTAACCGGCACGGTAAGACCCCCAGCGTTCGCCTCATGCCGCGTCTCACAGAAGAGGCAGCACCCTGACTACGACTTTCCGAGAGCTCGGGATCCTTCCCGAGACCGCCGAAGCCCTCGAAGCCGTCGGCATCACGTCCCCGTTCCCCATCCAGGAGATGACCCTCCCGGTCGCCCTCTCCGGCACCGACGTCATCGGCCAGGCCAAGACCGGCACCGGCAAGACCCTCGGTTTCGGCCTGCCGCTGCTGGAGCGCGTCACCGTCCCCGCGGACGTCGAGGCGGGCCGGGCCACGCCCGGGCAGCTGACCGACGCCCCGCAGGCGCTCGTGGTCGTCCCCACCCGCGAGCTGTGCACCCAGGTCACCAACGACCTGCTCACCGCCGGCAAGGTCCGCAACGTCCGCGTCCTCGCGATCTACGGCGGCCGCGCGTACGAGCCCCAGGTCGAGGCGCTGAAGAAGGGCGTCGACGTGATCGTCGGCACCCCCGGCCGCCTCCTGGACCTCGCGGGCCAGCGCAAGCTGGACCTGTCCAAGGTCAAGGCCCTCGTCCTCGACGAGGCCGACGAGATGCTCGACCTGGGCTTCCTGCCCGACGTCGAGAAGATCATCAACATGCTTCCGGCGAAGCGCCAGACCATGCTGTTCTCGGCGACCATGCCGGGCGCGGTCATCGGCCTGGCCCGCCGCTACATGTCGCAGCCCACGCACATCCGCGCCACCGCGCCGGACGACGAGGGCGCGACCGTCGCGAACATCGCGCAGTACGTGTACCGCGCGCACTCCATGGACAAGCCCGAGATGGTCTCGCGCATTCTGCAGGCCAACGGCCGCGGGCTCGCGATGATCTTCTGCCGTACGAAGCGGACGGCCGCCGACATCGCCGAGCAGCTGGAGCGGCGCGGTTTCGCCTCCGGCGCGGTCCACGGCGACCTCGGCCAGGGCGCCCGCGAGCAGGCGCTGCGCGCCTTCCGCAACGGCAAGGTGGACGTCCTCGTGTGCACCGACGTCGCCGCCCGCGGCATCGACGTCGAGGGCGTCACGCACGTGATCAACTACCAGTCGCCCGAGGACGAGAAGACCTTCCTCCACCGCGTGGGCCGCACGGGCCGCGCCGGTAAGAAGGGCATCGCCGTCACGCTGGTCGACTGGGACGACATCCCGCGCTGGCAGCTGATCAACAAGGCGCTGGGCCTGGACTTCCACGACCCGGTCGAGACGTACTCGACGTCCCCGCACCTCTACGCGGAGCTGGACATCCCGGAGGGCACGAAGGGCGTCCTGCCGCGTGCCGAGCGGACCCGCGCGGGTCTGGACGCGGAAGAGGTCGAGGACCTCGGCGAGACCGGCGGCCGCGGCCGCTCGTCGCGTCCCTCGCGCCCGTCCCGTCCGGAGCGCACGGAGGAGGAGCGCCCGGCGCGGACGCGCACCCCGCGCCAGCGCCGCCGCACGCGGGGCGGTGCCCCGCTGGACCCGTCGGCCGTCGAGGCGTCCGCCGCCGCGGCGCCTGCCGTCGAGGAGGCCCCGGAGGCGGAGGCGGCACCCCGCACCCTCCGCCGCCGTCGCCGCACCCGCTCGGGCGCCGCGTCGGCCACGGCCACCGCCACGCCGGTGACGGCCGAGCCTGTCGTCGCGGAGCCCGTCGCCGTCGAGCCCGTCGCCGCGGAGCCCGTGGCCGCGGAGCCCGTGGCGGAGGAGGCGTCCACGCCGCGCCGCCGCACCCGCAAGAAGGCCGACCCGGCTCCGGCCGCCGAGGCCCCGGTCACCGAGGCAGCCGCTCCGGCCGCCGAGGCGACCGAGGTGACCGAGACCAAGCCGCGCCGCACGCGCAAGAAGGCCACAGCGGCCCCCGCCGAAGCCGCTCCGGCCGCCGAGGTCGCCGCTCCGGCCGCCGAGGCGACCGAGGCAAAGCCGCGCCGCACGCGCAAGAAGGCCACCGCGGCCCCCGCCGAAGCCGCTCCGGCCGCCGAGGTCGCCGCTCCGGCCGCCGAGGTCGCCGCTCCGGCCGCCGAGGCGACCGAGGCAAAGCCGCGCCGCACGCGCAAGAAGGCCACCGCGGCCCCCGCCGAAGCCGCTCCGGCCGCCGAGGCGGCCCTGGCGCCCGAGGCGGAGGCGCCCGCGCCGCGCCGCCGCACGCGGAAGACCGCCGAGCCGGCCCCCGAGGCCGCCGAGGCGGAGCCGAAGCCGCGCCGCCGCCGCACGACGAAGGCCGCGGCGGCCCGGCCCGAGAGCTGACCCCCGGCCACGACGGCCCCCGTTCCTCCCGAGGAGCGGGGGCCGTCGCCGTGCCCGGCACCCCGCGGTCCACCGGCGGCGCGGGCAGGAGGGGCGCGCCGGTCGGGGCACGCGTGCCACCGGTAGCCTCGGGGCATGAGCCGGCCGCCCACCTTCACTCCGCCGCCCTGCGCCCGCGTGTACCGCCTCGGCACCGCACGCGGCGCGTTCGCCGTACTCGACGCCCGCCCCGGTGAGGGTGCCGCGGTGAAGGGCACCGCCCTGCTGCTGCCGGGGTACACCGGCAGCAAGGAGGACTTCATCGCGATGCTCCAGCCGCTCGCCGACGCCGGGTACCGGACCGTCGCCGTCGACGGCCGGGGACAGTACGAGACCGACGGCTCGGAGGACGAAGAGGCGTACGCGCAGGGCGAGTTGGCGCGGGACGTGCTCGCGCAGGCGGAGGCCGTCGCGGAGGGCGGGAAGCCCGTGCACCTGCTCGGGCACTCCCTCGGCGGGCAGATCGCCCGCGCCGCGGTGCTCCTCGACGCCGCGCCCTTCGCCTCGCTCACCCTCATGTCCTCGGGCCCCGCCGAGGTGGTGCCGGCCCAGCAGGAGAAGGTCAAGCTGCTGAGCGACGCCCTGCGGGTGATGGACATGGCGCAGGTGTGGGACGCCATGCGCGCGCTCGACCCCCCGGAGGAGGCCGACGACGCGCGCGGCGACCGCGAGGACCTGCGGCAGCGCTGGCTGCGCCACCAGCCCGCCCAGCTCCTGGCGACCGGTCGTCAGCTGACCGTGGAGCCGGACCGGGTGGAGGAGCTCGCCGCCGTGCGCCCGCCGCTCCCCCTGCACGTGGTGTCCGGCGAGCGCGACGACACCTGGCCCGTTCCGCTGCTGGACGCCATGGCCGTACGGCTCGGCGCGCACCGCACCGTCATCGGCGGGGCGGAGCACTCCCCGAACACCGACCGGCCGCTGGAGACGGCGCGGGCCGTGGCCGCGTTCTGGGACGGGCAGGGGCGGACACCGCCCGAGGCGGCTCAGAAGCGCGACTGAAGCTGCTGCCAGAAGCCGTCCCGCAGGGCACGCCGCAGAATGGCGTGCCCGCGCAGGGACCGGCTCAGCCGGCGCTCCGCCTCCATCAGCAGGTCCTGGTCCACCGGGCCGGGGAGGTAGGGGTGGCCGGGAAGCAGCTCGGCCATCGTCGCCGGCCCCCGCTCCGCCAGCCACGCCGCCGCGATCTGGCCGCCGAGGAGGCGTACCTCGTCGCGCGAGGGCGGCGGCTCGCCCTCGTTCTCGTACGTCGTCACCGGTCGCCGGGTGACGTACGGCCGGCAGAAGTCGAGGTCGAAGACGCGCCGGCTGTCGACCTCCCAGAGCAGCGGCTCCGCCTGGTTGCGGCCGTCCGCCGCCTCGATGCCCCACAGGTGGACGCGCGCGCCGTAGCCCTGCGCCGCCTCCACCGCCGAGACCAGGTCCTCGTCGCCGCCGACCAGCGCCGCGTCGCTGATCGCCCGGTGCCGGGCGAGTGACTCCAGGTCGGAGCGGATGAGGGAGTCGACGCCCTTCTGCTGGTTGTTGGCGTTGAGGTTGCCGAGCCGGACCTTGACGTCCGGCAGCTCGGCGATGACCTGCTGTTCGGGGGTGTGGATGCGGCGCCGCGCGCCGTCGTACCAGTACACCCGCAGCAACCGGCTGTCGGCGAAGATCGTGCGGGCCTTGTCGATGAAGGCCTCGATCAGGCCCTCCGCGTCGAGGTCGAAGGCGCGCCGGTCCTCGGTGCCCGCCACCAGCAACCCGGCCGCAGCATAGACGTAACCGGCGTCGACGAAGATGGCGTGGGTCGAGGGCGTCTTCGCCACCTCGGCCAGCATGCGCTGGAGGAGCTCATTGGTGCGCTCCAGGCGGGTACCGAGCTCGCTCAGCGTCTCCGGGTCGTGGACACCGGCGTTCATGGGGGCGTTCATACCGGCTTCATTGTCCGACGGCGGGGCCCGGCCCGCCAGTACTTAGGCACTCGAAAATTTTCCTTAGCGTAGGGAATGTTTAAGGTGCGCAGGTCGTTGCACCCGTATGTAGGACGACGAAGGGAGAAGCCCGTGCGCTTTGAGATCATGCGACTCGACGATGTCGACGGCAACGCCGTGGACAGCACCGTCGTGGACGCCGCCTCCGTCACCCGGATGGTTCAGCAGGCTGCCGCGATCGGGCAGCGCATCTACATCCGCCCGGCCGGCACGACGGCGTCGTAAGCGCCTGGGCGTGACCCGCACACCGACCGCGCCCCCGCACGGAACACGTCCGTGCGGGGGCGCGGCCGTACGCGGGGACACCGCGCCGGCGGGCCACGCGGGGTGTCAGGCGGCCTGGATCGTCTGCGTCACACCGTTGATGATCTGCTGCACGGCGATCGCCGACAGCATCATCCCGGCGAGCCGGGTCACCAGCACCACGCCGCCGTCCTTGATCACCCGGATGATCACCAGCGAGTAGCGCATGGTCAGCCACAGCACCACGTGCATGGCGACGATCGCGCACCACACCGAGACCTGCCGCCCGACGCTGTCGGCGTGCTGCACGGCCAGGATCACGGACACGATGGCGCCCGGCCCGGCGAGCAGCGGCATGCCGAGCGGTACGAGGGCGACGTTGACGTCCTTCGTCTGCTGGGGCTCGTCCGTCTTGCCGGTGAGCAGGTCGAGCGCGATGAGCAGCAGGAGCAGACCGCCCGCGATCATCAGGGCGGGTACGGAGACGTGCAGGTAGTCCAGGATCTGCTGGCCCAGGATGCCGAAGACGGTGATCACGCCGAAGGCGACGGCGACGGCCTGCCAGGCCATCCGGCGCTGGGTCTTGCCGGGGCGGCCGGAGGTCAGGGCGAGGAAGATCGGCGTGATCCCGGGGGGATCCATGATGACAAAAAGGGTGAGGAAGAGGGAGCCGAAGACGGCAGCGTCGAACACAGTGAGGGCCTTGCGGAAGAGGGTCGTACAGAAAGGGGGGAAGGAGCGGGCGCAGGGCGGATCGCGGGGCGCCGCGGACATCACCGCGGCGGCGCTGCCTGCGTTACGGGCGTCCGCCCGTGCCCGGCACCGGGAACGCGCCGGTGGCGCGGCGCGTGATCTCGCCGTAGATCTCCGGGTCGGTCGTGTACTCGCCGAGCCGGCAGGTCTTGCGGCTGCCGTGGTAGTCGCTGGAGCCGGTGGTCAGCAGCCCGAGGTCGGCGGCGAGGCCGCGCAGCCGCGCGCGTGCGGGTTCGTCGTGGTCCATGTGGTCGACCTCGATGCCGTCGAGGCCGTGCGCGGCGAGCTCCGCGAGGACGCCCTCGGACACGGTGCGCCCGCGCTTGACGGCGAGCGGGTGCGCGAGAACGGTGACCCCGCCGGCCGCCTTGACCAGGCGGACCGCGGTGTACGGGTCCAGCTCGTGCTTCTCGACGTACGCCCGGCCGCCGTCGGCGAGCCACTCGGGCGTGAAGGCGTCGGACACGCTCGCCACCACGCCGAGCTCGACGAGCGCCTCGGCTATGTGCGGGCGCCCGACGGAGCCGTCCCCGGCGATGGCCGCGACGCGCTCCCACGTGACGGGCACGCCCAGCTCCCGGAGCCTGCCCACCATCGCCCGGGCACGCGGCACCCGGTCGTCGCGGACGAGCTCCCGCTCACGGGCCAGCTCGGGCTCGTCCGGGTCGAAGAGGTACGCGAGCATGTGGACGCCGACGCCGTCGACCCGGCAGGAGAGCTCGGCGCCGGTGACGAGGGTGAGTGCGCGGTCGAGACCCGCGAGTGCGGCGGCCGCCTCGGCGTGGCCGCGGGTGGTGTCGTGGTCCGTCAGCGCGACGACGTCCAGGCCGGCCGCGGCGGCGGAGCGCATGAGCTCGGCCGGGGTGTCCGTCCCGTCCGAAGCCGTGGAGTGGGTGTGCAGGTCGATGCGCACGCGTGACTCCGGGGCTCGGGGACGGACAGGGGACGCTCCAGGATAACCGCCGCCGGGCCACCGGCCCGCCGCGCCGCGACGGCCCGGGACCCGCCCGGCCCCGCTCCCCCGGCCTCAGCTCAGGAGGCGGGGGGTGAGCGCGCCGCAGGGCAGGAGTTCGACCTCCGCGCCGGCCTCGCGGACGTCCGTCAGGACGAGCTCGTCGTAGAGCAGCATCCCGGACTGCTCCGGCCAGACGATCGCCCACAGCCACAGGCCGCGCGCCTCGCCCGCGAAGACGGCGCGGTCGTCGGGTGCGTCGGTGACATGCCAGAGGGGGGTAGGGCGGCCGGCCGCGTGGACCTTGGCCTGCGGGGGCTTGTCGCCGCAGATGTGCGGCCCGGGGTCGGGCCCGTCGATCCCGGCGTACCGCGCCCCGAGGCCGACGCCGAGCTCCTCGGCGACGAGCAGCAGCTCACCGGTGCCGCCGAGCGGGGCCGGGCCCGAGCAGGCCACGACGGTGGCACGGCCGCCGCTGCGGTCGTCGCCCGCGTAGGTGACACCGGTGAAGAGCCAGTCGAGCGGGAGCGGCCACGGCATCCAGACGGGAACCTGGGCCCGGCGCGTGACCACGCCGAGCGCCTCCACACTGGGCGGGAGCACGGGCTGCAGCGGCTGCACGGGACCGTGCACGGCGCACTGCCAGGAGTCGGAGAAGAGACCGGGCGCCCGGACCCGGCCTCCACACCTCGGGCAACTGGGTTCGCCCCTCATAGCGTTCAACGGTCCTACCCGTCCGGCGCCGCGTCAAGGACGATCACCCTTCCGGTGTGCCGCCCCTCACCGCCCACAAGTAGATGTAGTTTGCATCCGTTAGGTTGGCTAATTTATTGTGTGTATACGGCAACCATCATGCGGAGCGAAAGGACACCACCCATGCGCTCAGAGGATCCCTTCGACGAAGGGGCGCGCGGCATCCTGCGCCAGCCGCGGGCCGTCTGGGCCACCGCCGGCGCGTCCGTCGTCGCCTTCATGGGCATCGGCCTCGTCGACCCGATCCTGCCGTCGATCGCGCAGGGCCTCGACGCCACACCGAGCCAGGTCTCGCTGCTGTTCACCTCGTACTTCCTGATCACCGCCGTCGCGATGCTGCTCACGGGGTTCGTCTCCAGCCGTGTCGGCGGCCGCCGCACGCTCCTCGCCGGGCTCGCGCTCGTGATCGTCTTCGCCGCCCTGTCCGGGACGTCCGGCTCGGTCGGCGAGCTGGTCGGCTTCCGGGCCGGCTGGGGGCTCGGCAACGCCCTGTTCGTCTCCACCTCGCTGGCCGTGATCGTCGGCGCGGCGGCCGGCGGGAGCGCGGCGGCGATCCTGCTGTACGAGTCGGCGCTCGGCCTCGGCATGGCCTGCGGACCGCTGCTCGGGGCCGTGCTCGGGGACGCCAGCTGGCGCTACCCCTTCTTCGGCACGGCCGCGCTGATGGCGGTCGGCTTCCTCTGCATCGCCGCGTTCCTGACCGAGCAGCCCCGGCCCGCCCGCCGGACGGCGCTGCTCGACCCGCTGAAGGCGCTCGGCCACGGCGGGCTCGCCTCGGCCGCGGCCGCCGCGTTCTTCTACAACTACGCCTTCTTCACGGTCCTGGCGTTCACGCCGTTCGTGCTGGACATGACGCCGTACCGGTCCGGCGCGGTCTTCTTCGCCTGGGGCGTGCTGCTCGCCGTGTTCTCCGTGCTGGTCGCGCCGCGGCTGCAGGAGCGGTTCGGGTCGCTGAAGGTGCTCGGGACCTCACTGATGCTGCTCGCCGCCGACGTCGTCGTCCTCGGGTACGGCGACCGCACCACGGCGATCGTCTGCACGATCCTGTCCGGCGCCTTCATCGGCATGAACAACACCGTCTTCACCGAACTGGCCCTCGGCGTGTCGGACGCGCCGCGACCGGTCGCCAGCGCCGGGTACAACTTCGTGCGCTGGTTCGCGGCCGCGGCGGCGCCCTGGCTCGCGCCGCGGATCGAGGAGTGGAGCGACGTGCGCATGCCGTTCGCGGTCGCGGGTCTCGCGGCCCTCACCGGCGCGCTCGTCGTCCTCGTACGGCGGCGCTCGCTCACCCGTGCGGCGGAGGAGCACCTGCGGCCGCAGCCGGTGCCCGCCGGCGGCTGACCGGCACCGCGCCGGCCGGCGGCGGCGCGGTGCCAACGGGTGCCGCTCAGTCCAGGGTTACGGACCTGCGCAGCGGATCGCGCAGGTCCGTACCGGCGTTCAGCCACCGCTCCTGGAGCGCCTGCGCGCCGTGAACCCGCTTCCACGCGGCCTCGTTGGGTGTCATCGGCAGCAGTGGCAGGAACCGCACCGGATCCCTCGGCGCGTCCAGCTCCAGGTCCTCGACGAGCCCGCCGGACTCCGCGACCAGCACGGAGCTGAACGGCGCGCCCGGCCACAGCGGTTCACCCACGTCCAGGGACGCACCCGGCGCCACCACCACACCCTCCACCTGCGGCGAGGCGGCGAGGACGGCGAGCGGGCGCAGCACCTTGTCGGTGTCGGCGAGTCCCGCCCGCACGGTGAGGACGAGCTCCGCGCGCGGGCCCTTGACCGGGTCGGCGAGCACCGCCGTGGGGTCGGCCATCGGCTGGGCCGACATGCCGAGCGTGGCGTACCGCACCACATCGGCCTCGGTGAAGCGGAGCACTTCGATGCGGTCCGTGCCGAGGAAGGTCACCGCGGCACGCGCGTCGGGCTCGCCGAGGGCCGTGCGCAGCCGGGCCTCGACCAGTGCAAGAACTTCTTCCATCCAGCGAGCATAAGACGCGTATGGAATGGGCAAAGAAAGGGATTGACCCTCAGTCGGCTGATAGTCTTGGCCGCTGGTCGGGAATGCGTGTCTGCGGGCACGTCCCAGCAGCAGCTGGGGGACGCGTTCCAGTCCCGACGACACGTCATCCCCCACGGGGGACCGGCCGGAGGAGGTGGGGCTGCGGTGGATCGAAGTCGATCGTGCAGTACCAACCGTTCTCCCGTCCGCGGCCTTTCTCTGTGAGCTGAGGCACGCCCGCCGCTCCGTGCACATGGCGACGCGCACGACGGAAGAGCACCCGTTTTTGCCTGTCTGTAGCGAACGCCGTCACCGCGAGCGATCCGCGGTGCCGCCCGCTTTGCGGACGTGCGCTCCCCCGGAGCTCCACTGGGAGTGTTCCCGTCACACGTCCCCATTCCGGGCTGCGCCGGCATCTCCGCGCCTCGCCGACGGCCTCTCCGTGAAGGAGCCAGCCATGTCGATGATCCGTGACCTGCGCGCAGCGGTACGCCCCTCGCTGCGCAAGCGCACCGGCGCCCCGTACAACGCGTACAACTCCTACGACGCGACCCGCGACCCCTCGGCGTCGAGCGCCGTCGTCGACTGCGCCGTCTACCGCGACGGCCGCCGCCTGAAGGACGAGGCGTGTCTGACGCCGCGTGAGGCCATGCAGCAGGTCCGCGAGGGCGGCGGCTTCGCGTGGATCGGGCTGCACGAGCCGACGGAGGCCGAATTCGCCGGTATCGCCGCCGAGTTCGGGCTGCACCCGCTCGCCGTGGAGGACGCGGTCCACGCCCACCAGCGGCCGAAGCTGGAGCGGTACGACGACACCCTGTTCACCGTCTTCAAGACGATCCACTACGTGGACCACGCCGAGCTCACCGCCACCAGCGAGGTCGTGGAGACCGGCGAGGTGATGTGCTTCACCGGACGGGACTTCGTGATCACCGTCCGGCACGGCGGCCAGGGGTCCCTGCGCAACCTGCGGCACCGCATGGAGGGCGAGCCGGAGCTCCTGGAGAAGGGCCCGTCGGCCGTGCTGCACGCCATCGCCGACCACGTGGTGGACGGCTACATCGCGGTGGCCGACGCCGTGGAGATCGACATCGACCAGATCGAGATCGACGTCTTCTCGCCGCCGACGAAGGGCTCCACCCGGGGCACCGACACCGGACGGATCTACCAGCTCAAGCGCGAGGTGCTGGAGTTCAAGCGGGCGGTCTCGCCGCTGCTGCGCCCGATGCAGCTGCTGAGCGAGCGGCCGATGCGGCTGGTGGACCCCGACATCCAGAAGTACTTCCGGGACGTCGCCGACCACCTGGCCCGCGTCCAGGAGCAGGTCGTCGGCTTCGACGAGCTGCTGAACTCGATCCTCCAGGCGAACCTGGCGCAGGCGACGGTCGCGCAGAACGAGGACATGCGCAAGATCACCTCGTGGGCGGCGATCATCGCCGTGCCGACGGCGGTGTGCGGGGTGTACGGCATGAATTTCGACTACATGCCGGAGCTGCGCTGGAAGTACGGCTACCCGCTGGTGCTGGTCGGGATCTCGGTCATCTGCTTCGCGATCCACCGCACCCTCAAGCGCAACGGCTGGCTGTAGCGCGGAAGGTTCTAAGCTGCGGGCATGACTTCGGAAACGCTGCTCGACCAGGCCCTCGTCGAGGAGGCCACCAAGAAGTCCGGCCTCATCTGGGTACGGGGCGAGGGCCCGGCCCGTGCTGTGTGGCACGTGTGGCACGACGGCGCGGCGCACGTCCTGGGCGACGGTCCCGGCGAGCAGCCGCTGCCGGGGCTCATGGACGGCGCCACCGCCGAGGTGACCGTGCGCAGCAAGGACAAGGGCGGACGGGTCGTCGCCTGGACCGCCGCGGTGAGCGAGCTGGCGCCCGGCTCGGAGGCGTGGCAGGCCGCGGCCGACGAGCTGAAGGGCAAGCGGCTGAACGCCCCGGACGCCGAGACGATGACGGAGCGCTGGGCGCGCGAGTGCCGGCTGCTGCGGCTGGACCCGCGGGGCGTGACGACGGCCCACCCGGACGGCTCCCTGGCGGCGGTCCCGCTGCCCACCCCGGTCACCACGCGCCGGCCCGTCCCGGCGGCGCTCCCGCGCCTGCTCCTCAAGCGCCGCAAGCGCTGACCACGCGCTCCGGGCGCGGGTGCGGCGGGGTCAGTCGCTGGTGCGGGGGAGCTGGCGGCCGTAGTCGACCGTCTCCTCCTTCGCGGGGGCCCGCAGCGCGAAGTCCTGGTTCCAGTCGGACAGGACCACCACGCCCGCACCCCCGCCGCGGGCGAACTGCACGGGGTACGGGGTGCCCTCCAGGGAGACGTCCAGCGTGCCGCCCTCACCCTGTGCGCCGCCCGCGACCTTGATCGTGCGGATGCCGCCGACCTTGTCGCGGTCGCCCTTGACCACCTCGCCGTGGAGCTCCAGCAAGCCGTCCAGCAGCACGTTCTTCTCGGTGAAGCCGCGCAGCTGCTTGTAGGAGGGGTCGTCCTGCGGGACGACGACGTACTTGTCGTCGAGCTTGTCCGCCGCCGTCAGGTCCGACTCGGCGGGCTCGTCGCCCCCGGCGTTCTCCGCATGGGTCCAGAAGTCCGCGTCGGCCTTCAGGTACAGGGCGTCGCCGACGCGCAGCAGCTCGAACGTGCTGGTCCTGGTGACGACCGAACCGATCGCCCCGGTCTCGTTGAGCCGCATGTTCAGCTTGTACGTGCCGCCCTTGCTGACGAGCGTCCCGGACAGCCGTACCGCCTTCGCGGTGTCCGCGGCGCCCTGCGCCTTGGCCTCGATCTCGGTGGCGGACAGCTTGCCCACCCCGTTGGTCCCTTCGTCCGGATCCTCACCGCACGCGGTGAGCACCGCGGTCAGCCCGGCGCAGAGTGCGACGGGAAGGGATGCCCGGACTGCCCGGCGGGCACGCGAAGCCGGGGGGAGAGCGGTCACCTGCGCACTGCCTCTCGTCTGCCTGTGGGAGATCGTGAGACCGCAGCGTACCCGTGCCGTCTGCGCCGTTCGCCAGAGAGCCGGACGGACGCCCTGCCTGGGCGACCCGCACCAGGACGGGCTAGCCTGAATCGGCACGAACCCTGTGTTTTCCGGCGGACGAGGAGGTGTGCGGCATGGTGGCAGGCGCACCCCGCGTCTTCGTCTCGCACCTCGCCGGCGTCCTCGTCTTCGACCCCAACGGCGACCAGGTCGGCCGCGTCCGCGACCTCGTCGCGATGCTGCGCGTCGGGCGCCGGCCGCCCCGCCTGCTGGGCCTGGTCGTCGAGGTGATCGGCCGGCGCCGGATCTTCCTGCCCATGACGCGGGTGACCGGCATCGAGTCCGGCCAGGTCATCACCACCGGGGTGCTGAACGTGCGCCGCTTCGAGCAGCGCCCCACCGAGCGCCTGGTCCTCGGCGAGCTGCTCGACCGCCGGGTCCGGCTGGTCGAGGACGGCTCGGAGGTGACCGTCCTGGACGTCTCCGTCCAGCAGCTCCCGGCCCGCCGCGAATGGGAGATCGACAAGGTCTTCGTCCGGCGGGGCGGCGGCGGGGCGCTGCGCCGCAAGGGCGAGACGCTGACCGTCGAGTGGTCCGCCGTCACCGGCTTCTCGCTGGAGGAGCACGGGCAGGGCGCGGAGAGCCTGGTCGCCACCTTCGAGCGGATGCGCGCGGCCGACCTCGCCAACGTGCTGCACCACCTCTCCCCCAAGCGGCGCTCCGAGGTCGCCGCCGCCCTCGACGACGACCGTCTCGCCGACGTGCTGGAGGAGCTGCCCGAGGACGACCAGGTCGAGATCCTCGGCAAGCTCAAGGAGGAGCGGGCCGCGGACGTCCTGGAGGCGATGGACCCGGACGACGCCGCCGACCTGCTGTCCGAGCTGCCCGAGGAGGACAAGGAGCGGCTGCTGACGCTGATGCGGCCCGACGACGCCGCCGACGTGCGCCGGCTCATGGCGTACGAGGAACGCACCGCGGGCGGTCTGATGACCACGGAGCCGATCGTGCTGCGCCCCGACGCGACCGTCGCCGACGCGCTCGCGCGCGTGCGCCGGCAGGACCTGTCCCCCGCGCTCGCTGCGCAGGTGTACGTGTGCCGGCCGCCGGACGAGACGCCGACCGGGAAGTTCCTGGGCACGGTGCACTTCCAGCGGCTGCTGCGGGATCCGCCGTTCACCCTCGTGTCGGCGATCGTGGACACCGACCTGGCGCCGCTCACCCCGGACACCCCGCTGCCCGCGGTGACGAGCTACCTCGCCGCCTACAACCTGGTGGCCGCCCCGGTCGTGGACGACAGCGGGTCCCTGCTCGGCGCGGTCACCGTCGACGACGTCCTGGACCACCTGCTGCCCGAGGACTGGCGGGAGACCGAGTTCGAGCACGAGCCGGGCGGGGAGGTCGCGCATGGCGCTCGACCGGCAGGGTGAGCGCCCGGCGCCCCGCATCCGGCTGGACCAGCCGCGCATCCGGCGGCCGCGGCTGCTGCCGGAGTACGACCCCGAGGCGTTCGGGCGGCTGTCGGAGCGGATCGCCCGCTTCATCGGGACCGGCCGGTTCCTCGTCTGGATGACCGCGGTCGTCATCGTGTGGGTGCTGTGGAACGTCTCCGCGCCCGACCGGCTGCGGTTCGACGAGTACCCGTTCATCTTCCTGACGCTGATGCTCTCCCTGCAGGCGTCGTACGCCGCTCCGCTGATCCTGCTCGCGCAGAACCGGCAGGCCGACCGGGACCGGGTCACGCAGGAGCAGGACCGCAAGCAGAACGAGCGCTCGATCGCCGACACCGAGTACCTGACCAGGGAGATCGCCGCACTGCGCATGGGCCTCGGAGAGGTCGCCACGCGCGACTGGATCCGCTCCGAGCTGGAGGACCTGGTCCGCGGGATCGCCGAACGGCAGGACCCGGCGGCGCGCGGAAGTGACGAACCCGACCGCTGAGAGGCTTTCCGGCGGCCGGGTGCGGCGCCGTACCATCTCCATATGGTTACGGAAGACGCGGTGCGCGAAGCACTGGCGACGGTGAACGACCCCGAGATCAACCGGCCGATCACCGAACTCGGCATGGTCAAGTCGGTGGTGATCGGGGCGGACGGCGCGGTCGCCGTCACCGTGTATCTGACGGTCTCCGGCTGTCCGATGCGCGAGACGATCATCGCGCGCGTGAGCGAGGCCGTGTCGCGGGTCGAGGGTGTCACCGGCGTCGACGTCACGCTCGACGTGATGAGCGACGAGCAGCGCAAGGAGCTCGCGGCCGCGCTGCGCGGCACCACCGCCGAGCGCGAGGTGCCGTTCGCCAAGCCCGGCTCGCTGACCCGCGTCTACGCGGTGGCGTCCGGCAAGGGCGGCGTCGGCAAGTCCTCCGTGACCGTGAACCTGGCCGCGGCGATGGCCGCCGACGGGCTGAAGGTCGGGGTCGTGGACGCGGACATCTACGGGCACAGCGTGCCGCGCATGCTCGGTGCGGACGGCCGCCCCACCCAGGTCGAGAACATGATCATGCCGCCGTCGGCGAACGGCGTGAAGGTCATCTCCATCGGCATGTTCACCCCCGGCAACGCGCCGGTGGTCTGGCGCGGCCCGATGCTGCACCGCGCGCTCCAGCAGTTCCTCGCGGACGTGTACTGGGGCGACCTGGACGTCCTGCTGCTCGACCTGCCCCCGGGCACCGGCGACATCGCGATCTCCGTCGCGCAGCTCGTCCCCAACGCCGAGATCCTGGTCGTCACCACACCGCAGCAGGCGGCGGCCGAGGTCGCCGAGCGCGCCGGCTCCATCGCCGTGCAGACCCACCAGAAGATCGTGGGCGTCGTCGAGAACATGTCGGGCCTGCCGTGCCCGCACTGCGACGAGATGGTCGACGTCTTCGGCACCGGCGGGGGCCAGAAGGTCGCCGACGGCCTGACCCGCACCACAGGCGCCACCGTGCCGGTGCTGGGCCAGATCCCGATCGACGTGCGGCTGCGCGAGGGCGGCGACGAGGGCAAGCCGGTCGTCCTGAGCGACCCGGACTCGCCGGCGGGCGCCGCGCTGCGCACCATCGCGGGCAAGCTGGGCGGCCGCCAGCGCGGTCTGTCGGGCATGTCGCTGGGCATCACCCCGCGCAACAAGTTCTGAGCGCACCCGCGGCGAAGGGGCGGCCCTCGGGCCGCCCCTTCGCCGTGCACGGCATGCGTGCGGGCCCTTTCCGCGACCGGCCCTGCGGGCCTAGGCGTACGCCGCGATGTCCTGCACGACCGCGAAGCCCAGCCCGTACGCGCTCATGCCCCGCCCGTACGCGCCCAGGTGGACGCCCGCGCGGGTCGTGCCGGCCAGCACCCAGCCGAACTCGGACTCGCGGTAGTGGAACGGCATCGGCACCCCGTCGACCGGCAGCGACAGCGTCGTCCAGTCCCGGCCGCTCAGGTCGTCGGCCAGCACGAAGGCGGCCTCCGTCTGCTGGTCCAGCCAGTCGTCCCGCAGCGTGTGGTCCAGCTGGGGCGGCCAGGTGTACGCGAGGAGCCCCGAGCCGGCCAGCCAGGCGGCGGAGGAGACCGTGGTGGCGTCCAGCACGCCCGTGCCGTCGCCGCTGCGCCGTACGGGGCTCGCGGCGACCGTGACGACGACCGCGAAGCGCTCCCGCTCGGCGGGGGCGCCGATCGCCTCGGGCCGTATCGCCGGCTCGTCGCCGTGGCCGGTGGAACCGTGCTGGACGGTGCCGTCCGCGGAGGTGCCGACCTGCATCAGCCAGCGCGGGCCGGTGAACGCCTCGTCAAGTCCGTACCACGGGAAGGGCGCGCGCAGGTAGCCGTCGACCGTGCGCCGGGCCTTGGGCACCCCCTCGGCGGATCTGGCACCGGGCGCAGCACCCTGCGCCCCTACCCGACTTGTCGTCTCCATCTGTCCGGCCGCCTCCTCGATACGTGGACAGAGGGAGAGCTTAGCCACCTCGCGGGGCGCGGATCGGGAAGACCTGCGGTCAGGTGGCGTCGGCGTCGAACGGGGGACGCTCGCCCTGCTCGGGCAGGTCCCGCTTCTTCAGCAGGTCCGGTCCGCCCGCGGGGCCGCCGGCGGGCGCCGGGACGGAGGAGTCGCCGCGGTCGTTGACCGCGCCGGCCACCTCGTTGATCTCCTTCTTGAGATCGAAGCCGGTACGGATCTCCCTGAGGTCCTCGTTCTCGGCGAGCTGCTTGCGGATGAACGTCTTGGGGTTCAGGTCCTCGAAGTCGAAGTCCTTGAACTCGGGGCCGAGCTCGCTGCGGATGTCCTGCTTCGCGTTCTCCGAGAACGCGCGGATCTTGCGGATGAAGCGGGCCGCGTCCTGGATGACCTTCGGCAGCTTGTCCGGGCCGAAAATGAGCACGGCAAGGACCACGAGCGCCACGAGCTCGAATGCGCCTATGTCGTTGAACACCTTGCCGCTCCTTCTCGGGGTCCGGTTGCCAGGGCCCGGGGCCCGCTCCACGGTACCTGGCCCGGCCGACGGGACGGTACCGGGCGATGACCGCCGGGCGGCGGTTCAGTCACCGGTGGACGAACCCAGGGTCAGCGTCTTCGTCAGTTCCTTGCCGCCGCGCTGCAGGGTCAGCTCCAGCCGGTCGCCGGGGCGGTGGGCGCGGATCTTGACGATGAGCTCCTCACCGCTGTGCACCCGCCGGCCGTCGACCTCGGTGATGACGTCACCGGGCCGGACGCCCGCCTTGGCGGCGGGGCCGCCGGCGATGACGGAGGCGCTGCCGTCCTGGGCCTTCTCGCCCACCCGGGCGCCGTCGCCGCTGTACTTCATGTCGAGGCTCACCCCGATGACCGGGTGGGTGGCCTTGCCGGTGTTGATCAGCTCCTCGGCGACGCGCTTGCCCTGGTTGATGGGGATGGCGAAGCCGAGCCCTATCGACCCGGCCTGTCCGCCCTCGGGGCCGGAACCGCTGTCGGCGGCGCGGATGGCGCTGTTGATGCCGATGACGCGGGCGTGGGAGTCGACCAGCGGGCCGCCCGAGTTGCCGGGGTTGATCGGGGCGTCGGTCTGGAGCGCGTCGACATAGCTGACGTCGCTGCCGTCGCCCTTCCGGCCGCCCGCGGTGATGGGCCTCTCCTTGGCGCTGATGATGCCGGAGGTCACGGTGTTCTGGAGGTCGAAGGGCGCGCCGATGGCCACGACGGGGTCGCCGACGCGGACGTTGTCGGAGTTGCCGAGCGGCAGCGGCTTGAGGTTGGACACGCCGGTGACCTGGACGACGGCGAGGTCGTACCCGCTGTCCTTGCCGATGAGCCGGGCGGCGGCCGTCTCGCCGCTGCTGAAGGTGATGGTGATGTCGCCGGAGGTACCGGCGGGGTCCACCACGTGGTTGTTTGTCAGGATGTGGCCGCGCTCGTCCAGGACGAAGCCGGTGCCGGTGCCCTGCTCGCCGCCGCCGCTCACGTGGAGCGTGACGACGCTGGGCAGGGCGCTGGCGGCGATCCCGGCCACGCTGTCGGGCGCGCGGCCGGTGTCCTCGCGGCCGGCCTGCGGCAGTTCGACGGTGGTGAGCCCGCCGTTGCGCTCGATGTACGCGCCGACGCCGCCGCCGAGCACACCGGTGAGCAGGGCGAGCAGCAGCGCCCCGACCAGCCACGCTCCTCGGCGCGGGGCCGTGCGGGCAGGTGGCGCACCGGCGCTCGTCAGCGGCTGGGGCCGCCCGCCGGAGCTGCTCCAGGGGTCGTACTGGATCCACTGCGAGGGCTGCGGCGTGCCGTACGCCGGGGGCGCGGCGGGCACCGCGGTGCCGTGCGGCGGGGTGGCGACCGGCCGCTGCACGGGCGGCGCGGGCGCCCAGGGCCCGGGCTCGCCGTAGGGCGGCGTGCGGTACTCGTCGGGCGCGTGCAGCGGCGGGGCGGCGGGCGCGGGGCCCGCGGCCGCGGGTGCCGGCTCGGTGGGGCGGGGTACGGGCTCCGCGGAACCCGCCGCGGCCGGGGCCTGCGGTTCCGCCGGAGCGCCGGCCGGCGCGGGCTTCGTCAGGGACAGCGGCGGCGCGGGGTGCGGGACCGTGGGCGCGGTGGCCGCCGCCCGGGCAGGGCGGGCCGGACGGCTCCACCATGTGGGCTGAGAACCGGTGGGCTTCCCGTCGTTCATGTGCTCCCCGCTACCGCGCTGCTGACCCGTCCGCGCCCCCTCGGGCGCCCTGCGCATGGATTCAACCAGGTCCGGCCGGCCTTGCGCAGGGTCCTGTCAGCGCCGGGCGATCAGCGGCAGCACGCCGGGCGACGGGGCCGGTGCGGTGGCGCCGGCGGTGGCCGCCGGCGTCAGCCCCGGCGCGGGGGCGAGGTGGAGCAGCGGCGTCAGCGGTGCGGCGGCGTTGCTCAGTGCCGCCGCCGGGAGAAAGGGGTGGGCTCCCGACTGCCGCCCCTGCGAGGCCCGAACGGCGGGGAGCGGAGCGGTGGTGCCGTTGCCGGCGCCGGTGCCGCGGCGGCGCTCGGCCGCGGCGTTCGCCGACTGGCCGGGGGTCCGCAGCGGGGTGACGTTGTTGCTGCCTTCGCCGCGGGCGTCGGGCGTGGCCGCCGTCGGCAGCGCGCCGCCCAGGGCGATCGCCGCGAACGACACCGCGCTGGCGGCGGCGAAGGCGAACCGCCGTCCGCGCCACGGCGAGCGGTCCGCCGGGCGCCCCACCTCGTGGATGCGGAAGCCGGGGCCGCCGGGCAGCACGAAGCCGTCGGCGCTCATCTCGAAGACGCCGTCGGCGAAGGGTCTGGACCCGAAGGGCCCGCCCCTCCCCCGGCCGTCGTCGTCATCGCCGTCGAGAGCACCCCCGGGCAACCCCTGGAGGCGTGCGAGCAGCCCCTCGGAGGGCGGCGGTGGGGCGGCCTGGGCGAAGACGCTCTTCACCCGGCGCTGGGCGTCGGCCTCGGCCTTGCACTTGGCACAGGTGGCCAGGTGCGCGAGGACGCGCTCACGGGCGTCGTGACCGAGCTCGCCGTCGACCAGCGCGGCGAGCCGGTCGCCCAGGTGCTGCTCGGCGGGGGTCGGACTGATGCCACTCACGCCGTTCCGCCCTCCCCTCCGACGGCCACGAACGTGCGCTGTTCGGCGCGCGCCTCGGGCGACCGGTGCTTGAGCGCCTTGCGCAGGTGGGAGCGGCCGCGGTGGATGCGGCTGCGGACGGTGCCGAGCTTCACGCCGAGGGTCGCGGCGATCTCCTCGTACGACAGTCCCTCGATGTCGCAGAGCACGACCGCGGCACGGAACTCCGGCGCGAGGGTGTCCAGCGCCTGCTGGACGTCGGCGTCGAAGTGCGTGTCGTGGAAGACCTGCTGGGGGGACGGCTCACGGCTGGGCAGCCGCTCCGCCGCGTCGTCGCCGAGCGCGTCGAACCGGATCCGCTGCTTGCGGCGGACCATGTCCAGGAAGAGGTTGGTGGTGATCCGGTGCAGCCAGCCCTCGAACGTACCCGGGGTGTACGTCGACAGGGAGCGGAAGACGCGGACGAAGACCTCCTGCGTGAGGTCCTCGGCGTCGTGCTGGTTGCCGGTCAGGCGGTACGCGAGGCGGTAGACGCGGCCGCTGTGGGTGCTGACGATCTCCTCCCAGGAAGGGGGAGCCCACGCCTGCGATTCCGCATCCGAGGCGAAGGTCGCGGTGGCGGGTGCGGAGTCGTCGGAGGTGCGGGTTCGGGTCCCTCCCACGCCGGCAAGGCTGTGGGGGCGGTCAGCAGTGTCGGTCACGGATTTCGGCTCACCCGCCGACCTGAGGAAGCGCCGCAGCACTCCTCTCCGATCCACAGGCGCAGCCGCACCTCCCCTGTCGGCTCTGGTGGTGTCCAGTGGAGCCCCTACCATAGCCACCTCGCCCGTTAGCTCCGGATAAGAATCTTTACGTGAATTTGGGACCGTCTCCCGTGTCTTGGTCCCTCTGCCTCCCCCAACGCACAGTCCCATCTGCGGGTTCCCGGCCCCGAGCGGATACAGTCACCGTTGCGCCAACTACGGGGACAGGAGAGGGTCATTACCGCCAACCGGCAGACGAGCTGGGCGTTCGCCGACGCCTTTGTCGCCGAGGACGAAGCGCTGCGCTGGGCCCGTGAGCGGGCCCGGGAGGCAGGGCTGCCCTCGGTGTCGCCAGGCACCGGCGCCGCGCTGCGTCTGCTGGCGGCCACGGCGGACGCCAAGGCGGTGGCGGAGATCGGGACCGGGACCGGGGTGTCCGGCATCTACCTGCTGCACGGCATGCGCCCGGACGGCGTCCTGACGACGGTGGACCCCGAGCCGGACCGGCAGCAGTTCGCCCGGCAGGCGTTCCGGGCGGCGGGCTTCGCCGGCAACCGGGCGCGCTTCATCCCGGGCCGGGCCCTGGACGTGCTGCCCCGGCTGGCGGACGGCGGGTACGACCTCGTCTTCTGCGACGGCGACCGTACGGAGTGCCTGGAGTACCTCGCTGAATCGTTGCGTCTGCTGCGTCCCGGCGGGCTGGTCTGCTTCGAGGGCGTCTTCGCGGACGGCCGCACCGTCGACTCGGGGGCGCAGCCGGCCGAGGTGCAGCGGCTGCGCGAGCTGCTGCGGACCGTACGGGAGAGCCAGGAGTTGCTGCCGTCGCTGCTGCCGGTGGGCGACGGCCTGCTGTGCGCGGTCCGGCGGGGCTGACCCGCCGCCGCCCTCCGGCCGGTCCCGCGCGGCCGGCCCGGGGCCGGAACGCACCACAGCCCCGGCCCGGCCGAAGCCGTTTCCGGGGCTGTGGGGAAAACCGTGGGCAGTGCGCGTCAGCTCAGCCGACGACCTTCTTCAGCGCGTCGCCGAGCGCGTCGGCCTCGTCCGGGGTCAGCTCGACGACAAGTCGACCGCCGCCTTCGAGCGGAACGCGCATGACGATGCCCCGCCCCTCCTTGGTCACCTCGAGCGGGCCGTCGCCCGTCCGCGGCTTCATGGCCGCCATGCTCGTTCCCCTTCCTGAAACCAGCTCATCGTCGCCGACGGCCCTCTGGCATGGGCACGCATCACCGGCATCGAACACATTGCTTCCAGGTCATTATCCCGCATGGCGGGACCCGATGACCAACATCGGACGGCATCGCTTGCGCAACGCGCTCTCGCAAAACCGCATATTTCGGCGGTCCGCCTGCGATACTTCGCCGCCGCAGCTCGCACCGGGCCCGGAGTTTCTTTGACGCAGGTCACATGCGGGGGCGTGCCGGGACACGATGATCTCCGCCATGCTGGGCGGAACACCACCGTCAACGACCGAGGGGACCACCTGCCATGGCCGACACCGTGCTGTACGAGCTGAGCGACGGGCTCGCGACGATCACGCTCAACCGGCCGGAGGCCATGAACGCACTGAACATCGAGGCCAAGGTGGCGCTGCGGGACGCGCTGCACGCGGCCGCCGAGGACACGGCGGTGCGGGCGGTGCTGCTGACCGCGACGGGCCGGGCCTTCTGCGTGGGCCAGGACCTCAAGGAGCACATCTCGCTGCTGGCCGACGGCTCGGGCGCGACGATGAGCACCGTGCGGGAGCACTACAACCCCATCGTCCGGGCGATCACCGGCATGGCGAAGCCGGTGGTGGCGGGGGTGAACGGGGTGGCCGCGGGCGCCGGCTTCGGCTTCGCGCTGGCGGCCGACTACCGGGTCGTGGCCGACACGGCGTCGTTCAACACCTCCTTCGCCGGGGTGGCGCTGACCGCCGACTCGGGCATCTCCTGGACGCTGCCCCGCGTGGTCGGCCCGGGCCGCGCCGCGGACCTGCTGCTCTTCCCGCGCTCCGTCAAGGCGCAGGAGGCGTACGAGCTGGGCATCGCGAACAAGCTGGTCGCGGCGGCGGACGTGGCCGCGGAGGCGCAGGCGGTCGCCCGCACGCTGGCCGCGGGCCCGACGGTCGCGTACGCGGCGCTGAAGGAGTCCCTCGCGTACGGCGCGTCGCACACGCTCGACGAGGCGCTGGCGAAGGAGGACGAGCTCCAGACGAAGGCGGGCGCGTCGGAGGACCACACCATCGCGGTCCAGGCCTTCCTCGCCAAGGAGAAGCCGGCGTACCTGGGCCGCTAGCGCATACGGCTGTCCCGGCGGGCTGGACTCAGACGGCTGCCCCGCCGCGGGCGGCGCAGCCGGCGAGGTGGTCGTCGACCAGCCCGCAGGCCTGCATCAGCGCGTACGCCGTCGTGGGCCCGATGAAGCGCAGCCCCCGCTTCTTCAGGGCCTTCGACAGCGCGGTGGACTCGTCCGTCACGGCCGGTACATCGGCGATCGTGCGGGGCACCGGCCGGCCGGCCGGGTCGGGGGCGTGCGACCAGATCAGCGTGTCCAGCTCGCCGGGGGCCCAGTCCGCCAGGACGCGCGCGTTGGCGAGGCACGCGTCGATCTTGGCGCGGTTGCGGATGATGCCCTCGTCGGCGAGGAGCCGCTCGCGGTCCGCGTCGGTGAAGGCGGCGACCTGCGCGATGCGGAAGCCGGCGAAGGCGCGGCGGAAGCCTTCACGGCGGCGCAGGATCGTGATCCAAGACAGGCCCGACTGGAACGCCTCCAGGCAGAGCCGTTCGAAGAGCGCGTCGTCGCCGCGGACGGGACGGCCCCACTCCTCGTCGTGGTACGCGACGTAGTCCGGCGTGGACACGCCCCACGGGCAGCGCGGTTTCCCGTCCGGGCCGGGCACGGCCTCCCCGGTCACTGCTCCCGCCCCCGGTCCTCGTCCTCGCCGGCCGGGCGGTCCGGCTCCTTGTCGAACAGGTCCGCCCCGCCCACCGCCGTCGCCTGCGCCCCGGCCAGCGCCGCCTCCAGCTCCGCGATCCGCGCGTCCCGCTCGGCGAGCTCCGCGCCGAGCCGGCCGAGCACGTCGTCCACGTCCGCCATCCGGTACCCGCGCGGGGCGACCGGCAGCCGCAGCGCGTCGACGTCGGCGCGGCCGACCGGCCGGGTCAGCGGCAGCGGGTCCACCAGCTGCTCGGGCGCCGCCTCGGGAAGGACGTCGCTCTCGCCGCCGCCGACCACCGCGAGGGTGACCGCGGCGATCACCACGACCATCGCGATCATCAAGAACCAGAACACAGGGCTGCCTCTCCCGGGAAGCGGAAAACGGTCTGGCCCCGATCGTGCCATGTGCCACCGGCGGCTAAGGTCGCAGGCGACCGAACGCGAGGAGGACAACGGGATGCTGCGCCTGGGACAGCGTGAATTCGACGCGCACGAGCCGGTGATCATGGCGATCGTGAACCGGACCCCGGATTCCTTCTACGACCGGGGCGCCACGTTCCGCGACGAGCCGGCGCTCGCCCGGGTCGAGCAGGCCGTGGCGGAGGGCGCCGCCATCATCGACATCGGCGGGGTGAAGGCCGGCCCCGGCGAGGAGGTGACCGCCGAGGAGGAGGCCCGCCGCACGGTGGGTTTCGTCGCCGAGGTGCGCCGGCGCCACCCGGACGTGGTGATCAGCGTCGACACCTGGCGGCACGAGGTCGGCGAGGCGGTCTGCGAGGCCGGCGCGGACCTGCTGAACGACGCGTGGGGCGGGGTGGACCCGAAGCTGGCGGAGGTCGCCGCGCGCCACGGCGTGGGCCTGGTCTGCACGCACGCGGGCGGCGCGGAGCCGCGTACCCGGCCGCACCGGGTCGAGTACGACGACGTGATGGCCGACATCCTGCGCGTGACGGTGGGTCTGGCGGAACGGGCCCTGGAACTCGGGGTGCGGCGGGACGCCATCCTCATCGACCCCGGCCACGACTTCGGCAAGAACACCCGGCACAGCCTGGAGGCGACGCGCCGTCTGGGCGAGATGACGGCCACCGGCTGGCCGGTGCTGGTGTCGCTGTCGAACAAGGACTTCGTCGGCGAGACGCTCGACAAGCCCGTCAAGGAGCGCGTCCTCGGCACGCTCGCGACCACGGCGGTGTCGGCGTGGCTGGGCGCGCAGGTCTACCGCGTGCACGAGGTGGCGGAGACCAGGCAGGTCCTCGACATGGTCGCGTCCATCGCCGGCCGGCGCCCGCCGGCGGTCGCCCGCCGGGGCCTGGCCTAGGCACTGCGCCGCGCCGGCGGTCGCCCGCCGGGGGCTGGCCCGGACACCGCCCGCGACGGCCCGTCCGCCCGGCGGCGCGCCGCGGGCGGGGGCCGGTGCCCGCGCCCGCGGCGGCGGGAGGGTCAGCGCGGGTGCTCGCTGCCCGTCTCCTTGGTGACGAGCGCGACCG
The DNA here is from genome assembly GCF_044455245.1 of Streptomyces sp. NPDC051310. Lineage (NCBI taxonomy): Bacteria > Bacillati > Actinomycetota > Actinomycetes > Kitasatosporales > Streptomycetaceae > Streptomyces > Streptomyces sp. NPDC051310. Next base: position 152,856 of record NZ_JBITEO010000005.1, read on the forward strand.
CCTCGTCCACGTCGTCCGTCACGTGGAAGAGCAGCAGGTCGCGTTCCGACGCCTTGCCCTGCGCGATGACCGTGTTGCGCAGCCAGTCGACCAGGCCCGACCAGTACTCCGTACCGAAGAGCACGATCGGGAAGCGGGTCACCTTGCGCGTCTGGACGAGGGTCAGGGCCTCGAAGAGCTCGTCCAGCGTGCCGAGGCCGCCCGGGAGGACGACGAAGCCCTGCGCGTACTTCACGAACATCGTCTTGCGGACGAAGAAGTAGCGGAAGTTGACGCCGATGTCGACGTGCGGGTTCAGCCCCTGTTCGAAGGGGAGCTCGATGCCCAGGCCCACCGAGATGCCCTTGGCCTCCCGCGCGCCCTTGTTCGCGGCCTCCATCGCACCCGGGCCGCCGCCCGTGATCACCGCGAAGCCCGCCTCCACCAGCGCCTTGCCGATCCTGACGCCCGCCTCGTACTCCGGCGTGCCGACCGGGGTGCGGGCCGAGCCGAAGACGCTGATCGCGCTGGGCAGTTCGGCGAGCGCGCCGAAGCCCTCCACGAACTCGGACTGGATGCGCATCACCCGCCACGGGTCGGTGTGCACCCACTCGGAGTCGCCCGCCGTGTCCAGCAGCCGCTGATCGGTGGTGCCGGGCTGCACCTGCTCCCGGCGCCGCAGCACCGGCCCCAGCCGCTGTTCCGCGAGCGCCCGCAGTCCTTCGGCCTCGGCCTCGGGGTTGCCCATGATCTGCTCCCTCCGCTGAACATCGTTTCCCGCTCAGGGTAGGGCGACGCGCATGACGAATGGCGAAATTACGGTGGTCAGGCAGTGAGCCAGTCGTACAGCCGCCGTTCGCAGTGGGTGATCCGGTCGACGGCCACGTGCTCGTCCCGCTTGTGCGCGTAGAGCGCGTCGCCGGGGCCGTAATTGACCGCAGGCACGCCGAGGGCGCTGAACCGGGACACGTCCGTCCAGCCGAACTTCGGCTGCGCGGTGCCGCCCACCGCCTCCATGAAGGCCGCCGCGGCCGGGTGCGACAGGCCGGGCAGGGCCGCGCCGCTGTGGTCGTCCACCACGATCTCGTCGACGCCGCAGTCCGCGAAGACCTCCCGCACGTGCGCCTCGGCCTCCTCCGGGGAGCGGTCGGGCGCGTAGCGGAAGTTGACCACGACGGTGCAGGCGTCGGGGATGACGTTCGTGGCGACGCCGCCCTCGATGCCGACGGCGTTGAGCCCCTCCCGGTACTCCAGCCCGTCGATCACCGCGCGCCGCGGTTCGTACGCGGCGAGCCGGGCGAGGACCGGCGCGGCGGCGTGGATGGCGTTGGACCCCATCCAGCTGCGCGCCGAGTGGGCCCGCTCGCCCCTGGTCCGCAGGTGGACCCGCAGGGTGCCCTGGCAGCCGCCCTCGACCTGGCCGTCGGACGGCTCCAGCAGCACCGCGAAGTCGCCCTCCAGCCACTCGGGGTGCGCCTCGGCCACGTGCCCGAGCCCGTTCAGGTGGGCGGCGACCTCCTCGTTGTCGTAGAAGACGAACGTCAGGTCGCGGTTGGGCTCCGGCACGGTCGCGGCGATGCGCAGCTGGACGGCGACGCCCGACTTCATGTCCGAGGTGCCGCAGCCCCACAGGATCCCGTTCCCGTCGAGGCGGGAGGGGACGTTGTCCGCGATCGGCACGGTGTCGATGTGTCCCGCCAGCACGACCCGCTCGGCCCGTCCCAGCCGCGTCCGGGCGACGACGTTGTTGCCGTACCGGTCGACGGTGAGGTGCGGAAGGGCCCGCAGGGCCTGCTCGATGGCGTCGGCGAGGGGTTTCTCGGTGCCGCTGACCGAGGGGAAGTCGACGAGTGCGGCGGTCAGTGCCGGACCGTCCAGGGTCAGGTCCAGCACCGGGTCGGCGGAGGGGTCGAGTACGCGGTCGGGCATGGTCTCGGACATGATGCCGAGCCTATCCCGGGCCTCCAGTACGGTGGGCTGCGTGTCCGAGTCCAGCCGACCCCGCAGCCTCAGGATCGTCACCGCGCTCGCCGTGCTGCTGGCGCTGATCGCGTACGTGGTCGTGCAGTACGTGACGGGCGGCAAGGGCGCCCCGCGCTGCACGGTGGGCAGCGGGAGCAACACCTACCGGTTCACTCCGGAGCAGGCGGCGAACGCCGCCACGATCTCGGCCGTCGGCACCACCCGGGGGATGCCGGAGCGGGCGGTGACCATCGCGCTGGCGACGGCCCTGCAGGAGTCGGCCCTGCGCAACATCCGGCACGGCGACCGCGACTCCGTCGGCCTGTTCCAGCAGCGACCCTCGCAGGGCTGGGGCACCCAGGAGCAGATCCTCGACCCGGTCTTCTCCGCGAGCCGGTTCTACGAGCGCCTCGCCGAGGTCCCCGGATACTCCCGCCTGCCGCTGACCGTCGCCGCGCAGCGCGTGCAGCGCAGCGGTTACCCGCAGGCGTACGCGAAGCACGAGCCGGACGCCGCGCTGCTCGCCGCGGCGCTGACGGGCCGCTCCGCGGCCTCGCTGACCTGCACCTGGGGTATCGGTGTCCGCAAGGCGGGCGATCCGGCGAAGGTGCGCGCCGAGCTGGTGCGGTCGTTCGGGGCGGACGTGCTGCCGCGGGGCGGTGCGCCCGCCGCCGGCGCGGCCGCGCGGGAGCTCGCCGTGCCGGTGGCGGCGGCGGTGGAGTCGGCGGGCCCGCAGGGCGGGGGCACGGGCGGTGCCTCGCAGCGGGGCTGGGAGCTGGCGCAGTGGGCGGTGGCGCAGGCGGACGCGCTCGGGCTCGCCGAGGTGGCGTACGCGGGCCGCGTGTGGAGCGCCGAACGGTCGGCCGAGGGATGGCGGACCGAGGAGTCCCGCGAGCCGGGCCGGGCACGCGCCGGCGAGGTCCGGATCCGGGTCGCACAGTAGCGCCGGTATTCACTCTTCCGAATGAGCCGCTCCGCTTTTCGCGGCCTCTTCAGGTCCCCTTTCAACCGGCCACGAACCGGTTTTCCGTGACGGTTCCCTTTCCCGTGCGATCACTGGGGAGTGACGGTTCTCCCGCCGCGCCGCGCGGGCGAACGCCACGGCTTGTTTGCCCGTTTTTGCGTGAAGCAGATAATGCGATGCATTACCAACTCTTTACCTTGGGTCACCGCAACCTTCCCGGGCCTCCGAGCGGTTGTCACAGCGTCCGATCGTCGGACAGGCACCACAGCCCACAGACAACGACCCCTCCCGTCGAAGGAGCACCATGTCCCTCCCCCTGACCCGTCGGATCGCCCGTGCCGCGCTGCTGATCGCAGCGGGCGCAGCTCCCGTGGTCGGTGCGGCCGGCTCCGCAAGCGCCGTGGAACTGCCCAAGGCCCCCGACCTCGCCGGCGTGTCCAGCCTCGACACCGCCGCGGTGACCGGGACCGTCGACGGCGCCACCCGCAGCGCCACCGGCCTGGCCGGTGAGGCCGGCGGCGGGGCGGTGACGCAGGCCGTGCCCGCCGTGGGCGACACCGTCACCAGCACGGGGACGACCGCCTCCCCCACCGCCCGGCAGGCCGTGGGTGAGGCCGCGGGCACTGCCGGCGACCTCGTCGGCGGCGCCGCGGCCGCCGCCCCGGCCGACGCCCTCGGCGGCGTCCCGCTGCCGGCGGCCGACCAGCTGCCGGTCGGCAAGACCCTGCCGGCGCTCGGCCGCTGACCCGCGCGCACCGGCACACGCGAAGGGCCCGGGAAGCAGGTGCTTCCCGGGCCCTTCGCGTCGCTGTCGGCCGGCGGGCCGCTCAGCCCAGCCGCTTCACCGCGGCCTCGACCCGCTCGTCGGTGGCCGTGAACGCCACCCGTACGAACCGCTCCCCCGCCTCGCCGTAGAAGTCCCCCGGCGCCACCAGGATCCCCAGCTCCGCCAGGTCGGCGACGGTCCGCCAGCACGGCTCGTCGCGCGTCGCCCACAGGTACAGGCTCGCCTCGCTGTGCTCGATGCGGAAGCCGTGCGACTCCAGCGCCGCCCGCAGCGCCGCGCGCCGCGCCGCGTACCGGGCCCGCTGCTCGGCCACGTGGGCGTCGTCGCCGAGCGCCGCGACCGTCGCCGCCTGCACCGGCGCGGGCGTCATCATGCCGCCGTGCTTGCGGATCTGCAGCAGCTCGCCGAGCACGGCCGCGTCACCCGCGACGAACGCGGCGCGGTAGCCGGCCAGGTTCGAGCGCTTGGACAGCGAGTGGACGGCGACGATCCCCTCGTACGAACCGCCGCTGACCTCGGGGTGCAGGACGGAGACGGGGTCCGCCTCCCAGCCCAGTTCGAGGTAGCACTCGTCGCTGAGGACCAGCACGCCGTGCTCCCGCGCCCAGGCCACGATCCGGATCAGCTCGTCCTTGGGGAGGACCTTGCCGGTGGGGTTGGACGGCGAGTTGAGCCACAGCAGCTTCAGCCCGGCCGGGTCCAGCTCGGTGGGGTCGTCGTACACGACCGGGGTCGCGCCGCACAGCCGCGCCCCGACCTCGTACGTCGGGTAGGCCAGGCGCGGGTAGGCGACCGTGTCCCCGGGGCCCAGGCCCAGCTGGGTGGGCAGCCAGGCCACCAGCTCCTTGGACCCGACCACCGGCAGGACCTCGGTGTGGGCGATCCCGCGCGCCCCCAGGCGCCGTTCGCACCAGCCGGTGAGCGCGTCACGCAGCGCGGCGGTGCCCCACACCGTCGGATAGCCCGGCGAGTCGGCCGCGTCGACCAGGGCACGCCGGATCAGCTCGGGGACCGGGTCCACCGGCGTACCGACGGACAGGTCCACGATCCCGTCCGGGTGCGCGGCGGCCGTCCGCTTGTACGGCTCCAGCTTGTCCCAGGGGAAGACGGGCAGGCGCGAAGAGACGGGGGACACGGTGCGGGCTCTCTTTCTCTACTGCGGCGGGGCGCCGGGTACGCAAACGCGTCGGTCCCGTACAGCGGCGGGGCCGTACGGGACCGAGGGCGCGCCGTCAGCCGTTCTGCGGCGGAAGCGCGGCGATGAACGGGTGGTCGCGCTCGATCAGGCCGAGCTTCGAGGCACCACCCGGCGAACCCAGGTCGTCGAAGAACTCGACGTTCGCCTTGTAGTAGTCCTTCCACTCCTCGGGAGTGTCGTCCTCGTAGAAGATCGCCTCGACCGGGCAGACCGGCTCACAAGCACCACAGTCGACGCATTCGTCCGGGTGGATGTACAAGGACCGCTGGCCCTCGTAGATGCAGTCGACGGGGCACTCCTCGATGCACGCCTTGTCCTTCACGTCGACACAAGGCTGTGCGATGACGTAGGTCACGCTGTCGTTCCTCCTTGGTAGGGCTCTGGCTTGCGCGGGAGCGCGGCGTCGTCGATGCCCGCACCTAGTATCTCCGTTCTTGGTAACGATCCGAACAAGAGGGGCGGAGAGAGCTGTGGAATTCGCTGCCGGCGGACGCCTGGAGATCCGCATTACGCCTTCCGACGTGGGCAAACGCGTCTCCGTCCGTCGGTTGAGCGACTCCGGGACGGAGCGTGGGACGTTCACCGACACGGTGGGTGTTCTCACATCATGGGACAAGGGTGTGCTGCTGATCACACGACGTACCGGGGAGTCCGTCCGAATCCCGGAATCGTCGCTGGTCGCGGGCAAGGTGGTGCCCGCCGCCCCGGCCCGCCGGCGCGGGCCCGCCGCGGACTTCGCGGAGCTGGCGCCCGTGATGGCGCGGGCCTGGCCGCCGGTGGAGAGCGAGCCGCTCGGCCAGTGGACGCTGCGGGCCGCGGTCGCGGCGGCGCCGGACGACGAGGGCACCCCGCACGGCCCGGCGGGCGGGCGCCGCACGGGATTCACCCGGCGGGCCAACTCGGCGCTGCCGCTGGGCGATCCCGGCATGCCGCTGGACGCGGCGCTCGCCCGGGTGCGCGACTGGTACGGACAGCGGGGCCTGCCCGCGTACATCCAGACGGCTACCGGGGGCGAGGCCACGCAGGAACGCTTGTGCGCGGCGCTGGAGGAGCGGGGCTGGCGGCGCGAGGTGACGGCGGAGGTACGGGTCGGGGCGCTGGCGCCGGTGGCGGACCGCGACGCCGGGGACGTGGTCGTGGCGCGCGCCTTCGACGAGGCGTGGCTGCGGCGGTACAACCGCTCCGCGCGGCCCGGTCCCGAGGTGCGCGCGGTGCTGGGCGGCGGGCCGTCGGTGTGGTTCGCCTCCGTGCCGAGCACCGGGCGGGTCCCCGCCGCGATCGGGCGGTGCGTGGTCGACGGGCGGTGGGCCGGCTTCATGGCGGTCGAGGTGGACCCGGCGTACCGGCGCCAGGGGCTGGCCACGGCGGTCATGGCCGCGCTGGCGCGGCGCGCCCTCGACGAGGGGGCGTCCGCCGCGTGGCTGCAGGTGGAGGCGGACAACGGCGGCGCCCGCGCCCTGTACGACGGGATGGGTTTCGCACTCCATCACCTCTACCACCACTTCCGCGCCCCCGGATCGGGTACGTGAGCGGTATGCAGCACATGACCGAGTGGCGGCGCCGGTTCGCCGAGGAGGCCCGCGAGGAGCGGCCCGACCTCGCCTCGCTGTGCCTGCTGGTGGGCGCGGAGGCCGACCCGGAGCTGGGCGAGGCGGGGATGGACGCGGCGGAGATCGAGCTGGACCGGCTGGCCGGCCTGGTGCCGTACGGCCCGAAGAGCCCGCGCGCCTGGGCGGCCGCGCTCGCCGGTCTGCTCGGTGAGCGGTGCGGCTTCCACGGCACGCCCGGCGACTACCAGCGGCTGGAGTCCTCGCTGCTGCCCGAGGTGCTGCGACGGCGCCGGGGGCTGCCCATCCTGCTGTCCGTCGTGTGGATCGAGGTCGCCCGCCGAGCGGGCGCGCCCGTGTACGGGGTGGCGCTGCCCGGCCACTTCGTCGTCGGTTTCGGCGACCCGGCGGGAGACCCGGACGAGCAGGTGCTGGTGGACCCGTTCGACCGGGGGCGGCCGCTGACCGGCACGGACGTGGAGCTGCTGGTGGCGGGGGCGACCGGGGAGCAGCTGCGGCCGTCGATGCTGAGGCCCGCCGACCCGCTCGACATCGTGCTGCGGATCCTGAACAACATCCGCGCCTGGGCCGCGGCCCGTCCCGAGTGCTCGCACATCGCCCTGTGGGCGGTCGACCTGTCCCTGCTGCTGCCCGCGCACCCGGCGCGGCTGCGCTACGAGCGCGCCCAGCTGCTCATCCAGCGGGGCGACTTCCTCACGGGGGCGGTGGAGATGGACGCGTACGCGGAGGTCGTGGACGCCGTCGAGCCGGTGGCGGCGGCGCAGGTCCGGGAGCTGGCGCGGGCGGCCCGGGCGATGCTGAACTGACGCCGTTCCGGCGGGTCCCCGCGGGGCCCGTCAGTCGCGGTCGACGTGCTCGCGCAGGATCTTGCCGCTGACCGCGTCGATCTCGAACGTGGTCTTGTACCAGTCCTCCGGGGTGACGACGTCGACCGACCAGATGAGGGTGCCCGCGTCGTCCTCGTCCAGTTCGACCGCGGTGACGGTGCCCTTCTTCTTGCCGGTGGCGGTTCCGGCCGCCTGCTGGGGCGTCTGCTTCGCCCGGTCGAGCCGGGCGGTGAGCTCCCGCTTGTCGTCGGCGTCCTGGTCGGGGTCGATCCGCGACTGCGCCGCCCGGCCGGTGGCGGCGTCCACCAGGACCGTACGGACGGTGCCGTCGGGGGTGGCGACCCCGGCGGTCCACACGGGCGTGCCGGGGGTGGGGCTGCCGGGGCTCGGGCTTCCGGGGGTCGGGGTGACCGGGCTCGGGTCGAACGGGTTCGGCGTGCCGGGGCGCGGGCTCCCGGTCTCCCGGTCGGTGCCCGCGCGCTCCAGCCCGATCCTGGCGAGCCGGCCCTGTGGGACCTCCGCGAGCGCCGTGGCGGCGGCCTTGTCCCAGGGGACCTCGGCCGCCGGCACGAGGGCCTTGCGGTCGGCCTGGTCCCGGGTGAACGGCGGGCTCGGCGTCGCGTGCGCGGCGGCGACGGCCCCGGCCCGGGCCGCCTCGTCGTTCCCGCAGGCGGTGACCAGCGCCGCCGAGCCGGCGAGGGCGCACACGGCGGCGACGGCACGGATACGGAGGGGTCGGGTCGTAGCGCTCATGTCGCCACCCGTACCGCCTGGCCCCGGCGGCCAAGCGGTCCGGCCGCAGAGCCAACCCGATCAGCCGTACACCACCGACCAGGGCCGCGGAGGCAGCGCGTCCGTGCCGCGACCGGCACCGCCACCGGCCCCGTCACCGCCGCCGGCCCCGTCACCGCCACCGTCATCGGTGTCGCCGCGGAAGACCGAGCCGGCCGTGTCGCGGGCCAGCACCTGTGCGGCGAGCTCCGCGAAGCGCCGGGCCGCCGGGTGCCCGCCGCGCGCCGGCCACACCGGCGCCACCCGCCGGACGAGCGGCCGTCCCGCCAGCGGACGCCACGCCACGCGCGGCTCCTTGCGGGCGATCGGCCCCTGGTCGAAGGCCACCCCGTACCCGGCCAGCACCAGACCGATGAGGAACTCCGGGTTCCGGGCGTGCCGTACCCGCCCGGGCTCGAACCCCGCCCGCCGGCAGGTTTCGAGGGTCTCGTCGTACCAGCCGGGAGCCGTCGCCCGGGGGAACAGCACCAGGTCGTGCCCGGCCAGATCGGCGAGCGCCACCTCGGGGAGGCGGGCGAGCGGCGAGGTGCGGGGCAGGACGACGCCCAGTTCCAGCCGTACCTCCGGCCCGGTGGCCAGGTCGGTGACGTCCACCGGCCGGTGGACCAGGCCGACGTCGAGCCCGCCCGCGGCGAGGGCCCGCACCTGCTCGCCGGTCGTCACCTCCTGGAGGTCCACGCGCAGCCCCGGCGCGTGCCGCGCGCAGGCGGCGAGCAGCGCGTGCAGCACCGGGGCGGGCGTCTCCGGCGGTACGCCGGCCCGGAGCGTACCGAGGTCGCCCTCCGCGGCGCGCCGCACGAGCACCCGCAGGCGCTCCTCCCGGGCCAGCAGCTCGCGCGCCTCGTCGAGCAGCACCGCGCCGGCGGGCGTGAGCTCCACCTGGCGGCGCGAGCGGTCGAACAGCTCGGTGCCGAGGTCCTTCTCCAGCCGGCGCACGGCCTGGCTGAGCGGGGGCTGGGCCATGCCGAGCAGGTCGGCGGCGCGACTGAAGTGCAGCTCCTCCGCCACGACGACGAAGAGGCGCAGGTGGCGCAAGAGATCCACGGGCCGACTCTACGAGCCGGCCGCGCGGCGGGACGCGGCCGCCCCCGCGGATACCGTGGCGGGATGAGGGAGCGGCTGAGGGCGGAGTTCACCGCGGCGGGCGCGCAGGGACGTCTGCACGCGGTGGAGGTCGGCGGGAACGACTCGGACGGCGGGGGCGACGGCGGACCGGGCCTGGGCCTGGACGCGGACGAGCCGGTCGTCATCGCGTCGGTGTTCAAGGTGCTGCTGGTGCTGGAGTTCGCCCGGCAGGTGGCGGCGGGGCAGCTCGATCCGCGGGAGCGGGTGCTGGTGCGCGCCGAGCACCGGCTGGGCGGATGGGGCACGGCGGGCTGTGCGGACGACGTCGAACTGTCGCTGCGCGACCTGGCGTTCTTCGCCCTGTCGGTGAGCGACAACACCGCGGCCGACCTGCTGCTGGAGCGGGTCGGACCGGACACGCTCCGGCTGCTCGCCGGGGAGCTCGGCCTGCCGCGCACCCGGATCGTCGGCGGTCCGCGGCAGTCGCTGGAGACGATGCTCGCCGAGGTGGGGGCGCGCGACGAGGCGGAGTTCGCGGCCGTCTACCCGACGCTGGACGCCGCGCAGGTGAGCCGGCTGAGCGTGCTGGACCCCGCCCGTACGAACGCGAGCACCCCGCGCGAGATCACCCGGCTGCTGAGCCTGCTCTGGCGCGATGAGGCGGGCCCCGCCGAAGCGTGCTCGTTCGTCCGGGGGCTGATGGCGCGCCAGGTGTTCCGGCACCGGCTGGTGTCCGGGTTCCCCGACGACGTGGTGGTGGCGGCGAAGACCGGCACGCTGCCGGGACTGCACATCGAGGCGGGGGTGGTGACCTACCCGGACGGGGGCCGGTACGCGGTCGCGGTGTTCGCCCGGACACCGGACCTCACCACCGGGCGCACGGCGACGGACGCGGCGATCGGACGGGCGGCACGGTTGGCGGTGGAGGCCCTGCGCACCGGGTCCGCCACAGCGGGCATCACCGCGTCCGCCACGGGGTTGTACGGCTCCTGAGCTGGGCTGATACCGGTTCCGATATCGGTCGGCGACAGCCCTGGTCTTGGACGGCGCGCCGTCCGGCCTGCTTGCCTGCACCGCATGACGCACACGGATTTCGCTCGTCGCACGATGCTGCGCGGCGCGGCCGCGGCCGCCGCCACGGCCACCGCCGCCGCCACGGCCCGCTCCTCCCCGGCCGCGGCGGCGCCCCGGACCGTACGGGCCGGCGCGGCGTCGCGGCGCTGGCTGGGCACGTCCGGCTGGCGCATCGACGCCGCCGGCCGCACCATCCTCTTCGACCCCTACATCACCCGCTTCCCGACCGGCCTCTTCACGCCCGGCGGCTTCAGCGACTCCACGGAACTGACCACCGACGAGGGCCTGGTGGACCGGCACGCGGGCCGCCCCGCCCTGATCCTGGTGAGCCACAGCCACTGGGACCACTTCAACGACGTGCCGTACCTGGCCCGTTCGACGGGAGCGCGGGTCGTCGGCACCGAGACGACGTACCACCTGCTGTGCGCGCTGGGGGTGGATCCCCGGCAGATCTCGGTGGTCAAGGGCGGTGAGGTGCTGGACTTCGACGGCTGCACGGTCGAGGTCGTCGCGAGCCTGCACAGCCGCAACTCCCGCCACGCGTACCTCTTCCCCCGCACCCTGAACGCCGCCCCGGCCGAGGTGCCGAGGACGGTGGCCGACCTCCCCGAGGGCGACACCCTCGCCTTCCAGCTGACCGTCGGCGGCGGCCCGTCGGTGTTCCTGATGGGCGCGAGCGACTTCGCCGAACGCGCCGCCGACGGGCTGCGCCCCGACATCGCGATGGTCGCGGTGCCCTCCAGCACCTCCACGCACCGCTACGCCCCGCGCCTGATGCACGCCCTGGGCCGGCCGCCGGTGGTGGTCCCGGTCCACTGGGACAACTTCGAGCTGCCGCTGGCGTCACCGGTCCGGCGCGACCCCGCGGCGCTCCTGGAACCGCTCCTCGACCAGGTCCGCGCGTCCTCCCCGGCCTCGCGGATCGTGGTCCCGGACTACCGCACGCAGTACGGCGCCGACATGCGCGCCCTGCGCTGAGCCCGTGGGCCGGGGGCCGGGGACGAGCGGGGGCCGGGGGCCGAGAAGGGCAGGGCGGCGCCGTCCCCGGCGGGCCGCGCACACGCGAAGGCCCCCGGCCGGCGCCCGGAGTGGTCCGGGGCCGGCCGGGGGCCGGAGAGCGTCCGTTCCCAGGGCTATCCCTGGGGGTCGAGCTCGATCGTCTCCGTGCGCTCCGCGGGGGTCTTGCCGAGCAGGGCCGACTGCAGGGCGTGCGCCACGTCGGCGGACGAGACCTGGTGCTTTTGGCCGTCGCCCTTGGTGATCATGACGCCGTCGAAGACGCCGTCCAGCAGTTCGTCGATCGCTTTCCTGTCGTAGACCTCGACCAGGCGGCCGTTGACCGGCTTCATGGACAGGATCTTCGGCAGCGACCTGGCCGGGCCGAACTGGATCTGCTTGCCGCCGGCCTTGATGGTGACCAGGCCGGACATCGCGGGCTGGGCGAACTCCTTCATCGCCCGGTCCAGTTCGGCCTCGGTGATCGTCGGCTGCTTGGTGGTGACCGGCAGTTCGACCACGTTCTGGCGGCCGGTCTCCACGTGCGCGCGGTACGCGTCGCGGACCGAGATCATCGAGCGCCCGACGTCGAGGGCCTGGCCCGCCTTGCCGGGGACGGCGACGGCCCGGTTGGGCTCGAACCTGATCGTGCCCTCGGTGGCCGAGCCGGAGGTGCCCGCGAGGTCCGCCAGGGCGACCCCGAGCTTCTCCTCGTCGACCGGGAACACCGGCTGGGCGACGCGTTCGGCCCCGAAGAGGGAGCCGATCACCGACACCGGGTTGTAGTCGCTGCCCGCGGCCGCGCGGACGGTCTCCTGGCTGTCCAGGGACAGGCCGGCCTTGTCCGGGGCCAGCTGCTCCTTCTTGCCGCCCACGGAGAGCTGCAGCGGCTCGGAGGCGCGCTCGCCGAAGGCGGCCTCGAGCTTCTGGACCGCCTCCTCCTTGGTGCCGCCGCCGACGTCGACACCGAGGACCGTGGTGCCCTTGGGGACCTCGGAGTGGTTCAGCAGCAGGCCCGCGCCGTACGCCACGCCCGCCAGGGCGAACACGGCGGCACCGAGCAGGACCAGCTTCGAGCGGCCCTTCTTCTTCGCGGCGGGCGCCGACTGCGCGGCCGGGGCCGGTGCGGGGGCGGGCTCCGGCCGGTCCGCCGCCGGGTACGGGGCGAGCGGCTCGTGCTCGCCGTGCGCGGCGGCCTGGGCCGGTCCCGTCACCGGGAACGGCGAGGGGGACGGCGTCCGGTGGTCCGCGGGCACCACCGGGATGCCGCTGGTGAGCGTGTCACCGGAGACGTGCCCGCCCGGCGGCGGAACGGCGCGTCCGGGCGCCGGGGTGCGGGCCGGGGCCTGCGCGTACCCGGGCTCGTACCCGGACCTGTCCGGCCCGGGGCCGGGCCTGCCCTCCGGTCCGGGCCCGCGGCCCGGCTCGGGGGCCGGCTTCTGCGGGGTCAGTACGGCGGTGTCGTCCGACATGCGCGGCACGGCGCCCATGGTGCCGGTCGCCGGTCCGGTGGTCGGCCCGCTGGGGGCGGCCGGGCCGGCTCCGTACCCGGGCGCGTCCGCCATCGACGCCAGGTCCTCCAGCGAGCTGCGGGGACGCGGCGCCGCGCCCGCGGGCGCGGGCGGCGTCTGCGCGGCCGGGGCGGGGGAGGGCGCGGGCGCCGGCGGCTTGCGCGGGGCGAACCAGTCGCTCGTCGGCTTCTCCTGCGCAGGCGGCCCGGACTGCGCGCCCGGCGCGGACTGCGCGGCCGGCCGGCCCGGCGCCGGCTGCTCGGGCCGGCCCGGCTCCGCCGCCGGCTGCGCGGACGGTGCCGCGTCCTCCTCCGGCGCGGGCGCCGTGTCGGTGGTCCCGCCGCCGTTCATCGGCTTGCGCATGACGACCGGCGGGATCGGCCGCGAACCCGGGATGTTGATCCGGATGCGCGTGGTCAGTGTGGTCTCGGTCCTGGGCTCGTCCGGCTCCGCGGCGGCCCGGGCCGACTCCTCCGGAGCGTCCTGCGTCGGGTGCAGCGACGGGTACTGGCGCGTTCCGTACGGCGGTGTACCGGAGGGGTACGCGGCTCCGCCGCGCCCCTGGGGGCCGGAGGACGAACTGTCAGTTTCACGACTCAAAGCAGGTTCTCCCGGTTGGCTCCGCCGCCCGCACTCACACCCGCGGGCGCCCGGCGGCGCGCACCACCATACTGGCCGCCGCCGGAACGTACCCGGTGCCCGGGGGAACGGCAACGGTCATTCCGGCCGAAGTCCGGGCGGTACGGGCACCTCCAGGGCGGTTCTCAGGTGCCACGCCGGCCCGGCGGACCGCCCGGCGGGGGCGTCCGGATCGCCGTGGCGCAGATCACAGCGACAGCCATGCCGCCGAGCAGGTAGACCAGCTCGACGATGCCGCCGGCGAAGACGCCGTCGCCCTCGGGGCGGCCGAGGCTGAGCACCACGACCGCGACGAGCCAGCCGGCCGCAGCCGCGCCCACGCCGACCGTGGTGCCGGTGAGCCGCAGACCGCCGTAGAACAGGCCCGCGGTGCCCGCCAGCGCCAGCAGCAACCCGCCCGGGACCCAGCCGCTTTGGACGAGCGAGCCCGCGGCACCGACCACCGCCCCGAGCACCAGCAGACCGGTGTACGACAGGGCACGTGCGGCGCTCACGAGGCCACCCCCGCGAAGAGGTCGTGCTCGCGCTCGCCCGGCCGCGCGCCGGAACGGCCCTGCGCCAACTGGTAGTACTCCGTGGTGAAGAGCGGCTGCCCGAGCTCGTTCGACAGGGCGAAGAACGCACCGTCCACGGTGATCTGGGTGGCGTGCGCCCGCATCGCGGCCGCCTTCCGCTCGGCGTAGGGGGTGCCGTCGATCTCGGTCGTGACGAGCGCGTCGTCGACGACCCCGGGAACGTCCCCCACCGCGGCGGACCGCGCGAAGACCCCCGCGGCCCGCAGGCGGGCGAAGCCCTCCTCGGCGACCGTGCGCGGCACCCGGTTCCAGTAGACCTTGGCGATCTCGTACGGGTCGCCGAGGTCTCTGCGGTAGGCGCGCTCCGCGGCGAGTTCGGCGGCGCGCACGGCGACCCGGTGGGCCTGGATGTGGTCGGGGTGGCCGTAACCGCCGTCCGGGTCGTAGGTGATGAGCACCTGCGGCCGCACGGACCGGATCACCTCGACGAGGTACGGCGCGGCCTCGTCCACCTCCGTGTGCCAGAAGGCACCCTCGCGGTGGTTCTGGGGGGCACCCATCATGCCCGAGTCGCGGAAGCGGCCCGGGCCGCCCAGGAAGCGGTGGTCGGTGACGCCCAGCTCCTTCATCGCGGCGGCCAGTTCGCCGACGCGATGGGGACCGAGCCGGTCCTCCCGGTCGGGTGCCAGGTGGGCGAGGCCGGGCGGGATGACCTCGCCCTCCTCGCCGCGTGTGCAGGTCACGAGGGTGACCTGGGCGCCCTCGGCCGCGTACTTGGCCATGGTGGCGCCGTTGTTGATCGACTCGTCGTCGGGGTGCGCGTGCACCAGCAGCAGACGACGGGCGGGCAGTTCCGTCATACGGACACCCTAGGCGGTGTCCCGCCGGCCCGGCCCGACCGACGGGGCACCCCCGAGAAGCCGTCCGGGGGCCTCAGAACTTGATGCCACCGATCATGCTGGCCACGTTGGTGGTCAGCTCGCTGATGGTGGGGGCGATGGAGGAACTGGCCAGGTAGAACCCGAGCAGCATGCAGACCGCCGCGTGCCCGCCCTTCAGGCCGGACTTCTTGATCAGCAGGAAGACGACGATCGCCAGCAGCACCACCGCCGAAATCGAGAGTGCCACGGCGGTTCACCTCCATACATATTCGGTCCGGACCGGGCAGCGAGCATGTGCCGGATGGTTCATACCCACCCGGTGCTACGGATCATAACTATCCGTTCCCAGGCATCGATCGGTGCACAGCAGCACATGGGGGCGCACGACCGCTAGTTTCGGACGCATGACCTCCAGGCAGCAGCTCTCGTTCCCCCGCCAGTACGCCAGGACCCAGCGCTACTCACTGGGCGCACCCCGGGCGTTCACCGTCTCGCCCGACGGCCGGCGCGTGGTCTTCCTCCGCTCCCCCGGCGGCACGCAGCGCGCGCACCACCTGTGGGTGCTCGACCTCGACGGCGAGGTGCGCGAGCGCCCGGCCGCCGACCCCGGGGCCCTGCTGGGCGGCGCCGAGGAGGAGTTGTCCGAGGAGGAGCGGGCGCGCCGCGAGCGCAGCCGGGAGGGTGCGGGCGGCATCGTGGCCTACGCGGTGGACGCGGCCGTGGAGTTGGCGGCGTTCGCGCTGTCCGGGCGGCTGTTCGCGGCGGAGCTGCGGGCCGGCACGGCGCGTGAACTGCCCGCGCGCGGACCGGTGATCGACCCGCGCCCCTCGCCGGACGGGCGGCACATCGCGTACGTGGCGCAGGGCGCGCTGCGGGTGACCGGTGCGGAGGGCGAGGGCGACCGCGCGCTGGCGGAGCCGGAGGAGGCGGGTGTCACCTACGGGCTCGCGGAGTTCGTCGCGGCGGAGGAGATGGGCCGCTCGCGCGGTTTCTGGTGGGCGCCGGAGTCGGACCGGCTGCTGGTCGCGCGGGCCGATGACAGCGCCGTGCGGCGCTGGTGGATCCCGGACCCGGCGCATCCGGACCGCGCGCCGGCCGAGGTGGCGTACCCGGCGGCCGGGACGGCCAACGCGGAGGTGCGGCTCTTCCTGATGGGTCTGGACGGGTCGCGCGCGGAGGTCGGGTGGGACCGGGAGCGCTACCCGTACCTGGCGCGGGTGCACTGGTCGCCGGCCGGGGCGCCGCTCCTGCTGGTGCAGAGCCGCGACCAGCGCACACAGCTGTACCTGGCCGTGGACACGGAGTCCGGGACGACGCGGACGGTGCACGTGGACGAGGATCCGGACTGGCTGGAACTGCTGGCCGGTTCGCCGGCCTGGGCGCCGGACGGGCGGCTGGTGCGGATCGCGGACGAGGGCGGGGCGCGGGTGCTGGCGGTGGGCGACCGCACTCTGACCGGCGCCTCGACGCACCTGCGGGCGATTCTGGACATCGGGGACAACGACGTCCTCGTCCAGGCGTCGGCGGGCGAGGAGGCCCGCGACCCGGAAATTGGCGAGATTCATGTGTACCGGGTCAATGAACTCGGCGTCGAGAGACTGTCGGAAGGCCCGGGTGTCCACACGGCGGTGCGGTGCGGCGCGGTCACCGTGCTCGCGTCGGCGCGCCCCGCCTCGCCGGGGTGGGAGGTGCGCGTGCTGCGGGACGGCCGGCAGGTGGCCGGGATCGCGTCGTACGCCGAGACCCCGGTGCTCTCGCCCCGGCTGACGCTCACCGAGTCGGGCCCGCACCGCATCCCGTGCGCCGTGCTGCTGCCGAGCACGTACGAGGAGGGTGACGGACCGCTGCCGGTGCTGCTGGACCCGTACGGCGGGCCGCACGGGCAGCGGGTGGTGGCCGCGCACAACGCCTACCTGACGTCGCAGTGGTTCGCCGAGCAGGGCTTCGCGGTGGTCGTGGCGGACGGGCGGGGCGCGCCGGGCCGCTCACCCGCCTGGGAGAAGGCGATCAGGGACCGGCTGACGCTGGCGCTGGACGACCAGGTCGAGGCGCTGCACGGGCTGGCGGACCGCTTCCCGCTGGACCTCGGCCGGGTGGCGATCCGGGGCTGGTCGTTCGGCGGCTACCTGGCCGGGCTGGCGGCGTTGCGCCGGCCGGACGTCTTCCACGCGGCGGTGGTGGGCGCGCCGCTGACCGACCAGCGGCTGTACGACACGCACTACATGGAGCGGTACCTCGGCCTGCCGCAGGAGGCACCGGAGGTGTACGAGGCGAACTCGCTGGTGTGGGACGACGGTCTGGTGCAGCCGCAGGAGCCGGCGCGGCCGATGATGCTCGTCCACGGCCTGGCGGACGACAACGTGGTGGTGGCCCATACGCTGCGGCTGTCGTCGGCGCTGCTGGCGGCGGGGCGGCCCCATGAGGTGCTGCCGCTGACGGGCGTGACGCACATGACGCCGCAGGAGCAGGTGGCGGAGAACCTGCTGCTGCTCCAGGTGGACTTCCTGAAGCGGAGCCTCGGGATGACGTAGGCGGGCAGCGGGCGGCGCCCCGGCCGGTCCGTCACCCGGGATCGAGGACCGGTCCGGCGAGCCGGCCGGGCAGGCTCCCGGCGGCCGGCTTCTCCTCCGCGAAGTGGCACGCGGAGTCGTGCCGCGCCGGGCCCGGCAGCGGCGCCGGCCACGCCGGGACCGCCAGCGGCGGGACCTCCGCGGCGCACTTGTCCCGCGCCTTCCAGCAGCGGGTGCGGAAGCGGCAGCCGGACGGCGGATCGGCGGGGGACGGCACGTCACCGGTGAGCAGGATGCGGTCGCGCCGGTCCCGGGCCGCCGGGTCGGGCACGGGGACGGCCGACAGCAGGGCCTGGGTGTACGGGTGCGTGGGGTGGTCGTAGATCTCGGTGTCGGTGCCGATCTCGACGATCCTGCCGAGGTACATCACGCCGACCCGGTCGGAGATGTGCCGCACGACGGACAGGTCGTGGGCGATGAAGAGGTAGGAGAGGTCGAACTCGTCCTGGAGCCGGGCCAGCAGGTTGATCACCTGGGCCTGCACCGACACGTCCAGGGCGGACACCGGCTCGTCGGCCACGATGATCTCGGGCCGCAGGGCCAGGCCGCGGGCGATGCCGATGCGCTGGCGCTGGCCGCCGGAGAACTGGTGCGGGTAGCGGTTGATGTGCTCGGGGTTGAGGCCCACCACGTCGAGCAGCTCGCGCACCCTGCGGCGCCGGTCGCCCCTGGGGGCCACCTCGGGATGGATGTCGAAGGGCTCGCCGATGATGTCGCCGACGGTCATCCGGGGGTTCAGGGACGTGTACGGGTCCTGGAACACCATCTGGATGTTGCGGCGCACCGCCTTCAGCGCGCGCCCGGACAGCCTGGTGATGTCCTCGCCCTTGTAGAGGATCCGCCCGGCCGTGGGGCGCTCCAGGTGGACGAGCATCCTGGCGACGGTGGACTTGCCGCAGCCGGACTCGCCCACGATGCCGAGCGTCTCGCCCCGGTCCAGGGTGAAGTCGACGCCGTCGACCGCCCGGACGGCGCCGATCTGCTTCTTGAGGACGATGCCCCGGGTAAGGGGGTAGTGCTTGACGAGCCCGCGCACTTCCAGCAGCGGCGTCCCGGGCGCGGTCGCCCCCCGCACGGGCGGCTCAGGGGGCGGTGGTGTCATGGAGGGTCTCCTTCCAGAAGTGGCACGCGCTGCGCCGGTCCTCGGAGACCTCGTACAGCGGCGGTTCCTCGGTGCGGCACACGTCCTGGGCGCGCGGGCAGCGGGGGTGGAAGGCGCAGCCGGGCGGGATGGCGAGCAGGTTCGGCGGCAGGCCCTGGATGGCGTACAGCTCCTTGCCCTTGTGGTGCAGGCGCGGGATCGAGTCGAGCAGGCCCTGGGTGTACGGGTGGGCGGGTGCCTGGTAGACGTCGTGGACGGGGGCGGTCTCGACGATCCGGCCCGCGTACATGACCGCGATCCTGTCGGCGACGTCGGCGACGACGCCCAGGTCGTGGGTGATGAGGATCAGGCCCATGCCCAGCTCGCTCCGCAGCTCGGCGAGCAGGTCCATGACCTGGGCCTGGACGGTGACGTCCAGGGCGGTGGTCGGCTCGTCGGCGATGATCAGGTCCGGTTCCAGCGCCATGGCCATCGCGATCATGATCCGCTGGCGCATGCCGCCGGAGAACTGGTGCGGGTACTGGCCGGCCCGTTCACGGGCCGCGGGGATGCGGACCCGGTCCATCAGCTCCACGGCCCGGGCGCGGGCGGCCTTCTTCGACATGCCCCGGTGGACCACGAACATCTCGCCCAGCTGGTCGCCGACGCTGAGCACCGGGTTCAGCGCCGACAGGGCGTCCTGGAAGACCATCGCCATCCCGGCGCCGCGGATCCGGCGCCGGGCGTCCTCCTTGAGCGGGAGCAGGTCGCGCCCCTGGAAGAGGATCTCGCCGCCCGTGATACGGCCGGGCGGGGTGTCGAGGATGCCCATGACGGCCTGGGCGGTGACGGACTTCCCCGAGCCCGACTCGCCGAGCACGGCCAGGGTCTCGCCGGAGTCGACCGCGAAGGAGACGCCGTTGACGGCGTGCGCCACCCCGTCGCGGGTGCGGAACTCGACGTACAGGTCGCGGACTTCGAGCAGCATGGGGGCCTACCGGAGCTTGGGGTCGAGGGCGTCGCGCACCGCGTCGCCGAGCATGATGAACGCGAGCACGGTGATGCTCAGGGCGCCGGCCGGCCACAGCAGCATGTGCGGCGCGTTGCGGATCTGCGGGGCGGCGTTGGAGATGTCGATGCCCCAGGAGACGGTCGGCGGCCGCAGCCCGACGCCCAGGAAGGAGAGCGTGGCCTCCAGGGCGATGTACGTGCCCAGGGCGATGGTGGCCACGACGATGACGGGTGCGACGGCGTTGGGCGCGACGTGGCGCAGCAGCATGCGCCCGCTGCCCGCGCCGAGCGCCCGCGCCGCCTGGACGTAGTCGTGCTCCCTGGCGGTGAGGACGGCGCCGCGGGCGATGCGGGCGACCTGGGGCCAGCCGAGCAGCACGATGAAGCCGACGACCGGCCACACGGTGGAGCTGGTGACGACGGAGAGGAAGACCAGGCCGCCCAGGACGACGGGGATGCCGAAGAAGACGTCGGCGGCGCGCGAGAGCAGGGCGTCCCACCAGCCGCCGTAGAAGCCGGCGAGCCCGCCGAGGAGGCTGCCGAGCAGCGCGGCGCCGAGGGTGGCGCAGACGCCGACGGTGATGGAGGCGCGGGCTCCGTGGATGGTGCGGGTGTAGACGTCGCAGCCCTGGGTGTCGTACCCGAACGGGTGGCCGGGGGCAGCGCCCGCCTGCGACTTGGACAGGTCGCACCGCAGGGGGTCGCCGCCGGCGAGGATCTGCGGCCAGAGGGCGATCAGGACGAGGAGGACGATGAGGAGGGCGGAGACGAGGAAGACGGGGTTGCGGCGCAGCTGGTGCCAGGCGTCGCTGCCCAGGGACCGGGGGCGGCCGGTGGCGTCGGGGGCGCCGGCCTCCAGGGTCTCCGCCTCGCTCAGCGCCAGGTCCATGGCGCCTCCCGCGCCGGCCGGGGCGATGATGTCCTTCGCGGGGTCGCGCTCAGGCATAACGGATCCTCGGGTCCAGTACCGCGTACAGCAGGTCGACGAGCAGGTTGGCCACCAGGAACACGATCACGAGGATCGTCACGAAGCCGACGACGGTGGGTGAGTTGTTGCGCAGGATGCCCTGGTAGAGCTGGTAGCCGACGCCGTGGATGTTGAAGATCCGCTCGGTGACGATGGCGCCGCCCATGAGGGCGCCGATGTCGGCGCCGATGAAGGTGACGACGGGGATGAGGGAGTTGCGCAGCACGTGGCGGGTGATGACCCGGTGGCGCGGCAGGCCCTTGGCGACGGCGGTGCGGACGTAGTCGGCGCGGACGTTCTCGGCGATGGAGGTGCGGCTGAGCCGGGTGACGTAGGCGAGCGACACGAGGGCGAGGACGGTGCCCGGCAGGATCAGCTCGTCGAGGCGGGCGTCGATGGAGACCGACGGGCTCACCCAGCCCCATTTCACCCCGAACAGGAACTGCAGCAGGTATCCGGAGACGAACGTCGGCACTGAGATGACGACGAGGGTGAGCACCAGCAGGCCGGTGTCGAGGGGGCGGCCGCGCTTGAGGCCGCTGATGACGCCGAAGGTGATGCCGATGACGATCTCGATGGCGACGGCGACGAGGGTGAGCCGCAGGGTGACGGGGAAGGCCGACGCCATCAGCTCGGTGACCTGCTGGCCGTTGAAGGCGGTGCCGAAGTCGCCCTGGAAGATCTGCCCCATGTAGTGCAGGTACTGCTTCCACAGGGGCTGGTCGAGGTAGAGGTCGTGGCGGATGCGGGCGGCGGTGGCCGGGTCGGGGGCGCGGTCGCCGAAGAGGGCCGCGACCGGGTCGCCGAGCGCGTACACCATGAAGAAGATGAGGAAGGTGCTGCCGATGAACACCGGGATCATCTGGAGCAGCCGCCGGATCACGTAGCGTCCCATGGGGGCTCCGGTCGTCGGTCGCGGGGGTTCAGCTGACCTTGATCCGGTCGTAGACCGGGACGCTGAACTGGTTCAGGGCCACGTCGGAGAGCCGCTCGGAGTAGCCGGCGCTGCCGTTCTGGTACCAGAGCGGGATGACCGGCATCTGCTCGCCGAGGACCCGTTCGGCGGCCTGGAAGTCGTTCACCGCCGCGGCCGGGTCGGATGCGCGGTTGGCCCGGTCGACGAGGGCGTCGAACCGTGGGTCGCTGAACTTGCCGTAGTTGGCGGAGCCGCCGGTGTAGTACAGCGGCTGGAGGAAGTTCTGGATGAGCGGGTAGTCGGCCTGCCAGCCGGAGCGGAAGGGGCCGCTCATTTTGTAGGTCGTCGTGCGGTTGCGGTAGTCGGCGAAGGTGCCGACGGGGTCGACCGTGCAGACCGCGCCCTTGCCCAGCGTGTTGTTGACGCTGTTGCAGACGGCGTCCATCCAGGCGCGGTGGGAGCCGGTGTCGACGTTGGAGCTGAGCGTGAGCCGGCCGCCGGGCAGGCCGCCGCCCTCCTCGATGAGCCTCTTCGCCTCGCGGGGGTTGTACGTGCAGGCGTCGCCGCACAGGTCGCGGTAGCCGCCGTCGCCACCGAGCGCCGGGGAGGTCCAGTCCTTCGCGGGGGTGCGGGTGCCCTGGTAGATCTGCCGGGTGATCTCGGCCCGGTCGATGGCCATGGACAGGCCGCGGCGGACCTTCTCCATGCCCGGCTTGGACCACTCCGGCCGGTACATGGGGAAGGCGAGGGTCTGGATGATGAGGGCGGGCTGGTTGATGTAGCGGTCGCCGAGGTCGCTCGCGACGTTCTTGAGCGCTTGCGCGGGTACGTCGTCGACGAGGTCGAGGTTGCCGGCCATCAGATCGGTGTAGGCGGTGTTGTTGTCGGTGTAGACGTTGAGGTCGACGCCGCCGTTGCGCGCCTTGTCGGGGCCCGGGTAGGCGTCCCAGCGGCGCAGCTTCATGCCGGCGCCCTTCCGGTAGGACGTCACCGTGTAGGGGCCGTTGCCGACGGGCTTGTTCAGCCAGCCGGCGTGGTCGGTGAAGAAGGAGCGGGGCAGGGGTACGAACGCCTGGTACCCGAGGGTCTCCGGCCAGGTGGAGAACGTGTCCTTCAGGGTGGCGGTGAAGGTCCGGGCGTCCTTGACGACGAGTCCCTTCATCGTCCGGGCCCGGGGGTCGCCGGAGGCGGGGTGGACGTCGTCGTAGCCCTCGATGTTGCTGAAGAAGGGCGCGTTGTTCTGCTTGTTGTCGATGTGGGCGCCGTAGTTCCAGGCGTCGACGAAGGAGCGGGCGGTGACCGGCTCGCCGTTGCTGAAGGTCCAGCCCTTCTTGAGGGTGACCGTGAAGGTCCGGGAGTCGGCCGTCTCGATCTTCTCGGCGACCATGTCCTCGGCCTCGCCGGTCACGGGGTCGTACCGCTTGAGGCCGCGGAAGAGGAGGTCGAGGACCTTGCCGCCCTGGACCTCGTTGGTGTTGGCGGGCTCGATGGGGTTCTGGGGGTCGCCCCAGGAGGAGCGCACGATGCCGTCGGCACCGCCGGCTGTGCCGCCGCCGCAGCCGGTCGCCGCGAGGACGACGGCCACGGCGCAGGCGGCCGACCTGACGTGCGTGGCTCCGCGCATGGGGTGCCTCCCGGTGGTCCTCGGTCTCGCCCTAGGCCCACATACCACCCCATACGGTGCGCGAGCGCACGCCGTACCCGTCCGTCCGGGCACGGCACCACCCGCATGCGGGAGGGTGCCGTACACGCGCGGGTGCCCCGGGCCGCTGACGGCCCGGGGCACCCGCGTTCACGTGGACCGGTGGGTCACGCCGCGTGGACGACGTCCTTCTCCTCGGCGAAGTGGCACGCCGACTCGTGCGCCGCCGGGGTGTCGGCGCCGCGGAATCGCTCCGGGATCGCCAGCAGCGGGACCTCGGTGGCGCACTTGTCCTGCGCCTTCCAGCAGCGGGTGCGGAAGCGGCAGCCGGACGGCGGGTTCGCCGGCGAGGGGACGTCTCCGGTGAGGATGATCCGCTCGCGGCCCTCGCGGGCCTCCGGGTCCGGCACGGGCACCGCCGACAGCAGCGCCTGCGTGTAGGGGTGCGTCGGGTGGTCGTAGATCTGCGTGTCCGTACCGATCTCGGCCATCTTGCCGAGGTACATCACGCCGACCCGGTCGGAGATGTGCCGCACGATCGACAGGTCGTGCGCGATGAAGATGTAGGACAGGTTGAACTCGTCCTGCAGCTTCTCCATCAGGTTGATCACCTGCGCCTGCACCGACACGTCCAGAGCGGACACCGGCTCGTCGCAGATGATGATCTCGGGGTTGAGCGCGAGGCCGCGGGCGATGCCGATGCGCTGGCGCTGACCGCCGGAGAACTGGTGCGGGTAGCGGTTGATGTACTCGGGGTTCAGGCCGACCACGTCGAGCAGCTCCTGCACCTTGCGGCGCCGGTCGCCCTTGGGGGCCACCTCGGGGTGGATCTCGAAGGGCTCGCCGATGATGTCGCCGACGGTCATCCGGGGGTTCAGGGACGTGTACGGGTCCTGGAACACCATCTGGATGTTGCGGCGCACCGCCTTCAGCGCGCGGCCGGACAGCCTGGTGATGTCCTGGCCCTTGTAGAAGATCTCGCCCGCGGTGGCGGTCTCCAGCATCATGAGCACCTTGGCGACCGTGGACTTGCCACAGCCGGACTCGCCCACGATGCCGAGCGTCTCGCCCTGGTAGAGGTCGAAGGAGACCCCGTCCACGGCCTTGACCGCGCCGATCTGCTTCTTGAACAGGATGCCCTGGGTCAGCGGGAAGTGCTTGACCAGGTTGCGTACCTGCAGGATCGGCTCGCCGCGCTCGACGGGGGCCTCGATCGCCTCGACGGCCGCCGTCTCGCCGGCCGGCTCCACGGTCTCCACCTCGGTGACGTTCGGGGTCGGGTCCACGGCGTCGTCCTTCTTGCTGATCTCAGCCATGGATCGTCTCCTTCCAGAAGTGGCACGCGCTGCGGCGGCCCGGCAGTTCGGAGCCGTCCTGCTCCGTGACCGGCACCAGGGCCGGGGAGTCCGTACGGCAGATGTCCTGCGCCCGGATGCAGCGCGGGTTGAAGGCACAGCCGGACGGCACGTGCAGCAGGTTGGGCGGCAGACCCTTGATCGCGAAGAGCTCCTGGCCCTTCTGGTCCAGGCGCGGGATCGAGTCGAGCAGCCCGCGGGTGTACGGGTGGGCGGGCCGCTTGTAGAGCTCGTGGATCGGTGCCTGCTCGACGATCCGGCCCGCGTACATGACCGCGATCTTGTCCGCGACGTCGGCGACCACGCCGAGGTCGTGGGTGATCAGGATCAGACCCATGTTGTACTCGCGCTGGAGCTCCGCGAGCAGGTCCATGACCTGGGCCTGGACGGTCACGTCGAGCGCCGTGGTGGGCTCGTCCGCGATGATCAGGTCCGGCTCCAGAGCCAGCGCCATGGCGATCATGATGCGCTGGCGCATACCGCCGGAGAACTGGTGCGGGTAGTCGTCGACGCGCTGCCTGGCCGCGGGGATCTTGACCCGCTCCATCAGCTCGATGGCCTTGACCTTGGCGTCCTTCTTGGACATCCCCTGGTGGACGCGGAACATCTCGCCCAGCTGGTTGCCGACGGAGAAGACCGGGTTCAGGGCCGACAGGGCGTCCTGGAAGATCATGGCCATCTTGGGCCCGCGGAGCTTGCGGCGCTCGTTCTCGGGCAGCGTCAGGATGTCCTGGCCGTGGAAGAGGATCTCCCCCTTGGCGACCCGCCCGGGGGGCGAGTCGAGGATGCCCATGATGGCCTGCGCGGTGACGGACTTGCCGGAGCCGGACTCGCCGAGCACGGCGAGCGTCTCACCCGCCCGCACGCTGTAGTTGACGCCGTTGACCGCCTTGACGACGCCCTCACGGGTCTTGAACTCGACGTGCAGATCGCGCACTTCGAGCACGGGGGTCTCGTCGTCCGCGTCCGGCCGGCGGGGCACTTCAGCGGTGACCTCGGTAGCAGTCATGTGTGCCGCCCTCCTAGCGCAGCTTCGGGTCAAGGGCGTCACGCAGCCCGTCGCCGACGAAAACGAAACCGAGGACCGTCAGCACGATCGCGATACTCGGGTAGACCCACAGGTAGTCCTTGACTCCCAGGAAGTCCTTGGCGGCGGCGAGCATGTTGCCCCACTCCGGCACCTCCGGGCTGACGCCGACGCCCAGGAAGGACAGCGACGCCTCGGCCACGATGGCGCTGCCGACGCTGAACGCGGCGTAGGCCATCACGGCGGAGATGGAGTTGGGCAGGATGTGCCGCAGGATGATGCGCCTGGTCCCGGCGCCCAGTGCCCTCGCGGCCAGTACGTAGTCGGCCTCGCGCACGGAGAGGATCGAGCTGCGCAGAAGTCGCGAGACGGTCGGCCAGGAGAACAGGGCCAGCGAGATGATCACCGGGGCCACGCCGCGGCCCATGGCGATGATGATGACGATGGCGCCGATGAGCAGCGGGAAGGCGAAGAAGACGTCGGCGACGCGCATGAGCACCGAGTCGGTGGCCTTGCCGAAGTAGCCGGCCAGCGCACCGACGATGATGCCGATGGTGCAGGCCAGGAAGATCGACGCGAGGCCGACCTGGACGGCGATGCGGGAGCCGTAGACGATCCGGGAGAACTGGTCGCGGCCGAGGGCGTCGGTGCCGAGCCAGTGCGCACCGCTGGGCGCCTGCAGCGTCGCGTTGAGGTCCTGGTGGTACGGGTCCTGCGGGGCGATCAGCGGAGCGAAGATCGCGGTGATGAAGAGTGCCGACACCAGCACCAGGCCGACGACGGCCAGCTTGTTGGCCATGAAGCGGTGGCGGATCTCGCCCAGCTGGGTGATGCGGGCGACGGCGGGCTCGGCCCCGGTGGATGCGGCTGCCGTTTGAGCGGTCGCTTTCCCCGGCCCGGCTGTGCTCTTGGTGAGCTCGGTCATGGGTGTGACTCCTAGAACGGGCTGCCTGGTATCAGGCGAGACGGATGCGTGGGTCGAGGACCGCGTACAGCAGGTCGACCAGCAGGTTCAGCAGGACGAACACGGCGACGCCGAAGGTCACCACGCCGATGATGATCGGGTTGTTCTGCTGCTGGACCGCTTGCACCAGCGCGAGCCCGATGCCGTCCCAGTTGAAGATCGCTTCGGTGATGAGGGCACCACCGAGCAGCGTGCCGAAGGAGATGCCGATGTAGGTGACCACCGGGATGATCGAGTTGCGCAGCACGTGCTTGAACAGGACGGTGCGCTTCGGCAGGCCCTTGGCGATGGCGGTCTTGACGTAGTCCGCCTTCAGCACCTCCAGCATGGTGCCGCGCATGAGCCGGGCGACCAGGGCCGCGTCGAGGATGGCGAGTGTCACGGCTGGTAGCACCAGGGAGTTGAGTGTCCCGTCGGAGATGAGCGGGAACCACTCCAGCTTCACGACGAAGGCGGACTGGAGGATCATGCCGATGACGAAGGACGGGAAACCCACGGCCAAGGTCGTGAGCAGCGTGATCAACACGTCCCAGAACGAGTACCGGAACAGCGCCGCGATGAGTCCCGCGAACGTACCCAGCGCGATGTCGATGATGATGGCGGCGACGGCCAGCTGCGCGGTGTTCCCGAGCTTCGGCTTCAGCACCTCCGTCACCGGCCGCCGCTGGGTGTAGTCCTCACCCAGGTCGCCCTGGGCCAGGTTCTTGACGAAGTTTCCGTACTGCACGGGGAGCGGGTCGTTGAGTCCGTAGCGCTCCCGCAGCTCTTCCACGACGGCGGGATCTCGCGCCTTGTCGCCTCCGAGTGAGCCCACGGGGTCGCCGGGGAGGACGAACAGACAGCCGAAGAGGACAACAGTCGCACCGAAGAGAACGACCACCATCTGCCCGAGCCGCCGGATCACGTATCTGCCCACGATGCCTCCTTCACATACTGAGCGGGGGGTTGGCGGCTTCATCCGATCGGGAGAGCGGCCGCTGCGGGCGCCGGTCACGGAATGCGCCCGTGGCTGAGCGAAGGCCGTGGGGGGCCGGAGAAGTTACTCCGACTCCCCCACGACCTTCGCTGGACTTGCTATGAGGAGGTGTTCGCTACTTGAGCGTGATCTCCGCGAGGGTCGGGTCCTCGAAGAAGTCCATCTGGACGTTGTCGAACTTCGTGGTGTTGGCCAGGCGGTACTGCGAGCGCTTCCAGAGCGGGATCAGACCCTGCTCGGTGTCGATGGCCAGCTTCTCGGCCTCCTGGTACAGCTTGGCGCGCGCGGCGTCGTCCTTGGTCGCACGGGCCCGCTTCAGCAGGTCGTCGAACTTCGGGTTGCTGTAGCGGCCGCGGTTGTCACCGAGGGCCTTGCCCGTGCCCGGCTCCGGGTTGATCGAGCCGGTGGAGAGCAGCGGGTACAGGAAGTTGTCCGCCGTCGGGTAGTCCGCACCCCAGGCCGAACGCCACAGACCGTTGGCGCTCTTCTCCTGCTGGGTGGCCAGCGCCTCCTTGAACGGCTTGCCGTCCAGCTTGACGTTGAGGCCCAGGACGTCCTTCAGCTGCTGCGCGATGGCCTGGACCCACTCTTCGTGGCCGGCACCGGTGTTGTAGCCGAAGTTGATCGTGGTGCCCGGCTTCAGGCCGGCCTTGGCGGCCAGCTCCTTCGCCTTCGCCTTGTCCTGCTTGACGCAGGTGGTGCAGACACCGTCCTGGTACACGTCGGCGAACGACGGCGGCAGGACCGAGGTGGCGGGCTTCATCATGCCCTGGAAGACGCCCTTGGCGATGGCCTCGCGGTCGATCGCGTACGAGATCGCCTTACGGGCGTCGACCGAGTTGAGCGGCGCGTTGTGGTTGAACGACACCAGGTAGTTGATACCGCTGGTGTCCGCCTCGACCCACTGGTTCTTCGGCGCGTACTTGGCCTTGGCGACCGGCAGCTGCGGCGTGGGCATACGGGCCCAGTCGAACTGGCCCGACTGGAAGCCCTGGTACTCCAGGTTGGCGCTGTTGGCCGGGTTCAGGATGCTGAGCTCGACCTTGTCCAGCTTGGCCTTGGTCAGACCGTAGTCGTCATTGCGGACGAGGACGATCTTCTTGTTGTGCTCCCACGAACCCTCCATCTTGAAGGGACCGTTGCCGATGGGGGCGTCGTTGTACTTCTTGTTGTCGCCGGCGCCGGCGACCTTCGGCACGGGGCTGAAGACCGGGTGGACCGTCTTCTTGTCGAACTCGAAGTCCGCCTCGGTGAGGACGACCTTGAGCGTGTTGGCGTCCACGGCGGTCACGCCGGCGAACTTCTCGGTCTTGCCGCCGTTGAGGTCCGCGTAGCCCTGGATACCGGCGAGGTGGTACGAGACGTCGGAGGCCGTGGCCTTGGACGCTACGCGCGTCCAGCCGCGGACGAACGCCTCGGCGTCCACCGGCTCACCGTTGCTGAACTTCGTGCCGGCCTTGACCTTGAAGGTCCAGGTCTTGCCGTCGTCGCTGGTGGTCGCCGACTCGGCCAGGGCCGGGACGAGCTCACCGTTCGCCTTGACCTTGTACAGGCCGGTGAACAGGTTGTGGGCGACCAGCATGCCCTCGGATTCCTGGGCGTTGGCCGGGTCAATAGCGACAGGCTCCGTGATACCGAGGCGGAAGACACCCCCGCCCTTGCCCTTGTCTCCATCACCGCTGCCACCACCACAAGCCGTGGCGGCCAGGGCGACGACTATCGCGCCCGTGACCCACTTGGCGCTCTTGGCACCGCGCATGGGCTCCTCCTCATGAGTCCACTTTTCACTACAAGAGAGGCACTTCAGGCGTCGCCGACACCCCTGACGGCAAGGACCCAAGTGCCCGAGTGTGCTCGTGAGTCGGCGCTCCCCACAGCGCATGACCCATTGACCCGAGCTCAACGGAGCCAACTATTGAGTACGCCCGGGCCGTAAACCACACTTAAAGGGTCTCGTTTTGACAACATCACCAAGGGTCCGAAGCCCGAAATCCGGACAAAGTGAGCACAGACAGACACCCGCGAAACGGACCGTTAACACATGTTCCGGAGAGCGACGGCCGATATCCGGACGCTTCGGTAGCGAAAACGCGTTGACGCGACGCGCGGCGGGATCCCCGCCGGCGGACCCCCGCGGGGCACTCCCCGAGGACCGGAACGGCTCTCTTCCGGGCCGCTCCGGCGCCCCTCGGAACGACTTCCGCCGAGGCCGCCGCAGGGTGCGCGGCAGCAGGTGAACGGCCCTGCAGGCACGGGTGTTGGCGCGGCCCGCCACCACCGGACGGGCACCGTCGTGGCGGAGGCGCCGCGCGAAAGGTACGGGCGAGGCGCGGGAAGGCCCCGGACGGCACGGCGCCCGGCTCCCGGGCGGAGTGCCGGGGGCCGGGCGCCGTGAGGGCGGCGGAGAGCCGTCAGCCGTGCTTGGCGCGCGAGGCGGCGCGGGCGCGCTCGCGCTGGTCCAGGTTGACCTTGCGGATGCGGACCGCCTCCGGGGTCACCTCGACGCACTCGTCGTCGCGGCAGAACTCCAGCGACTGCTCCAGCGAGAGCTTGCGCGGCGGGACGATCGCCTCGAACGAGTCGGCCGAGGACGACCGCATGTTCGTGAGCTTCTTCTCCTTGGTGATGTTGACGTCCATGTCGTCGGAGCGGGAGTTCTCACCGACGATCATGCCCTCGTACACCTCGGTGCCCGGCTCCACGAAGAGGACGCCACGCTCCTGGAGGTTCGTCATCGCGAAGGCGGTGACCGCACCGGAGCGGTCGGCGACGAGCGAGCCGTTGTTGCGGGTCTGCAGCGTGCCGAACCACGGCTCGTGGCCCTCGTGGATGGAGTGGGCGATACCGGTGCCGCGCGTCTGGGTCAGGAACTCGGTACGGAAACCGATGAGGCCGCGGGACGGCACGACGAACTCCATGCGCACCCAGCCCGAGCCGTGGTTGGACATGTTGTCCATGCGGCCCTTGCGGACGCCCATGAGCTGTGTGACCGCGCCCATGTGCTCCTCGGGCACGTCGATGGTCATGCGCTCGACCGGCTCGTGGACCTTGCCGTCGATCTCCTTGGTGACCACCTGCGGCTTGCCGATGGTCAGCTCGAAGCCCTCGCGGCGCATCTGCTCGACCAGGATGGCCAGCGCCAGCTCACCGCGGCCCTGCACCTCCCAGGCGTCGGGACGCTCGGTGTCGAGGACGCGCAGCGAGACGTTGCCGACGAGCTCGCGGTCCAGGCGGTCCTTCACCTGGCGGGCGGTGACCTTGCGGTCCTTCACGGCCGCCTTGTTGTCCGCGCCCTTGCCGGTGGCGCCCCGGCCGACCAGCGGCGAGGTGTTCGTACCGATGACCATCGAGATCGCCGGCTCGTCGACCGTGATCAGCGGCAGCGCGATCGGGTTCTCCGGGTCGGCCAGCGTCTCGCCGATCATGATGTCCGGGATGCCGGCGACGGCGCAGATGTCACCGGGGCCCGCCACCTCGGCCGGCTTGCGGGTGAGCGCCTCGGTCATCATCAGCTCACTGATGCGGACGTTGGCGATCGTGCCGTCGCGCTTGATCCAGGCCACGGTCTGGCCCTTGCGCAGCTCGCCCTGCTCGACGCGGAGCAGCGCGATGCGGCCGAGGAAGTTGTCGGCGTCCAGGTTGGTGACGTGGGCCTGGAGCGGGGCCTCCTCGTCGTACACCGGGGCCGGGATGTGCTCCAGGATGGTGGAGAAGAACGGCTCCAGGTTGGTGGAGTCGGCCGGGACGGTGCCGTCCTCCGGCTTGGTCAGCGACGCGATGCCGTCACGGCCGCAGGCGTAGACGATCGGGAACTCGATCTGCTCCTCGTCGGCGTCCAGGTCGAGGAACAGGTCGTACGTCTCGTTGACGACCTCGTCGATCCGGGAGTCCGGACGGTCCGTCTTGTTGATGCAGAGGATGACCGGCATCCGGCGCTGGAGCGCCTTGCGGAGCACGAAGCGGGTCTGCGGCAGCGGGCCCTCGGAGGCGTCCACGAGCAGCACCACGCCGTCGACCATCGACAGACCGCGCTCGACCTCGCCACCGAAGTCGGCGTGGCCGGGGGTGTCGATGATGTTGATCGTGATCGGGGCCCCGCCGTCCTTGGGGTGGTACTTCACCGCCGTGTTCTTGGCGAGGATCGTGATGCCCTTCTCACGCTCCAGGTCGTTCGAGTCCATCATGCGGTCGTCGACCGAGTCGAGCTGGTGGGCGGCGAAGGCACCAGCCTGCTTGAGCATGGCGTCGACGATGGTCGTCTTGCCGTGGTCGACGTGGGCGACGATGGCGACGTTACGGATGTCGTGGCGCGTGGGCATGAGTGGCTGGCGCTTCTCTCAAAATCGTGGGTGCGGCGTCTCTTGTTCCTCGTACGCCCGCCGGGCGGTCGCGCCACGGCTGTGTTCCATGGTACGGGCCATGGGCGCAAGAGGCTTCCCGACCCATTCGAGAAGCGGGAACACGTGTCCGATCACACGGACCGCGGGGAGCGCACTGGGGGGTGCGCGGGAGGAGGAGCAGCCCGGGCCGGGACACCTGACGCAGCTTGCCCGCGGGCGGCCCGGCGGGCAAGCGACTTGAGCGGATTCTGAGGTTGACCTGCGGCTTTACGGTGACCCGGCCGGTGGTGCCCGCCGGCGCGCCGGGCGTCGCGGGCCCGGCGTGCTCGGCAGGACACCGCCTAGCGGCGCTGGAAGCCGATGTCCTCGTAACGGGGCGTCGCGAAACCGAACGCCCCGGCGTTCACCACCGCCGGCCGGACCGCCACGAGCTGCGGCCGCTGGTACAGCGGGATGGACCCGGCCGCGGCCCAGATACGGGCGTCGGCCTGCTTCACCAGCTCCCGCGCCGCCTTCTCGTCCAGCTCGCCGGCCGCCTGGTCGAAGAGCTGGTCGATGTGGTCCGTACCGACCCGGGTGTAGTTCTGCTCCACCAGCAGCGAGCCGTCGGTGGCCGGCTGCGGCTTGGCGAAGATCGGCCGCCCGTCGGTGGCGGGGTAGGCGGTCGCGGGCCAGGAGTACAGGGCGAGGTCGTAGTCGCCGGCGGCGACGTGGTCCTTGAAGTAGCTCTCGTCGGAGACCTTGACGACATGGGTGCGGATGCCGATCCGCTCCAGCATCCGGGCGATCCTGCCGCCCACCGCGCGCAGCGACTCGGAGCCGGGCCCGGACGGCAGGACGAAGCGCAGGCTCAGCTCCTTGCCGTCCTTGCCGAGCGGTCCGGCCGCGGCGGCCTTCGCCGACGGGGAGGCCGGCCCGGGTGCGGCGGTGCCGCGCGGCGCGTAGGCCCCGGGAACGCCGCCCTTGGCCTTGTCGGCGTTGTTTGCGTTGTCGGCGTCGGTGTCGCCGACGGCCCGGGCCTGCCGCAGCAGCGCGCCCTGGACCGCCTCGACGGGAGCGGGGGCGAGGACGTACGTACGGTCGGAGCCGCCCGTGGCCGCCGCGCCGCTGGCCGGCCCGGCGGAGGCGGGCTTGTCGTCGCCCACGATGTAGAGGCCCTCGTTCGACGGGCGGTCGGCGCGGCTCTGCGCCGCGCGGGCCGCCGGGGAAGCGGCGGCGGCGCCGGGGGCCGCGGGCCGGGAGGCGGCGGCGGACGCCCCGGCGCCCGCCTTGGTGCCGTCCTTCGGGGCGGCCGGCTTGCGGGCGCCGCCCGGGGTCCAGCCCGCGTCGGCCAGCAGGGCCTGCGCCTCCTCGGTGTCCTGGTCGCCCAGGGCGCCGCTGCTGTCGGCGTACGCCCACTGGCCCGCCAGCGCCAGGTGGCTGCCGACCGGGTGGGCGGGCAGGCCCAGCGGCTTCAGGACACTCTCGGCGAGCTCGCGCCGGTCCAGCGCGCGGGCGACCGCCCGCCGCACCCGCTCGTCGGCGAGGGGCCCGGACTCGCCGTTCAGCGCGAGCTGCGTGTAGGCCGGCTCCAGCGACTTGCGGACGACGAAGCCGCGCAGCGCCTTCTGTTCCGCCGTGAGCGCCGCGGGGGCCCGGACGTCCTGCGGGGCTCCCGCCCCGGCACCGGCGGCCGCGGGGCCGGAGCCCGGCGGCACGGCCGAGGCCGGGGCCGGGGCGGACGGCGCGGCGGACCCGTCCCGGGCCGGTCCTGCCACCCCCTTCCGCGCGGCGAGCGCGATCCGGTCGGCGGTGGCGCGGTCGACCTCGGCGAGGTCCACGGTCCCGGCGGCGAGCGCGGCGGGTCGCTGGGCGCGCGGGACCGCCCGCAGCACGAGCGCGTCGAGCTTCGCGGGCCGGCCCCACCAGCGCGGGTTGCGCGCGAGGGTGGCCGTGCCGGCCTTGGTGTCCAGCGCCTTGACCTGGAAGGGACCCGCGGTCACCGGCAGCTTCGTGCGGGCACCGTCGTTGAAGGTGTCCGGCTTGCCCATCACGTCCTTGGGGTACAGCGGCGTGAACAGGGCGCGCCAGTCGGCGTACGGCCGGTTGAAGGTGACCCGGACCTCCAGGTCGCTCGCGCCGCGCTCGATCTTCTCGATGCGCTCGTAGCCGGCGTTGCGGGCGGTCCAGTAGGCGGAGTCCTTGCCGCCGAGCGCCCGCCACTGGGCGGCGAAGTCGGGTGCGCCGATCTCGCGCCCGTCGCTCCACACGGCCTGCTGGTGCAGTTTGTAGAGGACGACCTGCTTGGGCTCGGTCTCGACGATCTCGGCCGATTCCAGGTAATCGGGGTTGCGCTGGGGCCGGCCGCGTTCGTCGAGGGTGAAGAGGGCGGGCAGCACGGCGCCGGCGATCCGGCCCGTGGTGCTGTCCGCGTCGGCCTGGAAGGTGTTGAGCGTGGCCGGCATCGTGTCGACGGCCCAGCGCAGCGTGCCGCCGTCGGCGATGCGGTCGCGGGCGGCGGGTGCGATGTCCTGGGGGACGGGCCGCGCCGTCTCCTCCTCCTCGCCGGAGCCGCATCCGGTCAGGGTCAGTACGGAGACGGCGATGACGCCCCCGGTGAGGAGGGCGACGGACCGGAGAGGGGCGCCGACGTGGGACATGTCCTGTACCTCTTCGTCCAGCTATGTCGAATTGAGGAATTTAGAGATGATCAGACCTATTGCACCTACACTGAAAACGACACAGCGGGCCACGTGACGGCGACACGGCGGAATCGCCCGCGAAAAACCACCCGTGCGGCCCAACCCCGACTCCGGACGAGTGGAATCCGTGCACACGGCTTCCCAATGAGCGATGTGACGCGCAACACTCGCAGGCGCGTGTTTGCCACCCCGCGATCGCGAAGTGAGGGCAATCCATGTCACTTCAGGACGATTTGACAGAGGTCAAGCGCAACCTCGAAGAACTGGCCCGTTCGGTCATCCGGCTGGAGCAGAGCCTCGCCCGGGAACGCGAGGGCACCTCCGTACCGACGGCGGTCGGCAGGCCGGAGGGCCTGGTGTCCATCCCGGACACCCCGTACGACTCGTCCCTGTGGACGGACTCGGACGACGAGGGCCTGGGCGCCCGCGACCGCCGCGCTCCCTGACGGGGCCCGGCACGCCCGCCCACGACAGGCCCGCTCCCCGGGGGTGCCGTGCGGGTCCGGCCGGGCTGCGGCGGCCCGGCGCGGATCCGATCACGCTCCCCGGTCCGGCCTGACCCACAAGACACCCCCTCGGAGACCTCGTTGGCCACAGGCACCCGACCACCCGACACCGATCCGGCGGAACCCCCGCGCACCGGCGTGCGCAGCGCGAGGCGCGCCGCCATCGCCCCGGGCCACCTGCGGACCGACCGCTGGTGGCTCGCGCCCGCCGCCACCGCGGCCGGGCTGCTGGCGTTCATCGCCTACTCCACCTGGCGGGCCTTCGCGAACAGCGACTACTACGCGGCGCCCTACGTCTCGCCGTTCTACTCGCCCTGCCTCGCCGAGAACTGCGCGCCGATGAAGGGCGGGCCCAACTGGGAGATCTTCGGCAGCTGGTGGGGCCTGTCCCCCGCCCTGCTGATCCTGATCTTCCCGCTCGGCTTCCGGCTGACCTGCTACTACTACCGCAAGGCCTACTACCGGGGCTTCTGGGCGTCGCCCCCGGCCTGCGCGGTCGCCGAACCGCACCGGACGTACACCGGCGAGACCCGCTTCCCGCTGGTCCTGCAGAACCTCCACCGGTACTTCTTCTACGCCGCGGTGCCGGTCGCGGGCATCCTCACCTACGACACCGTGCTGGCCTTCCGCGACGCGTCGTACGCGTGGGGACACATGGGGCTCGGGACGCTGGTCTTCCTCGTCAACATCGTGCTGATCTGGGCGTACACCCTGTCCTGCCACTCCTGCCGGCACATCGTCGGCGGACGGCTGAAGCACTTCTCGAAGCACCCCGTCCGCTACCGGCTGTGGGGCTGGGTCGGCCGGCTGAACGCACGGCACATGCAGCTGGCCTGGGCGTCGCTGATCAGCGTGGCGCTCGCCGACCTCTACGTGTACCTGCTCGCCACGGGCGCCTTCGAGGATCCGCGCTTCTTCTAGAAAGGGTGCTCACCGATGAGTCAAGCGGAACGGCAGCAGTGGGACGTCGTCGTGGTCGGTGCCGGCGGGGCCGGCCTGCGGGCCGCCATCGAGGCGCGCGAACGGGGCGCCCGCACGGCCGTGGTCTGCAAGTCGCTGTTCGGCAAGGCCCACACCGTGATGGCGGAGGGCGGCATCGCCGCCTCCATGGGCAATGTCAACGCCGGCGACAACTGGCAGGTGCACTTCCGCGACACGATGCGCGGCGGCAAGTTCCTCAACCAGTGGCGCATGGCCGAGCTGCACGCGCAGGAGGCGCCGGACCGGGTCTGGGAGCTGGAGACCTGGGGCGCCCTGTTCGACCGCACGAAGGACGGCCGCATCTCGCAGCGCAACTTCGGCGGCCACGAGTACCCGCGCCTCGCCCACGTCGGCGACCGCACCGGCCTGGAGCTGATCCGCACGCTCCAGCAGAAGATCGTCTCCCTCCAGCAGGAGGACAAGGAGCGGTTCGGGGACTACGAGGCCCGGCTGAAGGTCTTCCAGGAATGCACGGTCACGCGCGTCCTCAAGGATGACGGCCGCGTCGCCGGCACCTTCTGCTACGAGCGCGAATCCGGCCGCTTCTTCGTCCTGGAGGCGCCGTCCGTGGTCCTCGCGACCGGCGGCATCGGCAAGTCCTTCAAGGTCACGTCCAACTCGTGGGAGTACACCGGCGACGGGCACGCGCTGGCGCTGCTCGCGGGCGCCCCGCTGGTGAACATGGAGTTCGTGCAGTTCCACCCGACCGGCATGGTCTGGCCGCCGTCGGTGAAGGGCATCCTCGTCACCGAGTCCGTGCGCGGTGACGGCGGCGTGCTGCGCAACAGCGACGGCAAGCGGTTCATGTTCGACTACGTCCCCGACGTCTTCAAGGAGAAGTACGCCGAGACGGAGGAGGAGGGCGACCGCTGGTACGAGGACCCGGACAACAACCGGCGCCCGCCCGAGCTGCTGCCCCGCGACGAGGTCGCCCGGGCGATCAACGCCGAGGTCAAGGCGGGCCGCGGCTCCCCGCACGGCGGGGTCTTCCTGGACGTGTCGACGCGCATGCCGGCCGAGACGATCAAGCGGCGGCTGCCGTCGATGTACCACCAGTTCAAGGAGCTGGCGGACGTCGACATCACGGCCGAGCCGATGGAGGTCGGCCCGACCTGCCACTACGTGATGGGCGGTGTCGCCGTCGACTCGGACACGGCCGCCGCGGTCGGCGTACCTGGGCTCTTCGCCGCCGGTGAGGTCGCCGGCGGCATGCACGGCTCCAACCGGCTCGGTGGGAACTCCCTCTCCGACCTGCTGGTCTTCGGGCGGCGGGCCGGGCTGTACGCGGCCGAGTACGCGGCGGGGCCGGGCGGGCGCCCGGTGGTCGACGAGGCCCAGGTCGACATGGCGGCGGCGGAGGCGCTGCGGCCGTTCGGCACGGAGGACACCGATCCCGCGGAGGTGCCGGAGAACCCGTACACGCTCCACCAGGAGCTGCAGCAGACGATGAACGACCTCGTCGGCATCATCCGCCGCGAGGAGGAGATGGCGCAGGCCCTGCGCAGGCTCGCCGAGCTGCGGCAGCGGGCCCGGCGCGCGGTCGTCGAGGGCCACCGGCAGTTCAACCCCGGCTGGCACCTGGCCCTGGACCTGCGCAACATGCTGCTGGTCAGCGAGTGCGTGGCGCGCGCGGCGCTGGAGCGCCGGGAGAGCCGCGGCGGGCACACCCGGGAGGACTGCCCGGGCATGGACCGCGAATGGCGGCGGGTCAACCTGCTGTGCCGGCTCGCGGCGCCCGACTCCGCCCGCGGCCAGATCTCCCTGGAGCGCACGACGACCGAGCCCATCCGTACCGACCTGCTCGCCCTCTTCGACAAGGAGGAGCTGGTCAAGTACCTCGCCGAAGAGGAGCTCTACGAGTGACCACGTACGACGCGAGCTTCCGGGTGTGGCGGGGCGACACGGCCGGGGGCGGTCTGAAGGACTTCACCGTCGAGGTCAACGACGGCGAGGTCGTGCTCGACATCATCCACCGGCTCCAGGCCACGCAGGCGCCGGACCTGGCGGTGCGGTGGAACTGCAAGGCCGGCAAGTGCGGCTCGTGCAGCGCCGAGATCAACGGCCGGCCGCGGCTGATGTGCATGACCCGCATGTCGACGTTCTCGCGCGACGAGACGATCACAGTGACACCGCTGCGGGCCTTCCCGGTCGTCCGCGACCTGGTGACGGACGTGTCCTTCAATTACGAGAAGGCCCGGGAGGTGCCGTCCTTCGTGCCGCCCCCGGGTGTGGCGCCGGGCGAGTACCGGATGCAGCAGGTGGACGTCGACCGTCCGCAGGAGTTCCGCAAGTGCATCGAGTGCTTCCTGTGCCAGGACACCTGCCACGTGGTGCGCGACCACGAGGAGAACAAGACGGCCTTCGCCGGCCCGCGCTTCCTGATGCGGATCGCGGAACTGGACATGCACCCGCTGGACGCGGCGGCGGAGTCGGGCCTGGACCGCAAGCGGACGGCCCAGGACGAGCACGGTCTGGGCTACTGCAACATCACCAAGTGCTGCACCGAGGTCTGCCCCGAAGGCATCAGGATCACGGACAACGCCCTGATCCCGCTGAAGGAGCGGGCCGTGGACCGCAAGTACGACCCGCTGGTGTGGCTGGGGAACAAAATCGGCCGGCGTCCGGTCGCGAAGGGCGACCAGGCGACTTAGCCTCACTCGTGTGACGCTGATAGCCGAAGGGAGCTGGGCGACGGACCTGATACTGCCGATCGCCCTGCTCATCGGGGTGGGAGCGGTCGCGGCGTACGCGTACACCAGGCGCCGCGGGCGTACCGCCACCCGCACCACACCGCACGGGGGTGCTCCGCGCGCGCCGCGGCCGGACGGGCTCGACGCCCGCGCGGACGCGGCGCTCGTCGCGGCGGACGACGCCGTGCGGACGCGTGAGGAGGAACTGCCGTCCGCCACGCTGCAGTCGGGCGAGGAGGCCGTGAAGGCCTTCGCCGAGACGATGGCGTACGCGCGGGGCGAGCTGGCCGCGGCCTTCCTGCTGCGGCAGCGGCTCGACGAGGGCGTGCCCGAGGACGAGGTGTCGCGGCGGCAGGCCCTGGAGGAGATCGTCGCGCGCTGCGAGGAGGCCGTACGGCGGCTGGGCGCGGACGCGCCCGTACCGGCGGCCCCCGCCGCGCAGGCCGCGCACGCCGCCGGGGACGCGGCGGCCCGGCAGACCGTCCCCGCGGACACGGCCCCCGCGGACACGGCCGCTCCGGACACCGCCTTCGACTCCGTGGAGGCCACCCGTCTGGAGCTGGCCGGCCGGGTCACGACCGCGCACGCGACACTCGCCGCCCTCCGGGAGCGGTACGGGGAGTCGGCGACCTGGCCCGTGGCGTACGCCCCCGACGCGGCCGGCGAGCGGCTGCGGTTCGCCGCCGGGGCGCTGGAGCGCGGGCGCGTCGGGGAGGCGGAGGGCGCCGTCGGGCAGGCGGCGCGGCTGGTGGAGGCCGTGGAGCGGCGGGCGCTGGAGCTGGCGGAGGCGGCGGGCCGGCTGCCGGGCGCGCTGGTCGAGGCGGAGCAGTCCCGCGGCGAGCCGGCGCTCGCGGACGTACGGCGGGCCGTGGAGGCGGGCAGGTACGACCCGCTCGACGCGCTGCGCCGGGTCACGGAGGCGGATCCGGAGCTGCGCGGGGCGCCGGACCTGGCGCTGCTGTGCGCCCGCTCGGCGGCCGGCGCGGCGGACGTGCACATCGCGGCGCACCGGGCGGCGGTGGGGCGGCGGGCGCGCACCCGGCTCGCGGAGGCGCGGCGGCTGCTGGCCGGCGGCGGCTCCGTCCGGGAGGTCCTGAGGGCCGGGGAACTCGCCCGGGAGGCGCAGGGCCTCG
The DNA here is from genome assembly GCF_044455245.1 of Streptomyces sp. NPDC051310. Classification (NCBI taxonomy): domain Bacteria; kingdom Bacillati; phylum Actinomycetota; class Actinomycetes; order Kitasatosporales; family Streptomycetaceae; genus Streptomyces; species Streptomyces sp. NPDC051310. Next base: position 192,454 of record NZ_JBITEO010000005.1, read on the forward strand.
CCGAGCAGGACGTCCGCGTGCACGGGCACACGGAGGGGGGCGGGTACGGGGGGCCACGTCACCGAGGAGAGGCGCCATGACCACCAAGCAGACCGTCCTGGGCCGGGTCGCCCAGCTGGCCAAGGCCGACGTCACCGCGCTGCTGGAGCAGGCGGAGGATCCGCGCGCCATGCTGGACCAGCTCATCGGCGACTACACCGTCCACCTCGCCGAGGCCGAGCGGGCGGTGACGGAGACCCTCGACGGCCTCCGCCTGCTGGAGCAGGACCACCGCGAGGACGTGGCGGCGGCCCGCGGATGGGGCGAGAAGGCCGGCGAGGCCAGCCGCCGGGCGGACGAGCTGCGCGGGGCGGACCGGAGCGGGCTCGCGGACAAGTTCGACACCCTCGCCAAGGTGGCGCTGGGCCACCAGCTCCAGTCCGAGGAGGACGCCCGGGCCGCCGAGCCGACGATCGCGGCCCAGCGGGAGCTGGTGGCGAAGCTCGGGGAGGGCCTGGACCGGATGCGGCGGAAGCTGGCGGAGCTCGAATCGGCCCGCGACCGCGCGGCCGCCGCGCGGGCCGCGGGCGACCGGAGGCTCGACGCGGTCCGCAGCATCGACGTGCTGGACCCGACGAGCGAGCTGAGCCGCTTCGAGGACAAGGTGCGGCGCGAGGAGGCCAAGGCGATGGGCAAGCAGGAACTGGCCGCCTCGTCGCTGGACGCGGTGTTCGAACGGCTGGACCTGCCCGACCTCGCCACCCGGCGCGCCGAGATCGAGGCGCGGCTGGCCGCGCTGAAGGCGGCGGCCTGACCCGGGCGCGGTATCGCGGCGGCGCACCCGGCCTGTCCGACCGCCTCTCCCGGCGGCGCTCATCCCCCCGCCGTCCGTCGGCAGCCTCCGGGCGCCTTCCGCCGCCCGCGGTCGTAACGTGCGGGTGGACGCAGGTCAGAACATGCTCAGCAGCTGGTCGACGGTCGGCTCCGACGGGGCGGAGTCCGAGGGGAGCGGCAGGTCGAACCAGACGGTCTTGCCGCGGGGTGTGCGGCGCGAGCCCCAGGCGGTGCTGAGCAGGCCGACGAGCTGGAGGCCGCGGCCGCCCTCGTCCGTGTCGCGGGCCCGCCGGCGGCGGGGCTGGACCAGGCCCGCGTCCCACACCTCGCAGACGAGGGTGCGGTCGCGCAGCAGGCGCAGGCGGATCTCGCCCTCGCCGTACCGCAGGGCGTTGGTGACCAGTTCGCTGACGAGGAGTTCGACGGTGTCGATGAGCGGGTCGAGCTCCCAGGTGGTCAGCTGGGCGCGGGCCAGTTCCCGGGCGCGGCCCACGGAGCGGGGCTCGCGCGGGAGGCGCCAGTCGCCGACCGCCTCCTCGGGCAGGCCCTGGATCCGCGCCATGAGCAGGGCGATGTCGTCCTCGCCGTGGCGCGTGTCGAGGGTGTTGAGGACGTGGTCGCAGACGTCCTCGAGGGGCCGCGCCGGATCGGTCAGCGCGCTGCGGAAGGCCTGCAGGCCCTCGTCGAGGGGATGGTCGCGGGATTCGACGAGGCCGTCGGTGTAGAGGGCGAGCAGCGCGCCCTCGGGGAGCTCGATCTCGACCTCCTCGAAGGGCTCGCCGCCGACGCCGAGGGGCATGCCCGGCGGTACGTCGAGCAGCAGCGCCGCCTCGCCGGGCTCGACGAGGACGGGCGGCAGGTGGCCGGCGTTGGCGAAGGTGCAGCGCCGGGTGACGGCGTCGTACACGGCGTACACGCAGGTGGCGAGGTAGACCTCGGAGCGCTCGGGTCCGCGGGCCGTCCGGCCGGGGCTGCCGGCGGTGCCGAGGCCGCGGGCGATCTCGTCCAGGTGCGAGAGGACCTCCGCGGGTTCCAGGTCGAGCTGCGCGAGGGTGCGTACGGCGGTGCGCAGCTCCCCCATGGCGACGGCGGCCCGCAGCCCGCGTCCCATCACGTCGCCGACGACGAGCGCGGTGCGGTGCCCGGGCAGTTCGATGACGTCGAACCAGTCACCGCCCACCTCGGTGGCGGTGTTGCCCGGCAGGTAGCGGCAGGCGATGTCGAGGCCGGCCGCCTCGGGGTCGCCGGGCGGCAGCAGGCTGCGCTGGAGGATCAGCGCCCGCTCGTGCTCGCGGCGGTAGAGGCGTGCGTTGTCGATGCAGACGGCGGCGCGCGCGGCGAGCTCGACGGCGAGCGCACGGTCCCGTTCGCCGAAGGGCTCGCTGCCCTTGGTGCGGGAGAACTGCACCAGTCCGACGACGGTGTCGTGCGCCACCATCGGGACGACGAGGGTGGACTGGACGAGGCTGCCGTCGGCGCCCGGCAGGCTCCGCGGGCGGCCGGTGCGCAGGGCACCGGCGCAGGGCGAGTTGAAGGGGTAGCGGTGGACCGCGCCGACGTCGATCGGCACGGTGTCGCAGCAGCCGGGCGTGCGGCCCGGGTTCACGCTCTGGTTCACGAGCGGCGCGTCCGAGACGGCGCTGGCGAAGGCGACGCGGCGCAGTTCGGCGCCACCGTCGGCCGCCCGGCCCGGCGGGGCCTCGTCGCCGGTGAGCAGGCCCTGGTAGAGGTCGACGGAGGCGAGGTCGCAGAAGCCGGGGACGGCGACGTCGAGAAGCTCGCGCGCGGTGGTCTCCAGGTCGAGGCTGTTGCCGATCCGGGCGCTGGCTTCGTTGAGGATGGCGAGGTTGCGCCGGGCGCTGGCCGCCTCGCGGGCGGCGATGTGGCGGCGGGTGACGTCGGTGCCGACCCCGGCGACGCCGACGGGGCGGCCGGAGCCGCTGTGCACCCGGTAGAGGTTGACCGACCAGTGGCGGCGCTCGCTGCTGCCGGGCACCGAGCCGGTCAGCTGGAGGTCGGTGACGGCCTCGCCCGTGCGGAGCACCCGTTCGAGCGCGGCGGTCATCCGCTCCGCCTCGGGGCGCGAGAGGTAGTCGTGGACGGTACGGCCCCGGTGCTCGTCGACCGAGCCGCCGAAGACGGTGGCGAAGCGCCGGTTGGCCCGCTGGACCGTCAGATCCGTCCCGAAGAGGAGAAAGCCGAACGGGGATTGACCGAAAATCGCCTGCGAGGCGGCGAGGTCGGTCTCGATGCGCCGCAGGGCGCGGACGTCGACGACGATGCAGAGCGCGCCGCGCTCACCGTCCGCCGTCTCGCTGGGCATCACGTACAGCTCGGCGATGCCGCGCGTACTGCTCTCGCCGGGGACCCGGAAGGGGACGAGGCCCGTCCACTCCCGGCCGTCGAGGATCTCGGCGACCTTGCGGTGGCCGCGCGGGCGCAGGTCGGGGGGCATGAACGCCTCGACCGGGTCCTTGCCCTTGACCTCGTTCGCCGGGATGCCGAACAGCTCGGTGGCACGCGCGCTCCACTGGTCGACGAGCCCGTCGGGGCCTATCGAGAAGGAAGCGACTCTGATGTAGTCATAGATCGAGCCAGGCGGGTTGCTCTGCCACATGACGCCGCTGACCGTCTCAGGTATCTCGCTCACGCGACCGTCCCCTCCAGCTCACCGCACCGGACCGGCCATTCCCGCAGTATTCAGCACTACGGCCCCCGTCGGCACGCCGTTCACGATCACAGGGTGGTCTCGGTCGTTTTGAGCCTGGCCCGGAAAGTGATCGTTGTCCCTTCACTCTTCTAACCAGGCAGAGCCAGCTCGAACCACACGGTCTTTCCCGCCCGGCCCTTACGGGTCCCCCAGCGGCGGGCGGAACAGGCCACGAGCTGAAGCCCGCGGCCCCCTTCGTCATCGGGTCCGGCGGGGCGCTCCAGCGGCGGATCCGGAAGCGGATCGGAGACTTCCACCATGAGGGCGGGCGGCGGCGGGAACACCGCGCCGGGCCCGCCGGGCCCGTCGTCCCGGGACCGCAGGCTCAGCCGGAGCCCGATCGGGCCGGCCGTGTACCGCAAGGAATTGGTCACCAGCTCGCTGACCAGCAGGACCGTCACATCGCCGAGCGTCGCGTCGAGGTCCCAGGCGCGGAGGGTCTCGCGGACCACATGACGGGCCGAGCGTACGGCGCCCAGCTCAGCCGGGAAGGTCCACTCGGCGCACGCGCCTTCGGTCTCGATCACGCCGACCACTTCCCGGACCCAGGCAGACCCACGTCCCTTTTCGGGGGGTTAATCGGCACATACCCGATATTGGGGACGCCCTATCGCCGCCCCGGTCGCACGGTGGCACGAACGGCGTACACGCCGCCGCCACGCGCCGCCTCCGCCCGGGTCTCCCGTGCGGCGATCCGCCCGTCGCCGGCGCGGGGGACGTCGGGGCGCCGAGGTGGGGCGGGCGAGCCCGGTGCGGGGCGGTCGAGCGAGCGGCGCCGGGGCGCGGGGCTCGGGCGAGCGGCCCGGGGCGGGTCGGGTCGGGTCGGGTCGGGACAAGTGGCGCCGGGGTCAGGCAGGCGGCGCGGGCGGAAGGTGGCGGGCCGCGCGGGAGACGGCGGGACGGTCCTGATCCAGCCAGTCGACATTGTCCAGTTCCCGACGGTCCAGCCAGCGCAGCTCGTCGTGGTCCTGGAGGGGGCGCGGTTCGCCCGACACCAGCCGGGCCGTCCAGACGTGGAGGACGTAACCGGGCGCCAGGGGCCACTCGCCGGGGATCCGCTCGCCGGGCTCGATCTCCACACCCAGCTCCTCGCGCAGTTCGCGCACCAGCGCCTCCTGCGCCGTCTCCCCCGGTTCCAGCTTGCCACCGGGCAGCTCCCAGCGGCCTGCCAGCGCCGGAGGGGCGCTGCGGCGCGCGGCCAGCAGCCGCCCCCCGTCGAACACAGCCCCGGCCACCACCACACGATCCGTCATGCGCCGGAGCGTAACCGGTGGCAGCCGGATGCCGTACCGGGCCTCAGCTCGTGGTCTGGCCGATGCGCTCGACCCAGTAGAGCTGCTCGTGCCCGCGGGAGTCGAGGCTGTCGGCCATCTTCTGCGCCTCGTCACGGGTGGCGTACCTGCCCACCCGGTAGTGGTTGCCGTTGTCGTCCTGGCGAATGACCAGCCAGGGGAGTACCGCACCGCTGTCACTCATCGCACCTCTCCCCCCTCCTGAGTGCATTTCTCTAAGGATCCCGAGGAAACCGCAGACTGCATATGCCTGAGCTTACGCCTGACCTTCACGCAGCGGATACGTGTTTTTACGAAGAGATAAGCTTCCGGCCAGTAACCGGGTGCGAAAAGGGGGCGCACTCGACCGAGCGCGCCCCTTGCGCAGACCTGAGAAGCCGTCAGCTCACCGTACCGGCAGATGGTAGGTGAGCCGGTAGCGGTCCGCCGGGACCACCACATCGGCCGTCTCCACGGGCCGCCCGGAGGCGAAGTACGTCCGCTCCACCACGATCACCACGTGCCCCGGCACACCCCCGAGCGTCAGCAGTTCCTCCGCGAGACCCGGCCGCGCGCCGACCTCCTCCACCACGTTGTCCACGACGACGTCGATCGCCGCCATCCGCTCCACCACGCCGCAACCGCCCAGCGGCCCCTCCTCCGGGAGCATCACGGGCGTACGCCCGGTGATGGCGAGCGGCTCCCAGGAAGTGGAGACCATCATCGCCTCGCCGCCCTCGCGGAAGACGTACCGCGTACGCATCACCCGCTCGCCCGGGCCGATGCCGAGCCGCTCGGCGATCGCGACGCTCGCCCGCCCCTGCTCGCTGCTGGACTCCCACGTGCCCCGCACCTCCTCGTCCGCCTGCTCCTGACGGAAGGGGCTGGCGCCGGCGGGCGGGCGGTAGCCGGAGCGGGCGATGCGGCGGGGCACCGGCCTCTCCCGCACATAGGTCCCCGAGCCCGAGCGGCCTTCGACCAGCCCCTCGGCCATCAGGACCTTGCGGGCCTCCAGGGCGACGGTGTCCGAGACCCCGTACTCCTCGCGGATGCGGGCCTGCGAGGGGAGCCGGGTGTGCGGCGGCAGCGAGCCGTTGACGATCTTCTTCCGGAGATCGCTCGCAACGCGCAAATAGGCGGGCTGCTCACCGAATGTCACGGGCCACTCCCATCAGGTTGACAGACAGCTACAGCGTCGCAACCGACGGTTGAGCGCCGCAAGCATGGGCCAGAGTTTCACCCGAAGTGATGACGGCCGGCTGCCCGCCCTTCCACCGGCACACGGGAGCCGGATCCCCCGCCCCGCCGCACCCGCTTCCGCACCCTTCCCCAGCGCAGGCGCACCGCCCCCTTGACCGTAATGGTCCAGACCAATACGTTCCTGGCGGCACCATCAGCACGGCTCACCGACCCGACACGCCTCCACGCACAGGAACGAGCCTCATGCGCCGAAGCACCCTGTCCCGGCTGGCCATCGCCACCTGCTCCCTGTCCCTGCTGGCCGGCCTCGCCCCCGCGGCCACCGCCACCGCACCCGCGTCCCCGTCCTCGCCGGCCGCGCACTCCCCGTCGTACAAGCGGGTCGGCTACTTCACCCAATGGGGCGTTTACGGGCGGAACTTCCAGGTCAAGGACCTGGACACCAGCGGGACCGCCGCCAAGCTCACCCACGTCAACTACGCCTTCGGCAACGTCGGTCCGGACGGCAGATGCTTCACCGGCAACGTCCCCGGCGAGGCCGACGCCTGGGCCGACTACGCACGGCCCCTCGACGCCGCGGGCTCCGTGGACGGCGTCGCCGACACCCCGGACCAGCCGCTCGCCGGCAACTTCAACCAGCTGCGCGAGCTGAAGGCCGCGCACCCGCACCTGAAGGTGATGATCTCGCTGGGCGGCTGGAGCTGGTCCACGCACTTCTCGGACGCGGCCCGCACCCCCGCCTCCCGCAAGGCGTTCGTCGCCTCCTGCCTCGACCTCTACATCAAGGGCAACCTGCCCGTCGACGGCGCGCGCGGCGGACCGGGAGCCGCCGCCGGGGTCTTCGACGGCATCGACCTCGACTGGGAGTGGCCCGGCTCGGCCGGCGACACGGACACCGTCTTCCGCCCCGAGGACAAGCGGAACTTCACCGCCCTCGTCCATGAGTTCCGTACCCAGCTCGACGCGTACGGCAGGTCCCTGGACACCCCGCGGCGCTTCGAGCTCTCCGCCTTCGTGCCCACGGCACCGGCGAAGATCGACGCGGGCTTCGACGTGCCCAGGATCATGAGGGACTTCGACTTCGTCAATCTCCAGGGGTACGACTTCCACGTCTCCGGCGAGAGCAGGACCGCCCAGCAGTCGGCCCTGCGCGCCCGGGACGACTTCAGCGTGGAGCAGACCGTCCGCGACTGGCTCCGCCGCGGGGCACCCGCCCGCAAGCTGGTCGTCGGCATGCCCTTCTACGGCCAGGGCTGGACGGGCGTCACGGGCGGCGGCGACGGCATGGGACAGCCCGCGGCCGGCCCCGCTCCCGCGACCTGGGCACAGGGGTACGAGGACTACAAGGCGCTGAAGCTGCTGGCCGATTCGGGCGCGTACACGCTCCACCGCGACCACCGGGGCGGCCACGCCTGGCTGTTCGACGGCACCACCCTGTGGACGTACGACGACCCGCGGGTGCTGCGCACCAAGGCGGCGTACGTACGGGCACGGGGTCTGGGCGGAGCCATGTTCTGGTCCCTGGACGGAGACACGGCCGACGGCGAACTGATCACCGCCGTCGACCGCGGGCTCGGCCGCCGCTGACCGTCCGCGGCACCCTGCCCCGCACCGCGCGGCACGGGCCGCCGTCGCTCAGACGGCGGCCCCTCCCGTCGCGGTGCCCGCGCCGCCGTCCTCGCCGTCGCCCGGGGCCTCCGGATCGCCTTCCGGGCCGCTTCCCGGAGCGCCCGGCTCGTCCGGCCCGTCCGGAGGTGTGTCCGCGAGGCCGAGCGTGCCGCGGACCGTGCTCCCCAGGTCGTACGGCAGCGCGTCGTACCCGGGGTCGTAGTGCTCCCAGAACGCCTCCGGGTCCGCGGCGGCCGCCGCCTTCGCCCAGTGCTTCCGAGCTCCCTCCAGCTCCTCCACCAGTTCGGCCACGCCCTTGCGGGAGGCGGCCGGCCACGCGTGCTCGCCGAGCGCCGAGACGGACGCCGCGAGGGCCTCCTCCACGTCGCCCGCCCACGCCGTGTTCGCGGCCAGGTTCTCCTCCACGTCCTCCTCCGGCTCGTCGGCGAGGACGCCGTCGATCGGGTTCACGGCCTTCAGGTAGGCGAGCTGGTGCGGGTCGAGGACGGTGGCGTCCCTGCGCAGCGACCCGGTCAGCTTGTCCTTCTCGGCGGCGAACGAGCAGCTCACGGTGCGGTCGCCGAGCCGCCAGCTCCGCTTGCTGGGCTGGTAGTAGAAGAGCAGGGCGTTCTCCGGCACGGCCCAGGCGTCCATGGCGTACCGCTGGTTGACGGACGCGCAGCGTTCCTCGGCCGCCGTCTCGATGGGCTCGTCGCCGGGCCAGTCCTCACCGAGCCCGGTGAGCTTGAAGGAGCCGGTGATCTCGCCGTCGTGGGGCGCGGAGCAGGGGACGACCTCGACGTCCGCGGTCTCCGCCTCCACGGCGCCGCCCGGCGTGTTGAAGCACTGCCCCGTGCGCAGGTCGAAGGTGGAGCGGGTCCGTGACGCCTCGTCGGCGGCGTCCCGGAAGCCGTCGTACGCCTCGCGCAGGACGCCGGTGGCGAGTCCGGCCGTCAGCAGGAGCGTGCCGACCAGCGACAGGATCATGCCCGAGACGGCCAGCCCCCTGCCCCGGTCGCCCTTCTTCCTGATCCGCACGAGGGCGACGGCGCCCAGGACCATGCCGAGCGGCGGTACGCAGCACAGGATGCCGGTGACCAGGGACGCGATGGCGAATCCGTCGGTGTTCGGCACGGCCGGCGGGAGGTGCCCCGGCGCCCCCGGCGCTCCGGGGACGCCGTGGGCCGGAGGGTACTGCTGGGGCGGAGGCCACCCCTGGGCGGACGGTTCCACGGGTCAGGTGCTCCTGTCGGGGCGGGCGGAATCGATCATATGAACGGACCGCGCGGCATGGTACGCCGTCGGGAGCGGGGACGTCATACGGGCGACGAACAATGCGCGGGGCGGCCGGCGGTCCGACGGCACGCCAGGCGGCCACGCCGGTGCGGCAGGCACGCGGAAGGGCGGCCGCCATGGCGTGGCGGCCGCCCTCCGTGTCGCGCTGGTCCGTGTCGCCCTGATCCGTGCGTGCTGTCGGATCAGAGCCGGGGTCGGGTCGGAGCTGCTGTCCGAACCCGCTGTCCGGTCGGAGCTGGTGTCGGGTCGGAGCCGCTGTCCGGCCCGAACCGCTGACGGGTCAGAACTGCAGGGCCCAGGAGTCGATCTTCCCGGTGTCGTAGTTCGCGTTGTCGCTCACCCGCAGCTTCCACGTGCCGTTGGCCACCTCGGAGGAGGCGTTGACGGTGTACGTGGTGTTGATGTTGTCGGCGCTGCCGCCGGTGCCGTAGCCCTTGAGCGTGTACGCCGTGCCGTCGGGCGCGATGAGCTGCACCTGGAGGTCGCCGATGTACGTGTGGACGATGTTCACCGGCACCTGGAGGGCCGCGGGGGCGTTGCCCGTCACGCCGCTGACGGTGACCGGCGACTCGACGGTGGAGTTGTCGCTGATCGCGTAGTCGGCGGTGTTCTCGAAGCGCTTGCCGGGCGGCGGGGTGGTGCCGCCGTCACCCACGTACAGCAGGCGGTTCGGGGAGCCGGTGCCCGGGTTCCCGACCACGCCGGTGGTGGCGGCGGAGGTCAGGGCCGAGGCGACCTGGGACGGGGTGGCCGTCCGGTTGTTGGCCAGGTAGAGCGCGGCGGCGCCGGCGACGTGCGGGGCGGCCATCGACGTGCCCGAGATGGTGTTGGTGGCGCTGTCGCCGGTGTTCCAGGCGGAGGTGATGGACGAGCCGGGCGCGAAGATGTCCACCACGCTGCCGTAGTTGGAGAAGCTGGAGCGCGCGTCGCTGCTGGTCGTGGAGCCGACCGTGAGGGCCTCGGTGACGCGGGCCGGCGAGGTGCTCGACGCGTCCCGGCCGTCGTTGCCCGCGGCGATGGCGTACGTGACGCCGGCCGCGATGGAGTTGCGCACGGCGTTGTCGAGCGCCGTGTCCGCGCCGCCACCGAGGCTCATGTTGGCGACGGCCGGCTTCACGGCGTTGCGGGTCACCCAGTCGATGCCGGCGACGACCTGCGCGGTGGTGCCGGAGCCGGAGTTGTTGAGCACGCGGACGCCGACGATCCTGGCCTTCTTGGCCACGCCGTAGGCGTTGCCGGCGACGGTCCCGGCGACGTGCGTGCCGTGGCCGTTGCCGTCCTGCGCGGTGTTGTCGTTGTCGACGGCGTCGTAGCCGTAGGAGGCCCGTCCGCCGAAGTCGCTGTGGGTGATGCGTACGCCGGTGTCGATGATGTAGGCGGTGACACCGTCACCTGCCGGCTCGGGGTAGGTGTAGCTCTGGTTGAGCGGCAGGGCGCGCTGGTCGATGCGGTCCAGGCCCCAGGACGGCGGCGACGGCTGGGTGCCGCTGATCGTGAAGACGCGGTTCTGGACGACGGAGTCGACGGCCGGGTCGGCGGCGAGCTTCTTCGCCTGCGCCTCGGAGAGCTCGACGGCGTAGCCGTTGAGGGCCGCGGTGTACGTCTTCTCGATCTTGGCGCCGTACTTGGCGGCGATCGCCTTGCCCGCCTTGGACTCGGCGTCGGCGGCCGCCTCGTCCAGGGTGACGATGTAGCTTCCCGCGACGGCGTTGGGAGCGCCCGCGTACTGGATGACGCCTTCCGGTGCCGGGGCCGCGGTGGCCGGCAGGGCGGACAGGGTGCCGAGCGCCAGGGCGGCGACGGCTATGGCGCTGGCCGTGGCCAGTCTTCGCCGCGGGGTACGCATCACTGACATGTGAGGGGTCCTCCTCATCGGGTGGTGCGTTGCTGTGGGGGTGTGGCAGCTAGGCGTGGGCATGACAAACAAGCGCCGCCGGGTACGCGGCGTTTCCCGTGCGTGACTGCCAGCGAAAGATTGGCTGATCCATAGGAATCGCACAAGGGTGCCGACGGACCGGTAACACGGCCGCCATACGCCTGTCATGCTGGCGTCCATGGCCACGGCGGCGTCCTACCGGTGCGCGCGATGCGGAGTCCGATCACCCGTATCAGCGCTGACCTGGTGCTGCCCCCGTTGCCGCGGCCCGTGGGACCTGGACTTCGAGGCGGGGCCGGTTCCCCTCGGCGCGCTGTCCGGCAGGGCCGGTTCGCTCTGGCGGTACGAGGAGGCATTGCCCCTCTCCGACCCGTACGCCTCGCTCGGCGAGGGCCGGACGCCTCTCGTCCGCCTCACGGACACGGTTTCGGCCAAACTCGACTACCTCATGCCGACCCTGTCCTTCAAGGACCGGGGCGCCGTGCTGCTGGCGGAGCTCGCCCGCCGCCTCGCTCCGCGCCGCGTGGTAGCCGACAGCAGCGGCAACGCGGGCACCGCCGTCGCCGCGTACTGCGCCCGCGCCGGGCTCGACTGCACGGTGTACGTCCCCGGGACCGCGGCACCGAAGAAGCTGGAGCAGATCCGGGCGCACGGGGCGCGGCCGGCCGTCGTGGAGGGCGACCGGGAGGCGGCCGCGCGCGCCGCCCGGCGGGCCGCCGACGAGCCGGGCGCCTTCTACGCCTCGCACGTCTTCAACCCGTACTTCCTGCACGGCACGAAGACGTACGCGTACGAGCTGTGGGAGGACCTCGGCGGGCGCCTGCCCGGCACGCTCGTGCTGCCCGTCGGCAACGGGACACTGCTGCTGGGCGCCGCCCTCGCCGCCGAGGAGCTCCACGCGCACGGCCTGATCGAGGACCGGCCCCGCCTGGTGGCCGTCCAGGCGGAGGCGGTGGCGCCCCTGGCGGCGGCGTTCCGCGCGGGCGCCGAGGAGGTCCTGGAGCCCGCGTCCGCGCGGGCCACCCTCGCCGAGGGCATCGCCATCACCGACCCGCCCCGGGCCCGCGCCGTCCTGCGCGCCGTACGCGCCTCGGGTGGCGCGTTCCTGACGGTGCCGGAGGACGCGATCCGCGCCGCGCAGCGCGACCTGGCGGAGCGGGGCCTGTTCGTGGAGCCGACGGCGGCGGTGTGCTGGGCGGCGGTGCGGGGCGGGCGGCCGGAGGGCGACGTGGTGATCCCCTTGTGCGGCGCGGGCGCGAAGACCGGCCTGGCGCCGTGACGGCTCCCGTGGGTGCCGCGCCGGGCGACGAACTCGGCGCAGGCCCGCCGGCGCGGTGACGGCCCTTGGGCGTGCCGCGCCGGGCGGCGGGCGCGGGTGCAGCATGGAAGGGGAAGCCGCACATCACGACCCGGAGGTGTGAGTCATGGCCACGTTCATGGACGTCCACCGCGGCATGAACGGCATCACGTCCGAGCAGCTGCGCCAGGCCCACGAGGCCGACCTCGCCATCGAGAAGGAAGAAGGCGTCCACTTCGAGAGGGCATGGGCGGACCCTGCGTCCGGCACCGTCTACTGCCTGTCCACCGGCCCGTCGGCGGACGCGGTCCAGCGCATCCACGAACGGACCGGCCACGCGCCCGACGAGATCCACGAGGTCCCGCTGTCGATCTGACCCACGAGCCCCACGAGACCCGGGGGCCCTGCCTCCCTGCGGGGGCGGCGCCCCGCGGGAGCGGCCCGAGCAGGCGCTCGGCCGACGCCTCACTTCGCCCGGTAGCACGCCGATTCGACGGTCACTTCGAGCAGGTCCGGCGCATTGCCCACCTTGCCGGCCCTGTGCAGCCGCACGTCCAGCGCGAAGGCCCCCCTCCGATTCGGCGACGATCTGCGGGCTCTTCGCCGCGCTGCCGTCCACCCCGTCCTTGACGATCTTCCAGCCGTTCTTCGCGAGCTCGCCCCGCAGGCGGTCCATGGCCTTCTGCATCTCGGCGAAGGGGGCCTGGTGAACGCTCCAGGGATGGCGGGCCCGGTAGACCTCCTCATCGGCGTCGCAGTCGGCACACCGCGAGGTCATCGCCCCCGACTCCGTGACCTTGCCGTTGAGGGCGAGCATTTCCAGGACCCGGCTGGACGTCTTCTCGACGTCCGCCGTCACCGCTGCCTCCGCCCGGCTCCCACTCCCCGGCCCCTTCGTCATGCCGTCCGAACACGTGGTGGCCAGCGCCGAGGCCACCACAACGGCCCACACACGCAAAGTCTCGCCTGCCCACGTTCGCCCTTGCCGCGTCCGCCGGCGACGGCAGCGCTGGTTCCGGATATCGAGCACGCCGCCGAAGCAGCCGTCACGATCCCCGGACTCGACGGCCGGAATCAAAAGAGGAGTGAGGCTCCACGGTGACGGGGCGCTTCGCTTTGTGTACACATGAAACACTCGGTACTCTTGGGCGCATGACACAGCCACTGCCCATAGAGTCCATCCGCGATGTCCGGGCGCACCTGGCCGAGGTCGTGGAGCGGGCCGACCGGGACGACGTACCCACCGTCATCACCCGACGCGGCAAGCAGGTCGCCGCCGTGGTGTCCATCGAGGTGCTGCGCAAGTACCAGGAGTGGGAAGAACGCGAAATCAACCGGATCATCGACGAGCGCATGGCCAACCCGGCACCCGGCATCCCGATCGAGGACATCATGAGGGAGACGCTGGCACGCAGTGAGTGAGTACCGCACCGTCTTCCGCCCCGAGGCTCAGGCCGAGCTCCGCAAGGTTCCGCGAGACGTGGCCCTCCGCATCCTGGCCAAGCTGACCGAGCTGGAGAGCGACCCACTGGGGTTCAACACCACGGCCCTCGTCTCCCAGCCCGACCGGCGCCGCCTACGGGTAGGCGACTACCGCGTGATCTACACGATCGACAACGGCGAGCTGGTGGTCTGGGTCGTGCACGTCGGCCATCGCTCCACCGTCTATGACACGTGAGCGCTCCTGACATCGGGGCAGAACGCAGCACCGATCCGGCCGGGGTCGACGAAGGGGCCGGGCTCCAACGAGCCCGGCCTCTTCTGCACTGCATGTTTGACGGAGTGGGCGCGGTCCCGACAGGCCGGCGGGGCCGCCGCAACTCTTGAGGCCGACCACGAGCGCATCCACCCGGCCCGCATCAAGTGGGTCCTCTCCCGCGTCGACGTCCACGACGTCACCAAGGAGATCACCGACCAGGCCGCCGCGCTTCTGCGCGCCCATCACCTCCACGGCCACAAGTACGCCATCGATGCCGCCTTCGCCGTCATTGCCCGCAGCGCACCCCGGCCGGTCACCGTCCTCACGTCCGACCCCGAGGACCTGACACCCCTGTGCGGCCCTTCCGTGGAGATCGTCAAGGTCTGAGGCAGTCTCACTGCCAGGTCGACCAGAGCTGCCACTCCCCTCATCACGAGGGCGAGGACTCCTGCGGACACAAGTCTGCGCCCGACCCACCGACAAGCGGGTCGGGCGCAGCTCCTGCCGAGACGTCACACGTTGAAGCGGAACTCCACCACGTCGCCGTCCTGCATCACGTACTCCTTGCCCTCCATGCGGGCCTTGCCCGCCGCGCGGGCCTCGGCGACCGAGCCGGTGGCGACCAGGTCGTCGAAGGAGATGACCTCCGCCTTGATGAAGCCCTTCTGGAAGTCGGTGTGGATCACACCGGCCGCCTCGGGAGCCGTCGCGCCCTTCTTGATCGTCCAGGCGCGGGACTCCTTCGGGCCGGCCGTCAGGTAGGTCTGGAGGCCCAGCGTGTCGAAGCCGACGCGGGCCAGGGTCGCGAGACCCGGCTCCTCCGCGCCGACGGACTGGAGGAGCTCCATGGCGTCCTCCTCGTCGAGCTCGGCGAGGTCCGCCTCCAGCTTGGCGTTGAGGAAGATCGCCTCGGCCGGGGCGACCAGCGCGCGCTGCTCCTCCTTGAACGCCTCGTCGACCAGCTCGTCCTCGTCCACGTTGAAGACGTACAGGAACGGCTTCGTGGTGAGCAGGTGCAGGTCGTGCAGGAGCTCGGCCTTCTCGGAGCCCTGGACGATGCCGTGCGAGAAGAGGGTGTCGCCCTTCTCCAGGATCTCCTTGGCCGCCTCGACCGCCGCCACCTTCGGGGCGACGTCCTTCTTGATCCGGGACTCCTTCTGGAGGCGCGGCAGGACCTTCTCGATCGTCTGGAGGTCCGCGAGGATCAGCTCGGTGTTGATCGTCTCGATGTCGTCCTTCGGCGAGACCTTGCCGTCGACGTGGACGACGTTCTCGTCCTTGAAGGCGCGGATGACCTGGCAGATCGCGTCCGACTCGCGGATGTTCGCCAGGAACTTGTTGCCCAGGCCCTCACCCTCGCTCGCGCCGCGCACGATGCCCGCGATGTCGACGAAGTCGACCGTGGCCGGCAGGACGCGCTGGGAACCGAAGATCTCGGCCAGCTTCGTGAGGCGGGCGTCCGGGACACCGACGACGCCGACGTTCGGCTCGATGGTGGCGAACGGGTAGTTGGCCGCCAGCACGTCGTTCTTGGTCAGGGCATTGAACAGGGTCGACTTGCCGACATTCGGCAGGCCGACGATTCCGATCGTGAGCGACACGTTGGCGACTTCCCTAGAAGTGTGGATGGTGGGCCGACCCCCCAGTTTAGGGGCGCGGCGGTGCGGGCAGCGACGGCGGCCGGGGGACGGCCACAGGGCGAACTCTCGGCCAAGGTCGTATAAAAGGCGTGTCCCATGCCGGATTCCTGCCCACTTGCCACCTACGTTGTCCGGGTGGAGCAGCAACGGAACAGTCCTCCCCGGCGCCGGCCACGGCCGCGCCAGCGTCCCCCGGTCGCGCCTCAGGGCGCCCTCGCCGAGGGTCCGCCGCACGCGGCGGGGCGGCGGAGTCCGCGGCCGGGAGCCCGGCCCGAGCACCCGCGCGGAGGCGCGGGGCGCCCGCCCGGCCGGCGGCCGGTACCGCTGGTCGTCCTCGCCCTGCGACGGCTGCGGCGGCTGCCCGACCCGCGGCTGACCGGGCTCGGCGCGGGGCTCTTCGCCTGCGGGACGATGTTCGTCCTCGGCTGCCTGGACCTGCTGCTGCTGGACGGCTCACTCCTGGTGTACGGGCTGCTCTTCCTGCCCGTCAGCGCGCTGACCGCGCTGTGGGTACGGGAGGCCGACGTGGTCACCGCGCCGATCAGCGTGCCGATCGCCTTCGCCGTCGGTGTCGTACCGATCGCCGGCGGGGTGGGGGGCGTCGGCGGCCGCACCATGGCCGTGGTCACCGCGCTCGCCGTGCACGCGGGCTGGCTGTACGGCGGCACGCTGGTGGCGGGACTGATCACCTGCGTCCGCAAGGTGCGGGAGATGGGCCGGCGCCAGCGGGCCGCGGCGGCCGCGGCCCGCGTCGCCCAGCGCCGCACCACGCCCTGACCTGCACATCTGTACGCGCGCCCGGGCCGCCGCCCCGGCCCGTCGTCCACCGGCCCGGGCAGCCGCCCAGGGCCGCGCCCTGCCTGTACGCACGGCCGGGCCGGGACCGCCCGCGCCGGGGACGCCCGCCGCCGCGCCGCCCACGAGGGAGGGCCGGCCCCGGACGAGGCGGCCCGCCCTCGCGAGCGGGAGGTCAGCGTGAGGCCGCGGCCATCGCCGCGCCGACGATACCCGCGTTGTTCTGCAGCTGCGCCGGGACGATCTCCGCCCGTACGCCCTTGATCAGGGGCAGGAACTTCTCCGCCTTGCGGCTCACGCCGCCGCCCACGATGAAGAGCTCCGGCGAGAACAGCATCTCCACATGGGCGAGGTACTTCTGGACCCGGTGGGCCCACTCCTCCCAGCTCAGGTCCTTGTCCTCCTTGACCTTGGTCGACGCCCGCTTCTCGGCGTCGTGGCCGTCCAGCTCGAGATGCCCCAGCTCCGTGTTGGGCACGAGCTGCCCGTCGGTGAAGACGGCGCTGCCGATGCCCGTACCGAGCGTCAGCACGATGACCGTGCCCTTGCGGCCACGGCCCGCGCCGAAGGTCATCTCGGCGATGCCGGCCGCGTCCGCGTCGTTCAGCACCGTGACGGACACGCCGTCGCCGAGCTGCTCGCGCAGCAGCGCCGCCGCGTCGACGCCGATCCAGCCCTTGTCGACGTTGGCCGCCGTGCGGATGGTCGAGCCGGTGACGACGCCCGGGAAGGTGACGCCGACCGGACCCGACCATCCGAAGTGGCCGACCACTTCCGCGACGCAGCCCGCGACACCGTCGGGTGTCGCGGGCTGTGGGGTCAGTACCTTGTGACGGGCCTCGGCCAGATCGCCGCGCTCCAGGTCCACGGGAGCGCCCTTGATGCCGGACCCGCCGATGTCCACTCCGAAGACGTTCATGGACTCAACGTTACGACTCCGGGCGGACAGTTACTCCGTCGCGGTGTCCGCCGCGCCCCCGCCGGCCGCCGCGCGGGCCTCGGCCCGGGCCACGAGTTCGGCGGCCTCGGCACGCAGATCGCGGCGCAGCTCCTTGGGGAGCGAGAAGGTGATCGACTCCTCGGCCGCCTTGACGGTCTCGACGTCCTCGAAGCCCCGCTGCGCCAGCCACTCCAGCACGCCGTCGACCAGCACCTCGGGCACGGACGCGCCCGAGGTGACGCCGACCGTCGAGACGCCGTCCAGCCAGGACTCGTCGATCTCGTCGGCGAAGTCCACCAGGTGGGCGTCGCGCGCGCCCGCGAGCTTGGCGACCTCGACCAGCCGCTTGGAGTTGGAGGAGTTGCGGGAGCCGACCACGATGACGAGGTCCGCCTCGGCGCCCATCTGCTTCACGGCGAGCTGGCGGTTCTGCGTCGCGTAGCAGATGTCGTCGCTCGGCGGCGAGACGAGCAGCGGGAACTTCTCCTTCAGCGCGTCGACGGTCTCCATGGTCTCGTCGACGGAGAGGGTGGTCTGCGAGAGCCACACGACCTTCGACGGGTCGCGCACCTCGACCTTCTCCACGTCGTCCGGGCCGTCGACCAGCGTGATGTGGTCGGGGGCCTCGCCGGAGGTGCCGATGACCTCCTCGTGGCCCTCGTGGCCGATGAGGAGGATGTCGAAGTCCTCGCTCGCGTACCGGATGGCCTCCTTGTGCACCTTGGTGACCAGGGGGCAGGTCGCGTCGATGGTGGCGAGCCGGCCGGCCGCCGCCTCCTCGTGGACGACGGGTGCGACGCCGTGCGCGGAGAACATCACGATCGAGCCCGGCGGGACCTCGTCCGTCTGCTCGACGAAGATGGCGCCCTTCTTCTCCAGGGTCTGCACGACGTACTTGTTGTGCACGATCTCGTGGCGTACGTAGATGGGGGCGCCGTACTGCTCCAGCGCCTTCTCCACGGCGATCACGGCACGGTCCACGCCCGCGCAGTAACCGCGGGGGGCGGCGAGGAGGACGCGGCGGGCGGCAGGCGTAGCGGCAGTCATGGGTCCCATCGTACGGGCGCGCCGGGACGGCACATGATCCGCCGCGTGCGGGGACGGGTCGGATGGCGGGCACCGGCGCACGGGGGACGGAGCGGCCGGACGACTGGACCGGCGGTGTCCCGGTTCCGGCTCGGGACGTCTCCGTGCCGGGGCCGGGCTGTCGGCGGCGGCGCGTAGGCTCCCTCGCATGGGTCTGAATACGTCTGCCGAAGCTCCGCTGCCCGTCGGTGAGGTGTCGCGGCTCATCGGGGGGTGGATCGACCGGCTCGGCGCCGTCTGGGTGGAGGGGCAGATCACGCAGCTGTCGCGGCGGCCGGGTGCCGGGGTGGTCTTCATGACCCTGCGCGACCCGTCGTACGACATCTCCGTGAGCGTGACCTGCTACCGGCAGGTGTTCGACGCGGTCGCGGACGTCGTCGCCGAGGGCGCGCGGGTCGTGGTGCACGCCAAGCCGGAGTGGTACGCGCCGCGGGGCCAGCTGTCGCTGCGGGCGGCGGAGATACGGCCGGTGGGGATCGGGGAGCTGCTCGCGCGCCTGGAGATGCTGAAGCGGTCGCTGGGGGCGGAGGGGCTGTTCGCGCCGGACCGCAAGAAGCCGCTGCCGTTCCTGCCGCAGCTGGTCGGGATGGTCTGCGGCCGGGCCTCGGCGGCCGAGCGGGACGTGCTGGAGGTCGCGCGGCGGCGCTGGCCGGCGGTGCGGTTCGAGGTGCGCAACGTCGCGGTGCAGGGCGTGCACGCGGTGCCCCAGGTGATCCAGGCGGTCAAGGAGCTCGACGCGGTCCCGGACGTCGACGTGATCATCGTGGCCCGGGGCGGCGGCAGTGTGGAGGACCTGCTGCCGTTCTCCGACGAGCAGCTCGTCCGGGCGGTCGCCGAGTGCCGTACGCCGGTGGTGTCGGCGATCGGCCACGAGCCGGACGCACCGCTGCTGGACCTGGTCGCGGACCTGCGGGCGTCCACGCCGACGGACGCCGCGAAGAAGGTCGTGCCGGACGTGGGCGAGGAGCTGGAGCGGGTGCGGGCGCTGCGGGACCGCGCCCTGCGGACGGTGCGGGGTCTGCTCGACCGCGAGGAGCGGGGCCTGGCGCACGCGCTGGCCCGCCCGGTGATGGAGCACCCGCGGCGCATGGTGGAGGAGCGGGAGGCCGAGGTGGACGCCCTGGTGGCGCGCAGCCGCCGGGTGCTGGGCCACCTGCTGGACCGGGCCGACTCGGAGCTGTCGCACACCCGCGCGCGCGTGGTGGCCCTCTCCCCCGCCGCGACCATGGAGCGGGGGTACGCGGTGCTGCAGCGGGCGGACGGTTCGGTGGTCCGCTCGCCGGAGGCGGTCGCCGCGGACGAGGAGCTGCGGGCCAGGGTCGCGGAGGGCGAGTTCCGCGTGCGCGTGGCCGGCGGCGCTGTCGTACCGCGCCCTTAGGCCCTGTCGTCAGATTCCCGTCGTCGCGGGGCAGACGGGAATGTGACGACAGGGCCTAGGGGGCGTCGTGCCGATCAGCCGCGCGCCCGGCGATCGGCAGGACACCCCCTAGGGTGGACCGCATGGCAGCAGACACCACGGGCACGGGCACCGACACGGCGATCGGGTACGAGCAGGCGCGCGACGAGCTCATCGAGGTCGTCCGCCGGCTGGAGGCGGGCGGCACGACGCTGGAGGAGTCGCTGGCCCTGTGGGAGCGGGGCGAGGAGCTGGCGAAGGTGTGCCGCCGGTGGCTGGAGGGTGCGCGCGCCCGTCTGGACGCGGCGCTTGCCGAGTCCCACCCCGAGGAGGAGCGGGGCGGCCAGTGAGGTGGATCACGCGGACCCCGCTTTAGTTGAAAGTTAACCTATCCCGGGCGTACGGTCGGGACATCGCCTGATCCTCCGCACCTGCGAAAGGTACGAGCATGTCCCTCGTTCTTGACCCCGCCGCCCAGGACCTCCTCTTCCGCGAGGCCCGCACGGCCAACACCTTCACCGACGAGCCGGTGACCGAGGAGCAGGTCCAGGCGATCTACGACCTGGTGAAGTACGGCCCCACCGCGTTCAACCAGACCCCGCTGCGCGTCGTCCTCGTGCGCTCCGCCGAGGCCCGCGAGCGGCTCGTGCCGCTCATGGCCGAGGGCAACCAGGCCAAGACGGCCTCCGCCCCGCTGGTCGCGATCCTCGCCGCGGACAACGAGTTCCACGAGGAGCTGCCGCAGCTGCTGCCGCACTTCCCGCAGGCCAAGGACCTGTTCTTCGCGGAGCGCCCGGCGCGCGAGCAGTCCGCCGCGCTGAACGCCGCCCTCCAGGCCGCCTACTTCATCGTCGGCGTCCGCGCCGCGGGCCTCGCCGCCGGCCCGATGACCGGCTTCGACTTCGCCGGCGTCCAGAAGGAGTTCCTGGACGACGACCACACCCCGCTGATGGTCGTGAACATCGGCAAGCCGGGCGACGACGCCTGGTTCCCGCGCAGCCCGCGCCTGGCGTTCGAGGACGTCGTCACGACGGTCTGACCGGCGCTCGCCGCCCCACCCGGGCGGGAAGCGGACCGGCGGCCCCGGGCACCATGTGCCCGGGGCCGCCGTCGTCGTTCACGGCTTCGGCGCGTCCTTCGACGGCTTCAGCGCGGCGGCCATCTCCGCGAGCTGCTCGTACGGCGCCGTACCCGTCACCACGGTCGTGACGCCCTTGTCGCGCAGGACGAGGGCGTCGTACTTCGGGCCCTCCCAGCGCTGCCAGGCCCGCCCGGCGACCTGCTGGGTGCGGCCCGTGTCGGCCGCCTCGTGGGTGACCTCGGCGATGTACTTCCGCGGCGCCGCCGTGGACTGCTCCACCGCCACGTACTGCCGGTCCGGGGACAGGAAGCCCAGGTGCCAGGCGTCGCCCTCCTGGCGCTCGTACGTCACCGACGTCGGCGTCCAGCCCTCGGCCAGCCCCTCCGGCACCAGCACGGCGTACGGAGCGGCGCGCTGAGCCGTCAGCAGCTCGACGCGGTAGTCCACCGGCTTGATCGGGTCGGCCTTCTCGTCGTGCGGGACGAAGAGGTAGATCACGCCGGCGGCGGCACCGATGACCGCCATCGACTGGAACATCCCGCGTACTGTCCGCTTGCCTCGCATACCTGCCACGCCCCCTATGGTCGCATCAGCCTGGCCTGCTCATACGTGGGCCCCTCTGCTCAATATGTCGACCTACCGATAGAGTCGCAGCACCCTCTTCACCACTTGCGGCCGTCGCCGTACAGAAAGGTGCGTACCGATGACCGACAATCATCTGCCGTCCGAGCTCGAGGTCTCGCCCGAGGCTCCCGACCGCAACCTCGCCCTGGAGCTGGTCCGGGTCACCGAGGCCGCCGCGATGGCGGCCGGCCGCTGGGTGGGCCGCGGCGACAAGAACGGCGCCGACGGCGCGGCGGTCCGGGCCATGCGGACCCTCGTCTCCACCGTGTCGATGAACGGTGTCGTCGTGATCGGCGAGGGCGAGAAGGACGAAGCCCCGATGCTGTTCAACGGCGAGCGGGTCGGTGACGGGACCGGCGCCGAGTGCGACATCGCCGTGGACCCCATCGACGGCACCACGCTCACCGCCAAGGGCATGCCCAACGCGATCGCCGTGCTGGCGGCCGCCGACCGCGGCACGATGTTCGACCCCTCCGCGGTCTTCTACATGGACAAGCTGGTCACCGGCCCGGAGGCCGCCGACTACGTCGACATCAACGCCCCGGTGTCCGTGAACATCCGCCGGGTCGCCAAGGCCAAGCACTCCTCGCCCGAGGACGTCACGGTCGTCATCCTGGACCGCCCGCGCCACGAGGGCATCGTCAAGGAGATCCGCGAGACCGGCGCGCGCATCAAGTTCATCTCGGACGGCGACGTGGCCGGCTCGATCATGGCGGTGCGCGAAGGCACCGGCGTGGACCTGCTCATGGGCATCGGCGGCACTCCCGAGGGCATCATCAGCGCCTGCGCGATCAAGTGCCTGGGCGGCGTGATCCAGGGCAAGCTGTGGCCCAAGGACGACGAGGAGCGCGGGCGCGCCATCGACGCGGGTCACGACCTGGACCGGGTGCTCTCCACGAACGACCTGGTCAGCGGGGACAACGTGTTCTTCGTGGCGACCGGCATCACCGACGGCGAGCTGCTGCGCGGCGTGCGCTACCGCGCCGAGACGGCGACGACCTCGTCACTCGTGATGCGCTCCAAGTCGGGCACCATCCGGCAGATCGACTCGACGCACCGCCTGTCGAAGCTGCGCGCGTACAGCCAGATCGACTTCGACCGCGCCAAGTGACACCTCCGGGGGCGTGACCCCCGGGACCCTCGACGGGCCTGCGGCCCGTCCCCGTCGGAACACGAACAGGGGCGCCCCCATGTGCGGTGGGAGCGCCCCTTCCCGTACGGGCCGGGCCGGCGGGGCCCGTCAGCCCGCGGCGGCGATCGGCCCGGTGGAGGCCGCCGCCTTCCTGAGCTCGACCTCGCGGCGGCGCCGCCGGGCGAGGACGACACGGCGCTCGGCGGCGGTGAGCCCGCCCCACACGCCGTACGGCTCGGGCTGGAGCAGCGCGTGTTCCCGGCACTCGACCATCACCGGGCAGCGCGCGCAGACGCGTTTCGCGGCTTCCTCGCGCGCCAGCCGGGCGGCCGTCGGCTCCTTGGAGGGGGCGAAGAACAAGCCTGCTTCGTCCCGGCGGCACACCGCCTCGCTGTGCCACGGCCCGGCCTGGTCCTCTCGCGCGGGAAGGCGCGGGGCAGGGACGGCGGCGACCTGGAGGGGCTGATGCGGCAGTTGCAGCACGGTCTACTCCTGACGACGGCTTCGCGAGCGAGAGACGATGCAGCAAGGCCTACCCGTTGTGCGCGCGCCTATGCACTGCGTGGCGCTCCGGTCCGGCAGGCGGGACGGCGGGTCGGCCGAAAGCCGACGCACGCCCGGAGCGGGGGCCGGGCGCGGGCTGGTTCACAGGCCGGGTGCGGGCCGGACCGCAGGCCCGGGGACGGGAGCGGGGCCGCGCCCGGTACGGGCGTCAGGCGCCGAGGTGCTTCCGCATGCGCTGGTGGAGGTCGGCGATGCGCTTGCCGCGCCTCGGCTTGGCCTCGACGCTGCCGAGCACCGCGTAGCCGTTGACGACGACGACCGGGGCCTCGGGGTCCGCGGCCTCCAGGCTGACGACCTCGAAGTTGCCGAGCACGCCGGTGCCGCTGCCGCGCAGGGTGATGTTCTCGGGGACGCGGATCTCGACGTTGCCGAAGACCGACGTGGCGTTGATGGTGGTCAGGCGCTGCGCGAAGATCGCCTCGGTGAGGTCGATCTCGACGTTGCCGAACAGCGAGAAGGCGTGGGTCCGCCGCCCGACGCGCCAGCGGCCCTTGCGGGTCGTGCTGGAGAAGACCGCCACCAGCTTCTCGGCGGGCACGGCGACCTCGTCCGGGCCGTACGCGTACGAGGGGGCGGGGTCGCGGGGCGCCCGGGCGGCGGGCAGGTCCCGCACGAGGGGCTCCAGCTCTCCCATGGTCTTGGCGCGGTAGACGGCATCGATCCGCTCCGCGTGCTCCTCCGCGTCGATGCGCCCCTCGGCGAGGGCCTCCCGCAGGATGGACGCGATCCGGTCGCGGTCGGCGTCCGAGGCGCGGAGGGCTTCGGCGGGCGCGGGCGCGGCGGGCGGCTGCTGGGGCTGCTTCTCGAGGTCCACGGTTCCAGCGTAGCGAAACGCGATAGATCGCGACCAGGGTCACGACCGGACCGCGCCGGTACGGCGCAAGGGCGCGGGGAACTGAGCCTTACCTCACAGGTTCGGGCGGCTTCGGGCGTTCTACGCTTGTGGGCGCGCTGCCAATGGAGGCCGCGTCGCTGTCTGCCGAGTGAGGAATGGCCGTCATGCCAGAGTTTGCGTACTCCGATCTGCTTCCCCTGGGAGAGGACACCACGCCCTACCGCCTGGTGACCGCCGAGGGGGTCTCCACCTTCGAGGCCGACGGCCGTACGTTCCTCAAGGTCGAGCCGGAGGCGCTGCGCAAGCTCGCCGCGGAGGCGATCCACGACATCCAGCACTACCTCCGCCCCGCGCACCTCGCGCAGCTGCGCAAGATCATCGACGACCCCGAGGCGTCGGGCAACGACAAGTTCGTCGCGCTCGACCTGCTGAAGAACGCCAACATCGCGGCGGCGGGTGTCCTGCCCATGTGCCAGGACACCGGCACGGCGATCGTCATGGGCAAGCGCGGCCAGAACGTCCTCACCGAGGGCGAGGACGAGAAGGCCCTCTCGCGCGGCATCCACGACGCCTACCAGAACCTGAACCTGCGCTACTCGCAGATGGCTCCGCTCACCATGTGGGAGGAGAAGAACACCGGCTCCAACCTGCCCGCGCAGATCGAGCTGTACGCGACGGACGGCGGCGCGTACAAGTTCCTCTTCATGGCGAAGGGCGGCGGCTCCGCCAACAAGTCGTTCCTGTACCAGGAGACGAAGGCGGTCCTCAACGAGGCCTCCATGATGAAGTTCCTGGAGGAGAAGATCCGCTCGCTGGGCACGGCCGCGTGCCCGCCGTACCACCTGGCGATCGTGGTCGGCGGCACCTCCGCCGAGTACGCGCTGAAGACGGCGAAGTACGCCTCCGCGCACTACCTGGACGAGCTCCCGGAGGAGGGCTCGGTCCTCGGCCACGGCTTCCGGGACAAGGAGCTGGAGGAGAAGGTCTTCGAGCTGACGCAGAAGATCGGCATCGGCGCGCAGTTCGGCGGCAAGTACTTCTGCCACGACGTGCGCGTGGTGCGCCTGCCGCGGCACGGCGCGTCCTGCCCGGTGGCGATCGCCGTGTCCTGCTCGGCCGACCGCCAGGCCGTCGCGAAGATCACCGCGGAGGGCGTCTTCCTGGAGCAGCTGGAGACGGACCCGGCGCGCTTCCTGCCGGACACGACGGACGAGCAGCTGGCGGAGGAGGGCGACGTCGTCAGGATCGACCTCAACCAGCCGATGGACGAGATCCTCGCCGAGCTGTCGAAGTACCCGGTCAAGACGCGGCTGTCGCTGACGGGCCCGCTGGTCGTGGCGCGCGACATCGCGCACGCCAAGATCAAGGAACGGCTGGACGCCGGCGAGGAGATGCCGCAGTACCTGAAGGACCACCCGGTCTACTACGCCGGTCCGGCGAAGACGCCGGAGGGCTACGCCTCCGGTTCGTTCGGCCCGACGACGGCCGGCCGCATGGACTCGTACGTGGAGCAGTTCCAGGCGGCGGGCGGCTCCAAGGTCATGCTGGCCAAGGGCAACCGCTCCCAGCAGGTCACGGACGCGTGCGCGGCGCACGGCGGCTTCTACCTGGGGTCGATCGGCGGCCCGGCGGCGCGTCTCGCCCAGGACTGCATCAAGAAGGTGGAGGTCGTCGAGTACGAGGAGCTCGGCATGGAGGCGGTCTGGAAGATCGAGGTCGAGGACTTCCCGGCGTTCATCGTCGTGGACGACAAGGGCAACGACTTCTTCCAGGACCCGGCCCCGTCCCCGACGTTCACCACCATCCCGGTGCGCGGCCCCGGCCTGGCCTGACCCCGCGGCACGACACGGGCCCGGTCGCCGTCACGGTGACCGGGCCCGTCGCCGTGCGCGCCGCTATGCGAAACGCTGCTTCGCCGAGCCGTCGCACGGCTGGAGGCGCAGGGGGTCCTCGGCCGCCGCCAGCGTGAGGCAGAGGGACGGGGCCGCCGCGGGGCGCAGCGTGGCGCCCTGGCGGACGAACCGCTGGTTGGCCGCGCCGGAGCAGTTCCACAGGAGCAGGGCCTTGCCGGCCTGGTAGGCGGCGCCGGGGACGTCCAGGCACCGGTCGTGGGTGAGCTGGGTCCGCACCGACGACTGCGCGGCGTCGTACCACCAGTTCTGGTTGCGTCCGCCGTGGCAGTCCCAGCCGCCCACCGCGGTGCCGTTGCGCGTGACGGACCCGGTGACGTCGAGGCAACTGCCGGTGGCCTCGTTCCGCAGCGGGGCGAACAGGTCGTCCCAGGCGCCCGGCTGGAGCACCGGCCTGCCGGTGGACGCCGGGTCGGCGCAGCTCGCCTCGCGCAGCCCGGAGGCGTACAGCTGGGTGAGGCAGGAGGCGAAGGCCGCGTGGCCGGCGGCGTTGGGGTGGAAGGACTGGCGGACGGAGTTCCCGTCCGGCAGGCCCGGCTTGGACAGGTCGATGTACAGCCCGCGCGCCCACGCGGAGTCCATGCAGACCTCGTGCCCGTGGAAGAGGCGGGAGTTGTCGAGGTAGACCGCGCCGGTGTTCGCCGCCGCGCGCCGCATGCCGCGCTCGAAGGCGGGTACGGCGGTGTTGCGGCCCCAGACGGTGTCGGAGTCGTGGCCGAGCCCGCCGCAGGCGAGCTTGGTGGAGAAGTCCGGGTTGTCGCGGAAGTCGGGGCCGATGGGGCTCGGGTAGCCCATGACGACGAGCCGGTAGTCGCCGTCGGCGTACCCGGCGTCGCGCATCACGGTGCGCAGGTCGCGCACGGTCTGCTCGACCTTGGGCACCAGGCCGTCCACGCGGGCCTGCCAGCCGGGGGCGTACGTGGGCTCGCACGGGCCCTGGAGGGTCAGGTAGCGGGTGACGCAGTCGGTCATCACCGGGCCGAACTGGAGGTCGTCGTTGGCCCCGGCCACGAGCAGCACCATGGTGATGCGGGTGTTGCGGGCCTTGACGGCGAGGCTGTCGCTCTGGACCGGTTCGTCGGCGTACTGCTTGCTGCCGCCGATGCGGATGTTGGCGGTGGAGGCGCCCGAGCAGGAGATGTTGTACGTGACGTCGGCGGGGATGGCGGTGCGGTGGATCGCCGCCTGGGGCGAGCGGTGGCACCAGTTGTCGGGGCCGTTGGTGCCGGGCTCGTACGTGCCGACGCCCTCGCCGGATATCTCGCTGTCGCCGAGCGAGATCAGGCCGGTCTTCCGCTCGGCGAGCGGCCGCTCCTCGGGGCTGCCGTACAGCGCGGTGGCCTCGGCCGCGCGGATCCGCTCCAGTTCGGGCGGCAGCGGGACGGATGGGGCGGTGGCGGCGGTGCGCGGCCCTGTCGCGGCCGCGCTCGCGGGGGCCGTGGCGGCGGTCGTCCCGGCGAGTGCCGCGGCGAGGACGGCCACGGCCGCGACGGGTCCTCGCAGCCTGGTTCTGGTGCGCGTCATGGCGCCTCCTGGAAGTGGGGTTACCCACGGTTTTTACTGGCCGGTAGTCGCCTTGGGAATACGCAGAACAAGACAAGTGCTCACCTTTCACAGGAGGTTGACGACCATGAACGACGTACCGGAGTACCGGACCGAGCACGACTCCATGGGCGAGGTGCGGGTCCCCGCCCACGCCAAGTGGCGGGCCCAGACGCAGCGGGCGGTGGAGAACTTCCCCGTCTCCGGGCAGCGCCTGGAGCGCGCCCACATCGAGGCACTGGCCCGCATCAAGGGCGCCGCGGCGAAGGTCAACGCGGAGCTCGGCGTGCTGGACGCGGAGATCGCCGGGGCCATCCAGGAGGCGGCCGCCGAGGTCGCCGAGGGCCGCTGGGACGAGCACTTCCCCGTCGACGTGTTCCAGACCGGCTCGGGCACCTCCTCCAACATGAACGCCAACGAGGTGCTGGCCACGCTCGCCGGCGAGCGGCTCGGCCGCCCGGGCGCCGTCCACCCCAACGACCACGTCAACGCGTCCCAGTCGTCCAACGACGTCTTCCCCTCCTCCATCCACATCGCCGCCACCGCCGCCGTCACCCGCGACCTCGTCCCCGCCCTGGAGCACCTCGCCGCCTCGCTGGAGCGGAAATCGGCCGAGTTCGCGGACGTCGTCAAGTCCGGGCGTACGCATCTGATGGACGCCACCCCGGTGACACTGGGCCAGGAGTTCGGCGGGTACGCCGCCCAGGTGCGGTACGGCGTCGAGCGGCTGCACGCCTCGCTCCCCCGCCTGGCGGAACTGCCGCTCGGCGGCACCGCGGTCGGCACCGGCATCAACACCCCGCGCGGCTTCTCCGCCGCCGTCATCGCCGAGGTAGCCGCCGCCACCGGGCTGCCGCTGACCGAGGCGCGCGACCACTTCGAGGCGCAAGGCGCCCGCGACGGGCTGGTCGAGACGTCCGGCCAGCTCCGCACCGTCGCCGTCTCCCTCACCAAGATCGCCAACGATCTGCGGTGGATGGCCTCCGGTCCGCGCACCGGGCTCGCCGAGATCAACCTCCCCGACCTCCAGCCCGGGTCGTCGATCATGCCGGGCAAGGTCAACCCGGTGATCCCGGAGGCCGTCCTGATGGTCGCCGCGCAGGTCGTCGGCAACGACGCCACCGTGGCGGCGGCCGGCGCCGCCGGGAACTTCGAGCTGAACGTGATGCTCCCGGTCATCGCCAAGAACCTGCTGGAGTCGGTACGGCTGCTCGCCAACGCCTCCCGCCTGCTGGCCGACCGGACCGTCGACGGGATCACCGCCAACCGCGACCGGGCCCGCGAGTACGCCGAGTCGTCGCCGTCCGTCGTCACCCCGCTCAACAAGTACATCGGGTACGAGGAGGCCGCGAAGGTCGCCAAGAAGTCGCTCGCCGAGCGCCGGACCATCCGCGAGGTCGTCCTCGCATCGGGGTACGTCGAACGCGGCGACCTGACGCTCCAGCAGCTCGACGAAGCGCTCGACGTCCTGCGGATGACCCGGCCCTGACCTGCGGTTCCGTACGCCGGCGCCCCCGCCGCCCGTGATCTGCGCCGCGGCGGGGCCCGCGGCGCACCCCTAAGATCTGCGCATGACAGCCGAGACGACGGGACGACACCAAGCGGGGACGGGAGCGGGAGACGGACGGGGCGCGCGCTGGGCGCCGGGCACGCAGATCCTGTGGCGGTACCGGGACAACGGCGGCGACGCCGTCCACATCTGCCGGCCGGTGACGGTCGTCCAGGACACCGACGACCTCCTCGCCGTCTGGATGGCGCCGGGCACCGAGTGCGTCAAACCGGTGCTCGCCGACGGCACCCCCGTGCACGAGGAGCCGCTCGCCACCCGCTACACCGCGCCGCGCACCACCACGCGCGCCCGGTGGGCCGGCAGCGGGGTGCTGAAGCTGGCCCGGCCGGGCGACCCCTGGTCGGTGTGGCTGTTCTGGGACGACGACTGGCGCTTCCGCAGCTGGTACGTCAACTTGGAGGAGCCCCGCCTGCGATGGTCCGGCGGCGTCGACTCCGAGGACCACTTCCTGGACATCTCGGTCTACCCGGACCGTACGTGGCTGTGGCGCGACGAGGACGAGTTCGCGCAGGCCCAGCGCAGCGGCCTGATGAGCCCGGACCGGGCGCGGCGCGTCCGGGAGGCCGGGCGGGCGGCGGTCGAGGTCATCCGGGCGTGGGGAACGCCGTTCGCGGACGGCTGGGAGGACTGGCGGCCCGACCCGCGCTGGACGGTACCGGAGCTGCCCGGGGACTGGGATCGCGCCCCGGCGCGGACCGCTCCGTGAGACCCTTGATGCGCCCCTGGGGGGCAAACGTAGGATCGTCCTCCGCAAGTCCGCGCGTCAGTAACGACTGAGCACACAACAGGACCTGACCGTAAGTCATCCAAGAGGGGGTGGAGCCGTGCCCGATCCGCGCACGGACCCCCGGCCCCCTGTCGGCGGGGCCCGCAGAGCGGGTATAGCGCCTGACAGAGCGATTGCATCGCCCCACCGGCCCGGACGGACGGAATCCCACGCGTGACGGAGCATCCCACCTCCCACGACGGCAGGCAGCCGCGCGCTGCCCGCCCGCAGGAACGCAGCAGGCCGCGGCAGGAGGCGCCCCCGGCGGCGCCCGCCGCGGCCCCCGCGGTGCCTGCGCCCGCGCCCCCCGGTGCGCCCGCGGGGCGCGCCCGCGCCCAGGGCCCCGCTTCGGCGGCGGCTCCGCGTGCCGCGTCCGGGGCCGGGCCGGCGGCGGGCACGGATGCCGCGCACGGACACGCCGCGGCGGCCGCCGGCCCCGCGGTGCCGGGGTGCCGGAGCGCGCACGCGCCCGACGCGGAGGCGGCGGCCGGGGTCGCGCGGGCGGCGGGCGGCGGCGCACCGGCGGGCGGGCGCGGGGACCGGGTGCGGGCCGGCGCGCCCGCGGACGGGCACGGCAGTGGTGGACGGAGCGGGAGTGGGCCCGCGGGCGGGGATGGAGGCGGAGCCGTGGTCGCGGCGGCAGGAGGGCTCGGGGGCGTGCCCGCGCAGATGGGGCACGAGCCGGTCGGGACCGCGCGGCGCGAGGGCGACCGGCTGCGGTTCGTGGGGGCCGCGACGCGGCGCATCGCCCGCGGGATAGACCTCGACGAGATCGTGCTGGGGCTGTGCCGGGCGACCGTGCCCACCTTCTCCGACGCGATCCTCGTGTACCTGCGCGACCCGCTCCCGGTCGGTGACGAGCGGCCCGTGGACCCCTTCGTCCTGCGGCTGCGCCGCACCGACCGGCTGCGGTTAACGGAGGACGACTCCGACCTGGGGCTGTCGGCGGCCGATCCGGACACCGACCTCGACCTCGGCCCGGCCGCCGAGCTGTGCGAGGTGCGGCCCGGTGGCGCCCTCGCCGAGGTGCTGCGCGGCGTGCGGCCCGTCTTCGGGGACTCCGCCGCGGCGCGCGCCGCGCTGCCCGAACTGCTCGGTGACGGGCGGTCCGTACCGTCCGGGCACCGGGCGATCCTCGCGCCGCTGCGGGGCCGGCGGCGGGTGATCGGCGCGGCCGTGTTCCTGCGCCGCCCCGACCGGCCCGCGTTCGAGGCGAACGACCTGCTGGTGGCGGCGCAGCTCGCGACGCACACCGCGCTCGGCATCGACAAGGCGGTGCTGTACGGGCGCGAGGCGTACATCGCCGACGAGCTGCAGCGGACGATGCTGCCGGAGAACCTGCCGCGGCCGACGGGCGTCAAGCTCGCCTCCCGCTACCTGCCGGCCGCCGAGACGGCCCGCGTGGGCGGCGACTGGTACGACGCGATCCCGCTGCCCGGCAGCCGCGTCGCCCTGGTCGTCGGCGACGTCATGGGCCACTCCATGACGTCCGCGGCGATCATGGGCCAGCTGCGCACCACCGCGCAGACCCTCGCCGGGCTGGACCTGCCGCCGCAGGAGGTGCTGCACCACCTCGACGAGCAGGCCCAGCGGCTCGGCGAGAACCGCATGGCGACCTGCCTGTACGCGGTGTACGACCCGGTAGCGCACCGGATCACCATCGCCAACGCGGGTCATCCGCCGCCGGTGCTGCTCCACCTGGGCGGCCGCGCCGAGGTGCTGCGCGTCCCGCCGGGGGCGCCCATCGGCGTC
The DNA here is from genome assembly GCF_044455245.1 of Streptomyces sp. NPDC051310. Taxonomy (NCBI): domain Bacteria; kingdom Bacillati; phylum Actinomycetota; class Actinomycetes; order Kitasatosporales; family Streptomycetaceae; genus Streptomyces; species Streptomyces sp. NPDC051310. The sequence goes on from NZ_JBITEO010000005.1 coordinate 223,857, forward strand.
GGCGGGGTGGACTTCGAGGCGGTGGAGCTCGACGCGCCCGCCGGGGCGACGCTGCTCCTCTACACCGACGGGCTGGTCGAGTCGCGGCTGCGGGACGTGTGGACGGGGATCGAGCAGCTGCGGGAACGGCTGGCGGCCACCGCGCAGTTGACCGGGCCCGACCACTCGCCGCCGCTGGAGGCGCTCTGCGACGACGTGCTCGACATGCTCGGCCCGGGCGACCGGGACGACGACATCGCGCTGCTGGCCGCCCGGTTCGACGGGATCGCGCCGAGCGATGTCGCCTACTGGTTCCTGGAGCCGGAGGAGCAGGCCCCCGGCCGGGCCCGGCGGCTCGCCCGGCGGGCACTGGCCCGCTGGGACCTGGAGGAGCTGTCGGACAGCGTCGAGCTGCTGGTCAGCGAGGTGGTCACCAACGCCGTGCGGTACGCCGAGCGGCCGGTGACGCTGCGGCTGCTGCGGACGGACGTACTGCGCTGCGAGGTCGGTGACGACTCGCCGCAGCTGCCGCGCCAGCGGCGGGCCCGGGACACCGACGAGGGCGGGCGCGGGCTGTTCCTGGTGAACCGGCTGGCCCGGCGGTGGGGCGCGACCCGGCTGTCGACGGGCAAGGTGGTGTGGTTCGAGCTGCCGACGCGCGTGTGACGCGTCGCCGTGCGCGAGGACGAGGAAGGCCGGGCCCGATCGCGGGGCCCGGCCTTCCTCGTACGGTGTCACGTCACGGCTGCGGCGGCTTCAGGTCGCCGGTGCCCGGCTCGTCCGGTTCGCCCGGGTCGCCGGTGTCGCCGCCCGGGCCGCCGTCGGTCGGCTCGCCGGTCGGCAGGGTGGGCGTCACCGGGGGGCGCGGCACGGTGGGCTTCTGCGTGGGGGTGGACGGGTCGGCCGGTGCGGGGTCCTGGGGGGTCGGCTGCTGCGTCGGCTCGTCCTCGGTGGGCTCGCCGGTCGGCGTGGGCGTCGGTTCCGGCGTCCGCGCCGGCAGCGGGTCGGACGGTACGGAGTCGGCGACGTCCAGGTCGAACCGGGCGTCGGAGCCGCCGTCGAGGGCGCCGGTCGTGTACTCGTGCCAGATCTTCGCGGGGACGCCACCGCCGTTGGCGCGGCCGGGGTTGATCGTGTCGGTGAGGGTGGTCTGGCCGGTGCCGTCGGGCTTCTCGCCGAAGAGGCCGACCGCGGTGACCAGTTCGGGGGTGTAGCCGACGAACCAGGCCGAGCGGTTGTTCTCCGACGTACCGGTCTTGCCGGCCGCCGCGTAGTTGCCGGCGGCGTTCACGCCGGAACCGCTGGAGACGACGCCGGTCATGGCCTTGGTGACGGTGTCCGCAGCCTCGCGGCTGATCACCTGGTCGCCGACCGGCTCCACCGGCTCGGCCGTGCGGTCCTTGTGCTCGGCGGACTTCACGATCGTCGGGGTGACCTTCTTGCCGTGGTGCGCGAAGGACGCGTACACGCCGGCCATGTCCCAGGGGGAGGCCCCCATGGTGCCCAGCGACATCGCGGGCTGCTCCACGAATCCCTCGCCGTCCTTCATGCCGAGGTCGAGCGCGGTCTTCTTCACCTTCTTGGGGCCGACGTCCACGATCATCTGCGCGTACACGGAGTTGATCGAGCTGTTGGTGGCCTTCTGGACGGTGACGGGGCCGTAGCTCCGGTTGTCCTCGTTCTCGGGCGCGAAGGGGGTGTCGCTGCCCTCGACCGGGCGCTTGCTGGTGCCGTCGTAGACGGTGCCGAGGCCGATCGTGCGCCCGTCCTGGGTCCTGGCCCCGTTCTCCAGGGCGGAGGCGAGGACGACCGGCTTGAAGGTCGAGGCCGGCTGGTAGTCGCGGCGCGTGGCGTTCGACAGCCAGTGCTCGGTGGCGCCGATGCCGCCGTACAGCGCGACGACGTGTCCCGTCCTCGGGTCGACGGAGGTGGCGCCGGCCTGGACGGTGGCGTCCGCCGCGTCGCCCTTGCGGTCGAGCTTCTCCTCCAGCTGGTGGTCGACGGCGGCGACGAGCTCCTTCTGGCGCTTGGAGTCGATGGTGAGGGTGATGGTCCAGCCGCCGGCCTTGAGCTGCTCCTCGGGGACACCCCGGCGCATGAGCTCCTGGTTGGCGGCCTCGATGAGGTAGCCGTTGGTGCCCTCCATGCCGGGCGCGGGCTTGGGGGCCCGGGGCACGGGGAACTTCTGCGCCGCGCGCTCGGACGCGCCGAGCCAGCCCTCCTCGACCATGTTGTCCAGGACGTAGTTCCAGCGGTCCGTCACGAGCCCGCGGCCGGTGGCGGAGGCGAAGGTCCAGTCGTACTGGCTGGGCGCCTGGAGCACGGAGGCGAGGTACGCGCCCTGGGCGACGGTCAGCTTGCCGGCGTCGACGCCGTAGTACGCCTGGGCCGCGGCCTGGATGCCGTACGCGCCCCGGCCGTAGTAGCTGGTGTTCAGGTAACCGGCGAGGATCTCGCTCTTCTCCATGCGCTGGTCGACCTTGAGGGAGATCACCAGCTCCTTGAGCTTGCGGGTGACCGTCCGGTCCTGGTCCAGGTAGTAGTTCTTGACGTACTGCTGGGTGATGGTCGAGCCGCCCTGCTTGCCCTTGCCCGTGAGGGTGTTGAGCGCGCCGCGGGCGGTGCCCTTGATGTCGACGCCGGAGTCCTGGAAGAAGGTCTTGTTCTCCGCGGCGACGAAGGCGTACTGGACATCCCTGGGGATCTTCTCCAGGCCGACGATCTCGCGGTTGACCTTGCCGGTGCGGCCGAGGAGCCTGCCGTCGCTGTACTTGTAGACGTTGCTCTGCATCGTCGCCTGGGCGTTGGCGTCGGGGACGGGCACGAGCAGGTAGACGACGTAGAACGCGCCCATGGCCAGCAGGCAGAGCAGGAAGAACGTGCCCAGCAGCTTCTTCCAGCTGAAGAAGCGGCGTATACCCGCGCCCCGGCTCTTCGCCTGGCCCGCTCTGCCTCGGCCCATCGCTTCGTCGCTCCGCATCGTCGTCGATCAGATCAGCTCAGCAAACTAACACCGGTGCTACCGACAAACGCCAACGGATCCTGTCTTTTCCGGACGTGACAATCAGCACCTCTTCCAAGGGAACCGACTCCCCAGGGGTGCGCAGGGTTGCGGCGCGCGCTAAAGTGATATCACTTTGCTAGAGCATGAACGGGGGAGTCCGATGTCTGTGACGTCCGGAATGTCCGGGATTTCGGGGGATGGTGTCCAGCGGCCCGAGCCGGCCGGCGTGCCGGAGATGCCCCGGCCGCGGGTCACGGAGTTCGCCGCGCGCAGCATCGGCGGCGGGCTGGCGCTGCTGCTGGGCCTGGCCGGTCTGGCGGCGGGCGTCTGCCTGGTGGTGGCCGGCGCGACGGCCGGGGCGGCCGGCGCCAAGGCGGCGCTGATCATCACCGGGGTCGTCGTCGCCTTCGGCGCGTTCCTCGCGATGTGCGGCCTGAACATGGTGGCGCCCGGTGAGGCGCGGGTGGTGCAGCTCTTCGGCCGGTACCGCGGCACGGTCCGCACGGACGGCCTGCGCTGGGTCAACCCGCTCACCTCACGGGTGAAGATCTCCACGCGGGTGCGCAACCACGAGACGCCGGTGCTGAAGGTCAACGACGCGTATGGCAACCCGATCGAGCTCGCCGCGGTGGCGGTGTGGCGGGTCGAGGACACGGCCCAGGCGATGTTCGAGGTCGACGACTTCCGGGAGTTCGTCTCCACGCAGACGGAGGCGGCGGTGCGGCACATCGCGATCGAGTACCCGTACGACGCGCACGACGAGGGCGAACTGTCGCTGCGCGGCAACGCGGAGGAGATCACCGAGAAGCTCGCCGCCGAGCTGCACGCCCGCGTGGAGGCGGCGGGGGTGCGGATCATCGAGTCGCGCTTCACGCATCTCGCGTACGCTCCCGAGATCGCGTCCGCGATGCTGCAGCGCCAGCAGGCGGGCGCGGTGGTGGCGGCGCGCCGGCAGATCGTGGACGGCGCGGTCGGGATGGTCGAGGCGGCGCTGGAGCGGCTGGAGGAGCGGGACATCGTGGAGCTCGACCCGGAACGGAAGGCGGCGATGGTGTCCAACCTGATGGTGGTGCTGTGCGGCGACCGCGCGGCGCAGCCGGTCCTGAACACGGGCACGCTCTACCAGTGACCGGGCGCCCGCAGCGCAAGCAGATGCTGCTGCGTCTGGACCCGGCGGTGCACGAGGCGCTCGCGCGCTGGGCGGCGGACGAACTGCGCAGCGCGAACGCCCAGATCGAGTTCCTGCTGCGCAAGGCCCTCACCGAGGCGGGGCGCCTGCCCCGCTCACCGGCGCCTCTCCCGCGCCGGGGGCGGCCCCCGAGCACCCCGCCCCCGGAGTAGCGGGCCGGCGGCGCGGCACGGGGGGCCGGGAACCCGTTCCACCGGCGCCGCGTCGTCCTGGGGTATGGATCCGGATCGGAAGGCGGGACCGGGGGCGCCGGCCGCGCGCGGGTGCCGGCCGCGGCGGCACTGGGGATGGCGGCGCGGGCGGGTGCTCGCGGGCCTCGCCGCGGTGGCGGCCTGGCTGCTGGTGTTCCCGCGGGCGGTGCCCGATGCGCCCGGGCGGCCGGGGAGCCTGCTGGAGACGTTCCTGCCCTGGCTGGGCCTCGCCGTCCCGTTGCTGCTGGTCCCCGCCCTGGTGCGCCGGTCGCTGACCGCCCTCGTGGCCCTGGCGCTGCCGATCGCCGGGTGGCTCGGCCGGTTCGGCGGCGCGCTGCCGCCGCCCGGGGCGGCCCCGTACGACCTCACCGTCGTCCAGCACAACGTCAGCGACGAGAACCCCGACCCGGCGGGCACGGCGCGCGCCCTGATGGCGGCCGGCCCGCAGCTGGTCGCCCTGGAGGAGCTCACGCCGGCCGCGCTGCCGGCGTACCGGGCGCAGTTCGCGGCCCGCTACCCGCACCACGCGGTCCACGGCACGGTGGGGCTCTGGTCCGCCTACCCCCTGCGGGACGTACGGCCGCTGGACATCGCACCCGCCGGGTTCGGCGCCGACTGGCAGCGCGCGCTGCGCGCCACCGCCGTCACGCCGCACGGCGAGGTCGCGGTCCTCGTGGCGCACCTGCCCTCGGTACGGCTCGGCGCCGCGGCGGGTTTCGGCTCGGGGCCCCGGGACGAGAGCGCCGCGCTGCTCGGCGGGGCGATCGCGGCGGAGGAGCGCGAGGCGCTGATCCTGCTCGGCGACCTCAACGCCACCGTCGACGACCGCGGGCTCGCCCCGGTCGCCTCGCGGCTGCGGCCCCCGCCGCCCTCCTTCGCCCTCAGCTGGCCGGCCGCCTTCCCGCTCGCCCGGATCGACCAGGTGATGACCCGCTCCGCGGACGTCACCCGGCTGTGGACCCTGCCCGCCACGGGCAGCGACCATCTCCCGGTCGGTGCGCACATACGTCTCTGACCAGCGTATACATCGTGTGTATACGGGAGCTGTACAGTGAGGCCATGTCCATCGGTCACACCCTCCTCGGGCTCCTGGAGTCCGGGCCGCGCCACGGCTACGACCTCAAGCGGGCGTTCGACGAGACGTTCGGCCTCGACCGGCCCCTGCACTACGGGCAGGTCTACTCGACCATGTCGCGGCTGCTCAAGAACGGCCTGGTGGAGGTCGAGGGCATCGAGCCCGGCGACGGCCCCGAACGGAAGCGGTACGCCATCACCGAGGCGGGCGTCACCGATGTGGAGCGGTGGCTCGCCCGGGCCGAGAAGCCCGAGCCGTACCTCCAGTCGACGCTGTACACCAAGGTCGTCCTCGCCCTGCTCACCGGGCGCAGCGCCGCGGACCTGCTGGACACCCAGCGCGCCGAGCACCTGCGCCTGATGCGGGAGCTGACCCGGCGCAAGCAGCAGGGCGACCTCGCCGATCAGCTGATCTGCGACCACGCGCTGTTCCACCTGGAGGCCGACCTGCGGTGGCTGGAGCTGACCGCCGCGCGGCTCGGCCAGCTCGCCGACGTGGTGCGCGGGGGCGCCCGGTGACCGCGCTCCTGCGGGCGGACGGCATCACCAAGGCGTTCGGCCCGACGCCCGCGCTCGCCGGCGTCTCCCTCGCCGTCCGCGCCGGCGAGACCGTCGCCGTGATGGGCCCCTCGGGCTCCGGCAAGTCGACGCTGCTGCACTTCCTCGCCGGGATCGTCCGCCCGGACAGCGGGACCGTCTCGTACGACGGCCGCGAGCTGACCGCGCTGTCCGACGCCGAGCGCAGCGCGCTGCGGCGGGGCGACTTCGGGTTCGTGTTCCAGTTCGGCCGCCTCGTCCCTGAGCTGACCTGCGTCGAGAACGTCGCCCTGCCGCTGCGGCTGAACGGCGGGCGCCGCCGGCCCGCCGAGCGCACGGCCCGCGCGTGGCTGGAGCGCCTGGAGGCGGACGCGGTGGCGGACCACCGACCCGGCGAGGTCTCCGGTGGCCAGGCCCAGCGCGTCGCCGTGGCCCGCGCGCTGGTCACCGCCCCGCGCGTGGTCTTCGCCGACGAGCCCACCGGCGCGCTGGACTCCCTCAACGGCGAGCGGGTGATGCAGCTGCTGACCGGAGCCGCCCGCGGCACCGGTGCCGCGGTCGTGCTCGTGACGCACGAGGCCCGGGTGGCCGCGTACGCGGACCGCGAACTCGTCGTGCGCGACGGGCTGATACGCGACCTGACGGGTGCTCCGTGATCCACGACCTGCTGCTCGGCGCCCGGTTCGCCGTCACCGGCGGCCGGCCCGGCTGGGTGCGCACGCTGCTGACGGCCCTGGGCGTGGGCGCCGGGGTGGCCCTGCTGCTCGTCGGCGCGTCCGTGCCGAGCGTCCTCGACGGGCGCGACACCCGCCACCAGGCCCGCGATCTGACCTCCAGCGAGTCGGACGCGCCCCGCTCCGACCGCTCCTTCCTGTTCGCGGCCACGTCCACGCTCTTCCACGACCGGCCGGTGCGCGGGCTGCTCCTGCGTCCCGACGGTGCGCACGCCCCGGCCCCGCCGGGGGTCGCCGCCGTGCCGGGCCCCGGCGGGATGGTGGTCTCACCGGCTCTCGGACGGCTCCTCGCCGCACCGGAGGGCGCGCTGCTGAAGGAGCGCCTGCCGTACGAGATCACCGGCCTGATCGGCGACGCGGGGCTGGTGGGCCCCGCCGAGCTGGTCTACTACGCCCACGGCACGGGCCTCACCGAGGCGTCCGCCGACGGCCGCGGCGCGGGCTTCGGCCACAACGTCGGGGCCGGCCGGCCCTCCAGCGCGTTCCTGCTGCTGCTCGTCGTGGTGGCGTGCGTGGTCCTGCTGCTGCCGGTGCTCGTCCTCGTCGCCACCGCCGCCCGCTTCGGCGGCGAGCGGCGCGACCGGCGGCTGGCCGCCCTGCGGCTCGTCGGCGCGGACATCGCCATGACGCGGCGGATCGCCGCCGGCGAGTCGCTGGCGGGTGCGCTGCTGGGCCTGCTGGCCGGTGCCGGGCTGTTCGCCCTGGCGCGGCGGAACGCGGGCCGGGTGACGGTGTGGGACGTGAACGCCTTCCCGGCCGACGTCACGCCGGTGCCCGCCCTGGCGGCCGCGGTGGCGGTGGTGGTCCCGCTGTGCGCCGTGGTGGTGACGCTGGTGGCGCTGCGCGGCGTGACGATCGAGCCGCTGGGGGTCACGCGCGGGACGGCGCCGCGGCCGCGCCGCGTGGGGTGGCGCCTGGCGCTGGTCGCCGCCGGCCTCGCGCTGCTCCTGGCGGCGGGCCCGGTGACCTTCGCGGAGACCTCCCTGGACGTGGCGCCGGTCGCGGCGGGCGCGCTGCTCGCGCTGACCGGTGTGACGACGCTGCTGCCGTGGCTGGTCGAGACGGTGGTGCGGTCCCTGCGGGGCGGTCCGGTGCCGTGGCAGCTGGCCGTGCGCAGGCTCCAGTTGAGCAGCGGCACGGCGGCCAGGGCGGTCAGCGGCATCGTGGTGGCGGCGGCCGGGGCGATCGCGCTCCAGATGCTGTTCGGGGCCGTGGCAGACGGCCGTACCGGTGGTGCTGGGCATGGCCCTGGCGGTCGCGGGCGGGCTGGGCGTGGGCACGCTGCTGCTGCGCATGATCGGCAAGCGTGTCTCCGACTGGGGGGTGTTCCTCCCGGTGCTCGGCGTCGGTACGGGGCTCGTCCTGGCGGTCACGCTGCTGAGCCTGGTGCCGCTGTGGCGCCTGATGCGGCCGGACGGCCTGCGGACCGAGTGACCCCCGGTGCGGTACGCCCGGACGGGCGTCACTCCTCCGGGGGAAGTATCCGCACCGGGAGGCCCGCCATCGCCTCGCGCATCGCGCCCGCCAGCACCTCGAACTCGGCCTGCCGCGCCGCACCCGTGCGCATCGCCAGCGCGATCCGCCGCGACGGGGCGGGAGCCGCGAACCGCCCGGTCTGCAGCCGCTCCGCGCGGCCGGTCTCCACCTCCACGGCCGTGCACGGCAGCAGGGTCGCCCCCAGCCCGCCCGCGACCAGCTGGACCAGCGTCGACAGGCCGGCGGCCGTGGTGGTGACCGCCGCGCCCTCCTCGCGCCCGGCCTCCCGGCAGATGTCGAGCGCCTGGTCGCGCAGGCAGTGCCCCTCGTCCAGGAGCAGCAGCCGCAGCTCGCGCAGCGCGTCGCGCGGGATGTCCTCGCGCCCGCCCAGCGGATGGCCCTCCGGCGTGACCAGCACGAAGTCCTCGTCGAACAGGGGCAGCTCGGTGACCCCCGGCACGCCCAGCGGCACGGCGAGCAGCAGCAGGTCCAGCCGTCCGGCCGCCAGGCCCTCCAGCAGCGAGGAGGTCTGCTCCTCGTGGACCTGGAGGTCGAGCTGCGGGTAGCGCTGGTGCACCAGCCGCAGCACCGTCGGCAGCAGGTACGGCGCCACGGTCGGGATCACCCCGAGCCGCAGCACCCCGGTGAACGGCGCCTGCGCCGCCTCGGCCTCCTCCATGAGCTCGGCCACGGCGTCGAGCACCGCCTTGGCCCGCACCGCGAGCCGCTCCCCCGCGGGGGACAGCAGCACCTTGCGTGTCGTACGCTCCAGCAGCTGGACACCGAGTGCCTCTTCGAGAGCCGAAACCGCGCCCGAAAGCGCCGGCTGGCTCATCCCGATCGCCGCCGCCGCATCCCGGAAGTGCAGATGCTCGGCGACGGCCGCGAACGCCCTGAGCTGCGCCAGGCTCGGCTGCTTGCTTTTGTGTACGGACACCACTGATAACCACCTTCGATCAACGCGACCCAGTCTAGCTATTTCACTGATCAATGCACTCCGTGCCACGATGAGCCACGTCCACCCCCACGGAAGACCCCAAAAAGGACTTCTTACTGCAAGGAGAGCGCGTGCTCACTGTCGGTGACCAGTTCCCCACGTACGACCTGACCGCTTGTGTGTCGCTGGAGAGCGGCAAGGAGTTCGAGCAGATCGACCACAAGTCCTACGAGGGCAAGTGGCGCGTGGTGTTCTTCTGGCCGAAGGACTTCACCTTCGTCTGCCCCACCGAGATCGCCGCCTTCGGCAAGCTGAACGACGAGTTCGCCGACCGCGACGCCCAGATCCTCGGTGTCTCCGGCGACTCGGAGTTCGTGCACCACGCCTGGCGCAAGGACCACGACGACCTGCGTGACCTGCCCTTCCCGATGCTCGCGGACTCCAAGCACGAGCTGATGCGCGCGTGCGGCGTCGAGGGCGAGGACGGCTTCGCCCAGCGCGCCGTCTTCATCGTCGACCCGAACAACGAGATCCAGTTCTGCATGGTGACCGCCGGCTCCGTCGGCCGTAACCCCAAGGAGGTCCTGCGGGTGCTGGACGCCCTGCAGACCGACGAGCTGTGCCCGTGCAACTGGACCAAGGGCGAGGACACCCTCGACCCGGTCAAGCTGCTCTCCGGCGAGTGACGAAAGCGACTGATCCGACATGGCTCTCGACGAACTGAAGTCCGCCGTACCGGACTACGCCAAGGACCTGAAGCTGAACCTCGGCTCGGTCATCGGTAACAGCGAGCTCCCCCAGCAGCAGCTCTGGGGCACGGTCCTGGCCTGCGCGATCGCCTCGCGCTCGCCCCGGGTCCTGCGCGAGCTGGAGCCGGAGGCCAAGGCGAACCTCAAGCCCGAGGCGTACCAGGCCGCCAAGTCCGCCGCCGCGATCATGGCGATGAACAACGTCTTCTACCGGACGCGTCACCTGCTCTCCGACCCGGAGTACGGGACGATGCGCGCCGGTCTGCGGATGAACGTCATCGGCAACCCCGGCGTGGAGAAGGTCGACTTCGAGCTGTGGTCGCTCGCCGTCTCCGCGATCAACGGCTGCGGCATGTGCCTCGACTCGCACGAGCAGGTGCTCCGCAAGGCCGGCGTGGACCGCGAGACGATCCAGGAGGCCTTCAAGATCGCTTCGGTGATCCAGGCGGTCGGCGCGACGCTCGACGCCGAGGCCGTCCTCGCGGAGTAGTACCGGAGCGGTCCGGACCTCCGTACACGGAGAAGGGGCCCGCCGACGGATGACGTCGGCGGGCCCCTTTCGTGCGTCCGCGCCCGGGGTCAGGACTCGGGCGCCTCCCGCGGCACCACCGGCGGGGCGTGCCGCAGGGCCTGCTCGTAGCTGAACGCCCGCAGGTAGCCGACGACCGTGTTGGTGACGGCGACCAGCGGGACGGCGACCACCGCGCCGCCGATGCCGGCGACCAGGCCGCCCGTCGCCACGGTCAGGACCACCGCGAGCGGATGCACCCGCACCGCGCGGCCGAGGATGAACGGCTGCAGGACATGGCCCTCGATCTGCTGCACGGCGAGGACGACGAGCAGCACCATCAGCGCGGTGAACATGCCCTGCGTGACGAGGGCGACGACCACCGCCAGCGCGCCGGAGACGACCGCGCCGACCAGCGGGATGAAGGCGAACAGGAAGATGAAGACGCCGAGCGGCACGGCCAGCGGCACGTCGAGGAAGTAGATGCCGAGGCCGATGAAGATCGCGTCGATCAGGGCCACCACCACCGTGCCGCGCACGTAGGCGGTCAGCGTGCGCCAGGCGCGCGGACCGGCGCCCGCGACTCCGGGCCGCGCCTGCGCCGGGACGAGCTTCAGCACCCACCTCCAGACCTTCCTGCCGTCGTACAGCAGGAAGAGGGTGGAGAACATCGTCAGCAGTATGCCCGTGATCACCTCGACCAGGACGGTCACGCCCTGCAGACCGGCGGTGGTGATCTCCTCCGTGTTGGTGCCGATGGTGTCGCTGAGGTTCTTGGCGATGTCGTTGATCTGCTGCTCGGTGACGTGGAAGGGGCTGTCCAGGAGCCACTGCTTGAGCTCGTCGATGCCGTCCCGCACGCGGTCCGAGATGTCGCCCAGGTTGTCCAGCACCTGCCAGACGACGAACCAGCCGACCAGGCCCATGATGATGAAGCCCGTGATGGCGGTGAGGGCGGTGGCCGGCCCGCGGGGCAGGCCCCACCGGGTCAGCCGGGCGACGGTGGGCTGGAGCAGCGCGGTGATCAGCAGTGCGGCGACGAAGGCGAGCACCACCAGCTGGACGGCGCTGATGACCTTCATCAGCACCCAGAGGGTCCCGGCGAGGACGAGCAGCCGCCAGCCCGCCTCGGCGGCGACGCGGATGCCCCAGGGGATGGCGGCGACGGGATCGGGGCGGGCGGCGACGGCGGGCGCGTACGTGGGCGGCGCGGGAACGCTCTCCGGACCGTTCCCGGCACCCTCACCGGAATCGGCGGACCGGTCCGGCAGGTCCGGCAGGTCCGGCCCGGGCACGCCCGGCCCGTCGGACTCGCCCTCCGCGCGGTGGCGTTCCCCCAGGCGCTGTCCCAGCCGCGACAGGCCGGCACCCAGCCGGTCGAGCCACCCTGGCTTCTTCGTCATGTTCTTCTCTCTCCCCCCACCGCTCCCCCTAGGAGTCACGGGTTCCCGACGGTACACGCACTAAGCCCCTCACCGAAGGACGGTGAGGGGCTCAGCGGGGCCGGCGAGGCGAGTGGCCTAGTACCAGTGGTTGGCCTGCCAGAAGTTCCAGGCGCCGCACGGGCTGCCGTAGCGGTCGTTCATGTAGTTCAGGCCCCACTTGATCTGCGTGGCCGGGTTGGTCTGCCAGTCGGCGCCGGCGGACGACATCTTGGAGCCGGGGAGCGCCTGGACGAGGCCGTACGCGCCGGACGAGGGGTTCGTCGCGCGGTAGTTCCAGCTGGACTCGTGGTCCACGATGTTGCTGAAGCACTGGAACTGGTCGCCCGGGACCATCTGACGGGCCATCGCCTGGACCTCGGCGATGGAGTACGAGGACTGCGGCGCGAAGCTGGTCGCCGAGCGGACCTCGGTGCGGCTGGCGCGCTCGCGCTCCTCGCGCTCCTCGCGTTCCTTCCGCTCCTGCTCGGCCTTCTCCTCGGCGGCTTCCTTCTTCGCCTGGGCGTCCTTGGCGGCCTGGAGGCGGGCGGCTTCCTCGGCGGACTTCACCGCGGCGGAGTCGGCCGCGGCGGCCTGCGCCTCGGCCTGCTGCGTCAGCGACGAGACCTGTACCTGGGCCTGCTGGCCGACGGGGATGTCCGCAAGGAGCGTCGTGTCGGCGGCAGCGGCCTCGAAGTTGTTGTCCGAGGGCTGGGCGTTGCCCGAGGCAACTCCGACGACGGCGCCGACAGTGGTGACCGCGGTGGCCGACGCCACCGCGAATCCCCGGACCGAGATCCGGCTCACACGGTTTCCTTCCAGCATCGCCCGCTTAGGTGACCTCGCGGACGAAATCGTGCCCCTGGCGCTGGTCCCCCCACTGCTGGGTCACGGGGGACACGGGCCCGGTGGGCAACTCCCTTGCGGGAGTGCCGCGTGGTGCTCGGGCGGCATACGGCGAGCAAGTCTTGAGTTGTTACAGGTGTGCCGTATGCGGGGCCTGACGGAAGCAAGACTCTGCCCGACGGCGATACCGCAAGGCAATTCTTCGTTGCGTGTGAAAGCTCACACGCCGCTCCGCCGGGACGATTTACGGAAAGGGGTCGCACGGCGCGGCGCCGCCCGGCTAAGCTCTCGCGCTTTGCCGGGCGGCGCAATTACCTTTCGGACAGGAGAGGTTAAATCGCCCCGTCCTCCAGCATTTCAGTCACGAGCGCCGCGATCTGCGAGCGCTCGGAGCGGGTCAGCGTCACGTGCGCGAAGAGCGGATGGCCCTTCAGCTTCTCGACGACGGCGACGACTCCGTCGTACCGGCCGACCCGCAGGTTGTCGCGCTGGGCGACGTCATGGGTGAGGACGACCCGGGAATTCGCCCCGATACGGGACAACACGGTCAGCAGGACGTTGCGTTCCAGCGACTGGGCCTCGTCCACGATGACGAACGCGTCATGGAGGGAGCGGCCGCGGATGTGGGTGAGCGGGAGCACCTCCAGCATGCCCCGGCCGAGGATCTCCTCGATGACCTCCTTGCTCGCCACCGCTCCGAGCGTGTCGAACACCGCCTGCGCCCAGGGGCCCATCTTCTCGGCCTCGGTGCCCGGCAGGTAGCCGAGCTCCTGGCCCCCGACGGCGTACAGCGGCCGGAAGACCATCACCTTCTGGTGCTGGCGCCGCTCCAGGACGGCCTCCAGCCCCGCGCACAGCGCGAGCGCCGACTTGCCCGTACCGGCGCGGCCGCCCATGGAGACGATGCCGACGTCCGGGTCGAGGAGCAGGTCCAGCGCGATGCGCTGCTCGGCGCTGCGCCCGCGGATGCCGAACGCCTCCCGGTCGCCCCGTACCAGGCGTACGCCGCCGTCCGCCGAGACCCGGCCCAGCGCCTTGCCCCGCTCCGACTGGAGCACGAGACCGGTGTGCACCGGCAGCCCGGCGGCCTCGGGGACGTACAGCGACTCCTCGCCGTACAGCAGGTCGATCTGCTCCGCCGTCAGGCGCAGTTCCGACATCCCGGTCCAGCCGGAGTCGGTGATGGCGAGCTCCGCCCGGTACTCCTCGGCGAGCAGGCCGACCGACGACGCCTTGATGCGCAGGGGCAGGTCCTTCGACACGACCGTGACGTCGTACCCCTCGGCCTGGAGGTTGCGCGCGACCGCCAGGATCCGCGAGTCGTTGTCCCCCAGGCGGTAGCCGGCCGGGAGGACCCCCGGATCCGAGTGGTTGAGCTCCACCCGCAGGGTCCCGCCGAGATCGCCGATCGGCAGCGGGGCGTCGAGGCGGCCGTACCGGACCCTCAGGTCGTCCAGGAGGCGCAGGGCCTGCCGGGCGAAGTAACCCAGTTCCGGGTGGTGCCGCTTGGCCTCCAGTTCCGTGACCACCACGACGGGGAGCACGACCTCGTGCTCGTCGAAGCGGGCCATGGCCCCGGGGTCGGCCAGCAGGACGCTGGTGTCGAGAACGTAGGTGCGCCTGTCGTTGAGGCGGCGCTTTGAGCTGTTCACCACGGAAGGACCTACCCCCTCAGGTGAGGTCGGGTGCGACTGCGACGGCGTCGCGGGGGGATGGGGCCGGGCTCTGGCCACGATGCGCGGGCCGGGCTCCGGCCCTCCGCGCCGCCCGTACACGTCCTGCACGGTCGTCCTGGTGCAAAGGGCCTCCCGGGCGAGCGGGCTTGATTACCGCTCACTCTGGAAGGGATATGCCCGCGAACGCGCGGCGCCATGCCATGGCATATGACGACGCGCCGGTGAACAGGTGGTGACAGCCGTGAGCGGGGGTCAGGTGCCGTAGCGGCGGTGGCGCGCGGCGTAGTCGCGCAGGGCGCGCAGGAAGTCGACCTTGCGGAAGGCCGGCCAGTGGACCTCGCAGAAGTAGTACTCCGAATGGGCGCTCTGCCAGAGCATGAAGCCCGACAGGCGCTGCTCGCCGCTGGTGCGGATGACCAGGTCGGGGTCGGGCTGGCCGCGGGTGTAGAGGTGCTCCGCGATCAGGTCGATGTCGACGACCTCGGCGAGCTCCTCGAAGCTCGTCCCCTTCTTCGCGTGCTCCAGCAGCAGCGAGCGGACCGCGTCGGCGATCTCCTGCCGTCCGCCGTAGCCCACGGCGACGTTCACGAGTATTCCGGTGCGCCCGCGGGTGACCTCCTCGGCCTCCTTCAGCACGGCCTGCGTCCGGGCGGGCAGCAGGTCCAGCGTGCCCACGTGGTGCACCCGCCAGCGCCCGTCGGCGGCGAGGGCGCGGACCGCGTCCTCGATGATGCCGAGCAGCGGCACGAGCTGCTCCTCGGGACGGTTGAGGTTGTCGGTGGACAGCATCCACAGGGTGACGACCTCGACGTCCGTCTCGTCGCACCAGCCCAGCAGCTCCTGGATCTTGCTCGCGCCGGCCTTGTGCCCCTGCTCCGGCGTGCCGCCGGACGCCTTCGCCCAGCGCCGGTTGCCGTCGAGGATGACGCCGATGTGCTTGGGCACCTGGGCGTGATCGAGGCGGCCTTCCACCCGGCGTGCGTAGAGCCTGTACACCAGGTCGCGCAAGTTCACCGATCTCACCTCTCGATTGCGTGGGGGCCCGCAGCGGCGTCGGCCCGGGGGGATCGATCCCGGCTCATGCGCGGCTGTCCCCGAAGCGGCCACATTACTGCGCGGGGGTCACGGCGGCCCAACCCGGTCCGTCACAAGTCCGTGATAAGGAGAGAGCTGTGACTGATACCCCCGCATACCGCCCCGCCGACGACCGTTACGACACCATGGAGTACCGCCGGACCGGCCGCAGCGGCCTGAAGCTGCCCGCGATCTCGCTGGGCCTGTGGCACAACTTCGGCGACGACCGCACGCTCTCCTCGCAGCGCGCGATCCTGCGGCGCGCCTTCGACCTCGGCGTGACCCACTTCGACCTGGCCAACAACTACGGGCCGCCGCCCGGTTCCGCCGAGCTGAACTTCGGCAAGATCTTCGCCCAGGACTTCACCCCATACCGGGACGAGATGGTCATTTCGACCAAGGCGGGTTATCTGATGCACCCGGGCCCGTACGGCGAGTGGGGCTCGCGCAAGTACCTGCTGTCCTCGCTGGACGCCTCGCTGCGGCGGATGGGGCTCGACCACGTCGACATCTTCTACTCGCACCGCTTCGACAAGGACACCCCGCTGGAGGAGACGATGGGCGCCCTCGCCTCCGCCGTGCAGCAGGGCAAGGCGCTGTACGCCGGCGTCTCCTCGTACAGCAGCGCCCAGACCGCGGAGGCGGCGCGGCTGCTGCGGGAGATGGGGGTCCCGGCGCTGATCCACCAGCCGTCGTACTCGATGATCAACCGCTGGACCGAGGAGGACGCCCTCCTCGACACCCTGGAGGAGGCGGGCATGGGCTGCATCGCCTTCGCGCCGCTCGCCCAGGGGCTGCTGACCGACAAGTACCTCACCGGCATCCCCGAGGGCTCCCGGGCCACCCAGGGCAAGTCCCTCGACCCGAACCTGCTGTCCGAGGAGGTCGTGCGCCGGCTGCGGGGCCTGGACGAGATCGCCCGCCGCCGCGGCCAGTCGCTGGCCCAGCTGGCGCTGACCTGGGTGCTGCGGGACGAGCGGATGACCTCGGCGCTGATCGGCGCGTCCAGCGTGACGCAGCTGGAGCAGAACATCGCCGCGCTCGCCGGGCCCCCGCTCACCGAGGAGGAGCTGAAGGAGATCGACTCGTACGCGGTGGACACCGCCGGTACGAACATCTGGGCCGCGCGGAGCTGAGCGGTCCGGCCGCGGGGCGCCCGGAGGGCCCGCCTCCTGCGCCGGTGCGCCGGTGCGCCGGTGCGCCGGTGCGCCGGTGCGCCGGTGCGCCGGTGCGCCGGTGCGCCGGTGCGCCGACGGAAACGGGCCGGTCCGTGGGGGGGATACGGACCGGCCCGAGGGGGGGTTTCCACCATAACCCTTCGTAAGGGATGCTGCGTGCCACGACAGGCCGCAACTACGCTGCGAATGCGCGGGGCGGCGCTGCGGACACGGCATGCGGCCGTAGGGCCCCCGGTTCCCGTCCTCCCGAAGGGGGACCCCGGCCCCGCGGCGCGGCGTTGACGGCCCGGGCCGGGCCTCGCCCTCACGCCCTCAGGGGCGGCCGCGCCGCAGGAGGGTGATGCCGTCGCGGTGGGCGACGCGCTCGTAGCCGTACTCCTTCTGCGCCGCCGACAGTTCGGCCAGCTGCTGCTGGAGCGGGTAGGGCCAGTGGCCGCTCCGGTACGGCCAGGCCTCGGGCGGCCGGCGGTCGAAGACGATCCACTCGGCGGTGGGGCGCGGCAGGCGTTTCCTGTCGTACTCGTAGAGCCGGCCCGCGACCGGGAAGGCCGGGAAGACGACGACCGTGCAGCGCGAGGTGAGCTGGGGGACGAGCCGGTTCGACGCGGCGACGGTCGCGCCGTCGGGGATCCTCGCGAGCAGCGCCCGGGCCGCCGCGACGTGGGGGGTCGTGCGCCAGGTGGCGCGCTGGGCGAGCAGCGCCAGCGGGAACGACGGCAGCATGACCATCGTCACCGCGAGGACGGTGGCGAGGGAGGCGCGCACGTGCCGGGCGGCGAGCGGGCCGGCGTCGCGCCGCCACGGGGTCAGCGCGTCGATCAGCCCGGCGAGGACGACAGGCATGAGCACGGCGCTGTAGTGGAAGGCCGTGCCCCAGTGGAAGGCGTTCTGCGACAGCATCCGCCAGGCGAGCGTCGGCACCGCGATCAGGGAGAGCGGGGAGCGCAGGGCGAGCAGCGCGGACGGGGCGAAGACCAGCACCAGGGTCATGGCCTTGATGTCGGGGCGCAGCGCGTCGAGCGGGGCGTGCGCGAGCGTCGAGAGCAGGGAGCCGCGCCCCTCGTCGAGGTTGCCGCCGTGCGCGTACGAGCCGCCGGGGTGGAAGGCGGGCAGCAGCAGCATGACCTCGACGGCCGAACCGGTGATCCCGGCCAGGGCGGTGGCGATGCCCAGCCGCCGGGGACCGCCGCGCCAGGCGATGTACGCGCCGACCGCGGCGACGGTCAGGCCCAGGTCCTCCTTGACCAGCAGCATCGGCGCGGCCCAGGCGACGGCCGCGCGCCAGCGCCGGCGGCCCAGGGCCTCCAGACAGAAGGAGAGCAGCGGAACGGCGAGCGCGACCTCGTGGAAGTCGAAGGCGGCGGCGGAGGCGATGCCCCAGCTCAGCCCGTAGGCGGCGGCGACGGCGTGGGCGGGCCGGCGGCCGAGCGCGCGATCGGCCCAGCGGGCCAGCGGGACGACGGCGACCGCGAGCAGCGCGGACTGCGCGACGAGCAGGCACAGCGGCGAGGGCCACAGCCGGTACAGCGGTGCGAGGGCCGCCAACAGCGGGTGGAAGTGGTCGCCCAGCAGGTTGAACCCCTCGCCGCGCAGCGGGACGACGGGGGCGCGGAGTTCGGCGTACGCCCGTACGGCCTGCTCGAAGATGCCGAGGTCGTAGCCGGTGGTCCGCAGGAGCTGGTGGCGGCGTACGGCGACGGTCGCGTACAGCGCGCACAGCGCCGCGGCCCATCCCCAGGTGAGGAGCCGGGGGGTGGTGGGGCGCGCGGTGACCGGGACGACGACGGGCAGCGAGGCCTTTTTGTCGAGGAGTGTCCGCATACGCCGGATGCTAGGCGCCGACGGGCCCCGCCCCGGTGAGGCGGTCGCCCAGGTCGCCGCCGTCCACGGGGAGCCCGGCGCGGCCGGTGGTCACCCCGCGGCCGGTACGGCGGTGAACGCCCCCAGCAGCAGCGCCGGCAGCGCCCCGCCGATCATGAACGGCCCGAACGGGATCGCACTGCGGCGGTTCGCCCGGCGCAGCACGATCAGCACCACCCCGTACACCGCGCCGAAGAGGAAGCCGGCGAACGCGCCCGCGAAGAGGATCCCCCACCCGTACCAGCCGAGGGCCGCCCCCAGCGACAGCGCGAGCTTCACGTCGCCGAAGCCCATGCCGTCGGGGTGGATCACGAACAGGGCGAAGTAGGCCGCGCCGAGGGCGAGCCCCCCGAGCAGCGCGGCGGGCCAGGACCCGGCGTGCCCCGGCAGCAGCGCGGCGACGCCGAGGAGTCCGGCCGCGGCGCCGGCCAGCGGCAGCGTCACCCGGTCCGGCAGCCGGTGCACCCGCACGTCGACGGCGGCCAGCAGCACCGCGAACGGCGCCAGCAGCAGCCACACCGCCAGCTCCGGCCGCGGTCCCGTCGCGGCGGCGAGCGCCGCGCACGCGAGGGCCGTCACCACGGGCAGGGCGGGAGCCCCGGCACCGGCCGGGGAGCCGGCGCGGCGCTCGGGCCGCACGCCGCCACCGCCCACCGGCACGGCCACCGCGCAGGGCGCGCACCGCGCGGGCCCGAGCCAGCCGCGGGCGGGACCGGTGAACGGGTGCCCGGCGGGGCAGGCGTCGCGCCACGCCTCCTCCGGCTCGACCGACAGCCGGTACGCGGCGCGCGGCACGAGCAGCCCGGCGCAGGTGCCCCACAGGGCGGCGAGGGCGATCAGCGTGGCGTACACGCAGCGAACCCTAGGACGCGGCGGACGGCCGGTCATGGGCCCGTGGGCCCACTCCGCCCCGGCCGGGCCCACGGCCCACTCCCGCACCGGCCGGGCCCGCGCTACGGTCGTCGCCCATGGGGAGGTCCACGGCGAAATGGCGCAACGGAACGGCCCGCTTGACGCTGCCCGGCGGTGCCGCGGTCCCGGTCGAGGTGGCCGCGTCGTACGGCACCCGGCGGCGGGGGCTGCTCGGCCGGGACGGCGTCGACGGCGCGATGCTGCTGACGCCCTGCAACAGCGTTCACACCTTCCGGATGCGCTTCGCCATCGATGTCGCCCACCTGGACCGGGAGATGAACGTCCTCGCCGTGACCACCATGCCACCCGGCCGCCTCGGCCTGCCGCGGCCGCGCGCCCGGCACGTGCTGGAGGCGGAGGCGGGCGCCATGGAGCGGTGGGGGCTGCGCCCGGGCGTGCGGCTCGCCATCAGCCGCGGCTGAGCTTCGCCGCCTGCGCCGTGACCAGCGCGGCGGGCATCACCGGGGTCGCCGGGCCCTCGAAGTTGGCGGTGTAGAACGTCGCCACCGTGCCCCCCGAGCGGACCACGTGGAAGACCAGCGGCACGGGATCGCCCTCGAAGGATGCGGTCAGCTGGAACGCCAGGCTGTCGTCACCCGTCTTCACCGGCGGCAGCTCCCGCACGCCGCGATACGCCGACGGCCCGGTCGGACCGGTGGTGGTGAAGCCGTCGCCGCACGCCGTCATCGCGGTGCGGAGGCGGTTGAGGACGGTCGCGGCGCCCTGTCCGCCGTGGCTCGTGAGGAACATCGAGACGGCGGGGCGGCTCTGCGGGTTGGCGCCGGTGATCTGGCGGTACGCGGCGGTCCGGGCGGCCGGTTCGGGCCTGCCGCCCAGGAGCTCGGTGATCGGCCGGCACGCCGCCTCGTCGGGTGTCTCGCCCCGCGCGGGCGGCGGGTCCATGGGCCCGACGGTGTAGCCGGGGACGTCGGCGGTCGTGAGGATCGCCTGTTCGAGTCCGGCCCCGGTGCGCGGCGTCGGGTCACCCGGCCCCTGCGTGGCGGGCGGTGCGGAGGGGGCGGACGGCCGGGGTGAAGGGGTGCCCGTGGCCGGGGCGGACGGCACGGCGCCGGCCCCCTTGCCGCCCGCGGTGCCCTCGTCGGCGCTCGCGCTCCTGCCGGCGTCCGGTTTCCGCTCCGGTTGCTCCGGGTTCCCGGGCCCGCACGCCGCCGACACCGCCATGAGGGCGGCGGCGGCCGCGGTCGTCCCCCGCCTGGTGCGCCTGGTCATGAGCGGACGCTAACAACGCACCCCCGGCCGGGGCATGGGCCCACGGGCCCAAACCCCTACGGAGGCCCGGGTCCGAGCAGGGTGAACGCCCCGTACGCCCCGGAGGCGAGCGCCAGCACCGTCAGCACCAGGACCAGGGTGCGGTCGCGGAGCCGGGCGAGGGCGACCGCGGCCGGCAGCAGCAGCGGGAACGCGGGCATGATCAGGCGGGGCCGGGACCCGAAGTACGCGGCGCCGACGAGCGAGATGACGACCACCGCGATGCCGTACACGAGCACCGGCAGCGGCTGGCGCTGCCGGACGCACAGCCACACCAGCCAGCCCAGCAGCGCCAGCGCGGCGCACAGCCCCACCCCGGCGAGCGGGTTCGGCCCGGTGAGGTTCTCTCCGACGAAGCGGGCGAGGGCGACTCCCCCGTCGATGCTGTTGCCCCACGCGGCCTGCACGTCGAAGTACGCGGTGGGGCTGCCCTCCCGCACGGCGACGAAGACGACGTACCCCAGCCAGCCCAGCGGCGCGAGCAGCACGCCCGCCGCCATCCGCAGGGCGGGGCGGCGGTCCCGGAGGACCGCGGGGTCCCGGAGGACCGTCACGACCGCCGTGACGCAGAGGGCCGCGATCAGCGCGGCGGCCGTCGGCCGGGTCAGCCCCGCCGCCACCGCGAGAGCGCCCGCCCCGATCCAGCGGCCGCGCAGCACGGCGTGGAGCGACCAGGCGGCGAACGCGGTGAACAGCGTCTCGGTGTACGCCATCGACTGCACGAACGCCGTCGGGTACACGCCCCAGAGCACCGCCAGCACCACACCGGCGCGCCGCCCCGCCACCCGCGCCCCGACCGCGTAGATGCCCCAGGCGGCGGCGAGCGAGGCGGCCCACGCCACGACCAGCCCCGCCCCGGCCGCCCCGATCGGCAGCACGGCGGCGAGACCCCGCTCCAGGGCGGGCAGCAGCGGGAAGAACGCCAGGTCGGAGTGGACGCTCCCGTCGGGGAGCCGGACCTCGTGCCCGTAGCCGTGCTCGGCGATCCGTACGTACCAGACGGCGTCCCAGCGGCCCTTGAGCCGGTGCAGGGCGTCCTCACCGGCGACGGCGGCGGCGATCCCGAAGACCGCCAGACCCACCGCCCGTACCGCCGCGTACCCCCACAAGGCGGGCGCGGCCCCGCCGGTCAGTCTGCGCTCGGACATGCGGTCGATTATGTCCAGGGCAGGCGCACCGGCCTGCGGTGCCACCACCAGGCGCGGTCGAGGACCGCCGCGCCGGACCGCGTGAGCCGCCCGGGCAGCTCGCCGCCGTCGTCGCGGGTATGGGCGCGGAAGACGCCGTCGAGCTCCTCGGCGGCGCGGGCCGGCGGTTCGCCGAGCGGGGGAGGTACGGTGGCCAGCTGCTCGGCCAGGACGTCCCGGGTCCGCAGGTCCTCCAGGTACAGGTCCAGCGGGTAGCGGCCGACCGGCGCCCAGCCGGCCGCCATCCGGCGCACCAGCCGCTCCCAGAGCAGCAGCGCGTCCCGCGACCGGCCGGCCGGGCCCTGCGCGGGCGCGGTGCCGTCGGGGCCGAGGGCGGCGGTGACCGCCTCGGTGGCCGGGACGGGGATCCGCTGCGCCCGGTACACCTCGGCCAGCAGCTCCACACGGGCGTCCGGCAGCTGGGGCACCGGCGCTTCGACGGCATCGACGGTGTGGACCGGCTCCTCGTCGTCCGACGCGTACAGGCGGGCGCGGGTGACCGTGCCCGCGGGGGTGGCGGCCCAGTACGCCGACGGATGCGGCACGTCCGTCGCCGGGTACAGCACGGTGGTACCGGTCGCGGCGGCGACGCGGCGGGCCGCCGCCGGCTCGTCCGGCGCCCCGGGGACCGCGTCGTCGGAGACGTACACGTCCCAGGACAGCGCCACGTCCCCGAGGAGCTCCCGGTAGCCGCAGAGCACGGGTGCGTCCCCGTTCCGGCCCGCCGGGTCGGTGTCCTCGTCCGCGACGTCCACGTCCGCCACCGGCACGCCGACCGCACCGGCCGGCGCCGCCGCCATGCGGGCGGGCTCGGGCCGGTGGACGGTCAGGAAGGGGTAGATCACGGATAGGTCCCGTCATAGATCTTCTTGGCCTTCCCCACGATCCCAGGGTTGTTCGCGAACCGCGGGTTGCGTGTCAGGGCGGGCACGTCGGTCCTGCCGACGGCCTTGGCGATCTCCTTGAGCGCCGCGTACTCGTTGCGGTCGAGTTCGACGAGCCCGTTGCCGGAGATCGGGAAGGTCCGGCCGTTCTCCTCGACACCGTACTTGTGCCCGTTGATCTCGTACGCGCTGCCGTTGTCGACGAACTTGCCCCTGCCCTCGGCGATGCCCTTGATGTCGGCGTCGACCTCGGCCTCCCGGCCCTTGAGGATGACGGTGTTCTTCTCCATTCACCATGCCGTTCCTGGCACCGGCGACGGTGTGGCGCCGGTGCGGCGGCTTCAGCTTCTCGCCCGCCGCGGGCCCCTTCACGCTCGGGTCGGTCTCCCACTCGCACTGGTTGTTGTGCACGAGGGCGTACGCCGCACCGCCGACGCCCGCGTAATAGGTGTGGAGGCCCTCGACCGTGAGGTCGTGCGTGGTCCGCCGTTCGGTGAACCGTGCGACCGACGTGACCTCCAGCGCCGCGCCGCCGGGCAGCCGCAGCGTGTCACCGGCCGCGATGTCCCCCGCGTCCGCCCACCGATCGGAGCCGGCGAGCCGGAACGGGTGCGTGTCGGTGGCGGTGAGGGTGCCGGCGGGCGTGGTCAGCCGCGTGAAGTGTTCGTCGTCGTACGTCGTGAAGGAACGGGTGACGGTGCGCGGGAGGGTGAGCCCGGTGTCCGGGTCGCTCGCGAGAACCTGGTCCCCGATGCGCACCGACTCGATCGGGGCACCGACACCACCGGCGAGCAGGACCCGCGTACCGGGCGGGAAGCTGTGGCTGACGGGGCAGGTGGTAGGTGGCCGACGCTAAAAGCGCCGGCCATTGAAGTCGTGGGCCCGCGGGCCCAGTCCGGGTCTCGCTTCCCCCGCACCGGGCGATGCGCCGGACTACGCGCCCGAGGCGGCCACCAGGTCGTCCTTCGTCGTGGTGTCGTCGATCGTGGTGTCGAAGCTGTAGCCGTCGTCGCAGAAGACGACGCCGATGTCCTTCGGGACGAGCTTGCGGTACCAGAGGGCGAGGTCGGCCACCAGGCCGATGTCGCCGTCCAGGTAGATGCACCGGCCGTCGACGTGGGTGTGCCCCTCGACCTGCTCGCCGCCCCGCTCCAGCTGCCACTCGATGTCGCGCACCTTGGAGCCCTCGGGGGGCTGCCGGCGGTGGATCGCGGCATCGGGCCACTCCGCCGCCAGCGACGCGACGAGCACGTCCTGGCCGACACTCCACTCGTCGCTGTCGAACACCACCAGATACGTCATGCCTGCCTCACGGTTTGACGTCGACCTGACCAGGGATCCCGTACTTGCGCAGCTTCTCCTGGAAATACTGCACCGCACGGGGGTCATTGGTGACGATACGCAACGTGCTGACCGGAGTGTTCTTGTCCTTGATGACCGCCGCGTAGCGCCGGAACTCGTCGTCGATCTCGTCGTCGACCTTCTGGCGGATGAAGTCGGGCGCCTTGGAGTCCTTGATGAACGGGCTGCGGTCCGGGTTGTCGACGAACTTGGCGTCGATCAGGTCACCGGTGTTCGAGTCGAAGCCGTCGGCCCAGACCTTCTCGCCGCCGCCCTCCACCTGGTACTCGGTGTCACCGGCGTGCCGGCGCTGGTAGGCGCGCTGGTTGGGGTTGCCGTAGTTGGCTCCGCGTGTCTTCAGCTTGAGCTTGTACTTGGTGACGCAGTCGTTGTTGTGGACGAGCGCCGAGCTGCCGGCTCCGATGGCCACGTAGTAGGTGTGGACGCCCGCGACGGTGAGGTCGTGGGTGGTCAGCCGCTCGGTGAACCGCTCGACCGCGCCGACCTGCACGGCCGTCCCGGCGGAGGTGCGCAGCAGCGCCCCCGGGCGGATGTCGCCCGCGTCGACCCAGCGGTGCAGGTCCACGGACCAGAAGGGGTGGGTGTCGGTGGCGACGACCGTGCCCGCGGTCGTGCCGAGCCGGGTGAAGTGCTCGTCGTCGTGGGTGGTGATGACGTCCGTGACCGTGTGGGGCCCGGTCGTGCCGCGGACCGGATCGGTGGCGACGACCCTCTGCCCGACGCGTACGGTCTCGATGGCGACGCGCCGCCCGTCGGCCAGCAGCACCGGGGTGCCGGGCAGGAAGCTGTGCTTGACAGGGCAGTTGATGGGTTTGTCGTCGGGTTTCTTCTGCTTCTCCGGGTCCCACTTCTTCTTGGCGTCGTCGAGCCGGTCCTGCGCCTCGGAGACCTTCTTGCGGTTCTTCACCAGGCCCGTCAGCCCGTCGTACAGATCACCGCCATGCTTCCTGATCTTCCGGACCAGCTCAACGGCCTTCTTCCACTTCCACGGCGCCCCGTACTTCGCCGCAAGCTTGCCCACCGCACCACCGATCAGACTCGTCAGAACGTTGACCAGCGTCTCGGTGCACGCCCCCATGTCCCCCTTGGTGATGCAGTCGAACGCATCGGTGATCCCCAGCTCCTCGGCCAGGATCTTCCCCAGCTCCCTGGCCGCCGCGATCGCCTTGTCCCGATCCGCCTTCTCCGCCGCCTGCGCATCCTGAAGGTCCTTCAACGCCTTCTCATACGCCAACTGCTCCGGCGACTTCCCCTCACCCTCACCGTCCGACGCCGCCCGCTGCCCACCACCCCCGTCCTCACCCTCGTCACCCTCGTCACCGGCAGGCTCACCCTGCGCCTGCGACGGCTCCTGCCCACCACCCCCGCAGTTGTCCCCACCGGTCACCCGGCACACCTGCACACGCAACTCACCGGCGATCGTCGGACCCATCCCCGTCGCCAGCAAAGCCCCCACGATCGCCACCACAACCGCGACCAGACCCACGTACTCCAACGTCGACTGACCCGACTGCGCCCTGCGCAACCCCAGCAGCCGAGCCCCCGTACGCGGCCATCGGGCCCACACCCGACGACGAATCCGACGACGCATCCGACGCACCATACGACCGACGCTAAAAGCACCGGCGTCTCACGTCATGGGCCCACGGGCCCAGTTGGGGGCCCGGCGGGCGGCTCAGCGGAACTCGTGGACGACCTCGATCGTGCCGACGATGTGCCGGTTGAACTCGTCGAGCTCCTCCGCCGGGACCCACAGCTCCAGGATGGTCCGGCCACCGGCCTGCCGGACCGGGTACCGGGTGAGGAACTCGGACTCCACCTGAAAGCGGGTCACGAAGCCGGCGCCGTCGTGCTTCACGTTCCAGTCCCGCGCGATCCTGATCGCGTAGTCCTCGTTGAGGACGGGGTAGAAGATCGGCTGCTCCGGCAGCCGGGGCGGCCAGGCGCGCCACCCCGACTCCTCGACCAGGCGGAGCTCCACAGGGCCGGTCGGGCGCCACAGGGTCGTCGTCGCAGGCGGGAGAGTCATGGGCTGGACGATAGCCGCAGCCGAGGACGCCCGGCGAGGCGGTTCCGGCGTCGGCTGCGTCAGCCGGTGAAGCGCCGGACGTAGCGCTTCTGCCAGGGCGTCTCCACCGCGTGGCGGTCGTACTCCCGGCGGACGAACTCCACGGCCCGGTCGGCCGGGACGCCGTCCAGCACGGCGAGGCAGGCGAGGGCGGTGCCCGTACGGCCGCGGCCTCCGCCGCAGGCGATCTCGACGCGCTCGCCGGCCGCCCGCTTCCACGCCTCGCGCAGGACGGTCAGGGCGTGCGCGCGGTCGGCGGGCAGCCGGAAGTCGGGCCAGCGGATCCACTCCGCCTCCCACGGGACCTCTGGTGGCCGCTTGCCGAGCAGATGGACGGCGTACGTCGGCGTGGGGCCGGCCGGGAGGGGTCGGCGGAGCCCACGGCCCCGGACGAGCCGCCCGGAGGGCAGGCGCAGGACGCCGGAGTCGCCGGCGTTCCAGGTCTCGGTCACCCGTCCACCGTAGATCCTGCGCGGGACGGCCGGGCCGCATTCGGCAATGCGGCCCGGCTCCGCCGCTAACCGCCGGCCGCGCCGCGCTGGAAGGAGACCTCCACGCGGCGGTTCTTCTTGCGGCCTTCCTCGGTGCTGTTGTCGGCGATCGGGTACTGCTCGCCGTAGCCCCGGATCTCGAAGGTGATGCCCTCGGCGGTCAGCTCCTTGGACAGGGCGTTGTGCACCGCCTCGGCGCGCTGCTTGGACAGCACGTCGCCGTGGGCGGAGGAGCCGAGGTTGTCGGTGAAGCCGAAGACGCGGACCTTCCGGGCGTCCTGCTTCTTGATCTCCGCGGCGATCGCGGCGATACGGGCGCTGGCGCTGCCGGAGAGGGCGGCGCTGTCCTTGCCGAAGAGCACCTCGGCCTGGAGGGCGAACTTGATGTCGGCGTTCGTGTCCTCCCGGCGCTCCTCGCCGGCCAGGTCCTCGACGACCGACTTGATGTCGAGCACCTTGGGCGGCGCGAGGGTGGCCCCGTCGGGCAGCTTCAGGTCGGCGTCGCCCGGATCGACCTCGACGGGCGGCGTGGCGGACGCGGACGGATACGGACTGTCCTCGGCCATCGCCTCGGGTGCGACCCCGATCCCGAACGCGAGCGCCCCGGCGACGGCACTGACGGCGACGCGGGCGCGGATTCTCCGGTGGGTGGTGGTGGCCGTGCTCATCAGGAGATCTCAATCGGAGCGTTCGGGAAGCCGGGGAACTGGAGGTCGACGGTGGTGGTGGAGGTCGGTGGCGCGGGGAACTGGGCGAAGAATCCCAAAGTTTCTCCCGCTCCGATACGGGACGAGTAGCCGGTCGTCGTAAGTGGACGATTGTCCGTGTCGCGCAGCACGTAGTAGCGCTTCTTTTCCTTGGAGTCGACCAGTGTCATGGCGGCTACCGAGTTGCCCTGGGCCGCGACATCTTTTTCCAGTCCATTCCATTGGATCGGGACGGTGTAGGACTGGCCGGTAGGATTCTTGAACTGCCCCTGAACAGTTACGAAGCCACCGTCGTCACGCTTGGCTTCATGAATCACCATCTCGATACCACGCTCTCCCTTGAGCGTGGCTAGGACGGTGCTGGTGTCCGGCAGGGTCTGGCCACCCTCGGCAGCGGAGCTCTGGTTGGCTGCAGGTACGGAGCTCTGCTTATTGCCCCCTTCCTGCCCGCCAGCCTCTTCGCCGCCTCCACAAGCCGCGGTGAAGATCAACGTCGCTGTCAGCAGGGCGGCCGCGCCCGTTCGACGCACTGTCCTCGGATGCCGAATGTTCATCACTGCCATTCCTTTGCGCTCGTCATTCGTGGTCAGTCCTCGGCCAGCCTGACGGTGAAGAGATCCGACATGTCCGGGAGGAGGTCCAGGTTCTCCGGATCTATATCCCATGTCCCACCGTCACAGACGAGCTCGCCGGGCGACACGGGTTTGGCGTCTCCTTCACCCGCGTCACCGTCGCCCCCGTCATCCGGATTGCCATCCTTTTCCGCTGCCTCGAAGGTGCACAGGGGTTCGACCACGGCCGTGGCTGTGGTCTCCGCGTGCTTCTCGTCCGTTCCCTCGATGATGCTGGTGCCCATGGGCTCCTGGGACCGGACCTTCACGGTGAACGCCCAGCGCCCGTCGCCCGTCCGGTTGCACGTCAGCAGTTCCGCCTCGTTCCGTGTGGCGTAATGACCGGCGGCGCTGCATCCGTTCACCATGCCGATGAAGCGGCCGCCGAAGATGTCGTCGAGGTAGCCGGGTGTGAGGAGGTTCCCGAGGAAGTCGCCCTTGAACTGGTCCCTCGACTCGCGGGCCGCGGCCAGCGCAGCTGCGTCGGCTGCGGATTGGGTACCGTTCCGGGTGACGTCCGCCTGACCGAAGGCGAAGAAGACGAACGCAAGAAAGAGCAGGCCGACAACCGCCGTAAGGTACAGCGGTGCAGCCTGCCCTGACTCACTACGGGGATGAAGGCAATTCACCCGCCGTTGCCGAGCACCTCGTTGATCTTGTCGCGGAACGTGTTGGCGATTTCCGTCCCCATCTTCGTGTTCATCACGGCCACCACGATCGCCACCACCAGAATCGTGATGCCCACGTACTCGATCGCGCCCTGGCCGCGGTCCCGGCGGGACTTCATCTTCTCGACGCGGGTGTTCGCCCAGTGGCCGATGTAGACCTGCGTCGCGGCGACGGCCTTCAGCGTGGCGTCCTTCATCATGGTGTGCCCCTCCCGTGTCGGCGTGCGTCCTCGTGGTGCCGTGGGCGGGACCGGGTTCCTCCTGGCCGGTCCCGCCGGTGACACCGGGAACGTACGTCCCGGACGGGCGAGCCCACATGGGCCTCAGGGCCCAACCGCGGGCCCATTCACGGGTGTGGGCCTTCGGGGTCCTCATGCCGGGCCCCCTCGGCGGACGCCGTGCCAGATGGCGATGGCTTCGCCGCGGCTCGTGGCGTTGAGCTTGGCGAAGATGCGGTTGATGTGGTTCTTGACCGTCTTCTGGCTGATGAAGCAGGTGGCGGCGATCTGCTGATTGGTCAGGCCCGACGCGATCAGGTCCATCACCTCCACCTCCCTCTGACTCAGCTCGGTGAGCACGCCTGGAGACGAATGTGCCACATCTGCTTGCGAAAGCGAAGGCTTTTGAGCAAACCGTTGCGCAGTCAACTGAGGGCTTGCTAAAGCCTCCTGGGCGGCGGGATTCTGCGCCGGATGTGCGGGTGCAGACGGTTGCTGCGATGCGGTGAACGCCGCGCCGAGCCCGTCCGGCAGCGGACCCGCGCCCTGCGGCGGCGTTCCGTCGCGGACCGTGGCCAGCAGGGCGCCCGCGGCCGTCGGGGTGAAGTGGGGGCGGCCCTGCCTGACGTCGCGGACCGCGGCCACCAGCTGGTCGGCCGTGAACTCACCGTGGACGAGGTAGCCGCCCGCGCCCAGGCGCAGGGCCTCGTGGACGATGGCGCTCTCACGGCTGTACGTCATCATCAGCACCGGTGCCAGCCGCACCAGGTGCGGCAGCGCCGAGATGCCGTCCACGCCCGGCATGCGGACGTCGAGCAGCACCACGTCCGGGCGCAGCCGTACCGCCGCGTCGTACGCCTCGCGGCCGTCGCCCGCCTCCGCGACGACCTCGATGTCGTCCCGGCCCGACAGCAGGACCGTCAGGCCCGCGCGGACCACCGGGTTGTCGTCGGCGACGACCACCCGGAGCACGGGCGGGGTGGGCAGTGAGGGGAACTCCCCCGACGCCGTGGAGGTGTGCTGCGACACCTGCGTCTGGTGGGTCCAGGGGTGACCGGAGCTCTGCGAGATGTCGTCCGGCATGGTGCGGCCTCCTTCCTCGTCTCAGGTGGTGATGGGCTGTTTCGGGATGTACGGCAGCGGTGGCGGGTCCGGGGTCAGGGCGCGGACCGGGATGTCCAGGCGCACTTCCG
Organism: Streptomyces sp. NPDC051310; assembly: GCF_044455245.1. Taxonomy (NCBI): domain Bacteria; kingdom Bacillati; phylum Actinomycetota; class Actinomycetes; order Kitasatosporales; family Streptomycetaceae; genus Streptomyces; species Streptomyces sp. NPDC051310. The sequence goes on from NZ_JBITEO010000005.1 coordinate 253,860, forward strand.
TGCCGCGCGCCGCGCGGCCCCGGCCGATGCGGATGCGCGCCCCGATCGAGGCAGCCCGCTCCACCATGCCGACCAGGCCGAAGTGGCCGGCCTGCTTCAGCTGGTCGAGGCTCGTGCCGGCCGGGAGACCCCGCCCGTCGTCGTACACGCTCACGCGCAGGACCTCGCCGACCACGCCCGCCGAGACGTCGACGTACGTGGGGCGGGCGTGGCGGTGGGCGTTCTCCATGGCCTCGGAGGCGATGGTGAGCAGGTGGCGGGCGACGACCTGCGGCACGGGGGGCGGCGGCGCGGCGCCCAGCCGGCGGAACTCCGCGCGGACGTCGTGGCGGCGGGCGAAGTCGGCCGTGCGGGCGGCGAGCTCGGTGAGCACGTCGACGCCCCCGTCCAGGCCGGATTCGCGGCGCAGGTCGGAGAGCAGCTCGCGGGACTCGGCGGCGGCCCGCCGCGCCGAGCGGGCGACGAGCTCGGCCTGGCGTCTGAGCGTGTGCGGGTCCATCCGGTCGGCCGAGCCGGCGAGCCCGTCGGCGGCGAGCGCGATGCCGTGCAGGGTCTTGGCGACGGAGTCGTGCATCTCGCGGGCGAGCCGGGCGCGTTCCTGCTCGATCGCCTCGTGGACCGCCAGCCGCGCCCGCGCCTCCGTCAGCGCCTGGCTGGCCGCCCCGAAGCCGAGGACCAGACCCCGCAGCGTGCTGCCGGCCGCGCCGGTGATGAGGCACAGTCCCGGCAGCAGCAGGGCGTCCGCGTTGAGCTCGACCTTGTCGCTGACGCCGTACGCGCCGGCCAGCACCAGGGACTGGCAGACGGCGAAGAACGCCGCGCCGCGCCAGCCGTAGACCAGGCCCGCGAGCAGCGGTGTGCAGATGGTGACGTACGCGAGCGTCGATGCCGGGGAGGCGGTGATCAGCAGCAGCGCGCCGAAGAGCATGTCGACGGCGAGCAGGGCGGGGTGGCGCAGCAGGACGGGGCCGAACCGCTCCCAGTCGCGCAGCAGGGCGTACGACACCATGAAGGTGACGGTCACGGCGGCGACGACCAGCCAGGTGCCGAGGCGCGAGGTGGTGCCCCCCAGCGAGAAGGGGACGGCCAGCGCGATCATCGCCATGCGGAAGCCGAAGACCTGGCGGCACATCGCCTGCAGGGCGTTGACCTGGAGGGGCAGGGAGGGCGCGGCGTCCATCAGGAGCCGCCGAACATGTCGTCGAAGTTGACGCCCGAGGCGTAGTAGAAGCCGACCGCGATGAGGATCATCGTGCCGGGCAGCATGAAGCTGGTGACGATGAGGGTGGCCTTGGGGACGGCCTTGGCGGCCTTGCGGCGGGCGTTCTGCGCGTCGGTACGGCGCATGTCCTCGGCGATCTGGATCAGCGTGTCGACGATCGGCGCGCCCAGCTCCTCGCCCTGCTGGAGCGCGGAGACGAACATCGAGACCTGCTCGGACCGGTTGCGTCGGCGCAGCTGCTCGAAGGCGTCGCGGCGGCTGACGCCCATGTCCATCTGGCGCAGGGTGATGCGCAGTTCGTCGGCCCACGGGCCTTCGTACTTCTCCGCCACGCGTTCGAGGGCCTGCCGGAAGCCGAGGCCGGCGGAGACGACGACGGCGAGGACGTCGAGGAAGTCGGGCAGGGTGCGCTCGATGTCGTCCTTGCGGCGGCTGATGGCCGACCGGATGATGACGTCGGTCCAGAACCAGCCGTAGACGAAGAGCAGCACCGCCAGCACCAGCTGGCCGTTCATGAGCATGGCGAGCGCGGAGACCGTGCCGAGGCCGGTGTACACGGCGCGCCGGGCGGCGTACCGGTCGACGGTCATGCCGCCGGGGTTGCCGGCCATGTCGAGCTTGCGGCGCACCTTGTCGACGCGCTTGGGGCCCATCATGCGCAGGACGCGCGGCGCGTACCGCATGCCGATGCGGTCGATGGCGGAGCCCGCGGCGGTGGTGCGGGTGGCGCCGACCTCCAGGGCGAGGGCGAGGTCGCCGGGGAGCTTGGCGTCGGCGCGGTACATGCGGATGCCGTGGAAGGCGCCGTACACGGCGAGTCCCGCGACGGCGGCGAGGAGCAGTTCCACAGGTGTCGTCCCCTCTCAGATCCGTACGCGGGTGAGGCGGTTGATGAGGAAGAAGCCGAGGGCGTACAGCCCGGCCGAAATGATCACCGCGACCTTGCCGGCGAAGGCGCCGGTCATGTCGTCCAGGGCGCCGGCCCGCATCGAGTTGATGATCATCAGGAAGCCGAGGCCGAGGACGGGCACCATGATCGCGGTGACCTTGACCTGCGAGAGCAGGGTGGAGACCTCGCGCCGGGTCTCCTTGCGCTCCTCCAGCGTCTCGGTGAGGTTGCGCAGGGAGGAGACGATGGTGCCGCCGGCGCGGTTGGACAGGATGAGGGTGGTCACGAGGACGGTCAGCTCGCGGGACGGGAGCCGTTCGACGAGGTCGCCCAGGGCGTCGTCGAGGGACCGGCCGACGGCGAGCTGGTCGGCGACCCGCTTGAGCTCCTCCCCGGCCGGGTCGTCGAGCTCCTCGGCGGCCATGGCGATGGCGGTGCGCAGGGCCAGGCCGGCCTGGGTGGCGTTGGCGAGGACGCGGGTGAGTTCGGGGAGCTGGTTGATGAAGCCCTCGGTGCGCTTGAGGAGCTGCCAGTCGAGGAAGGCGTTGGCGCCCCACAGGCCGATGACGGCCGCGATCAGGCCGAAGAAGGGGGCGAAGACGGAGCCGGCGATGAAGTAGAGGGCGAGCAGCGCGGCGACGACGTACACGGCGTACTCGCCGACCGTCAGGTCCAGTCCCGTCGTCGTGATCTTGCGTTCGATGCGCTTGCCGAAGGCGGTGCGCCGCAGCCGCCGGTCGATGCCGCCGAAGCGGCGGCGGCGGCCCGGGAGGGCGATCTGGCCGGTCTGGGACATCCGCTCCAGGAGGGCCTGCTGGTGGGCCTTGCCCGAGGTGTAGACGTGCACGCCGATGACGGCGGTGAGGCAGGCCAGCAGGGTGACGCCGAGGGTCAGGAGGGGGAGATCGTCCATGTCGGGTGTCCAGGTGGGTCGGGGACGGGGTGGGCGTCGGCGGACGCGGGGCGGGCGGTCCCGGTGGCCGGGGCGGGCGGAGGGGGCGGGCACGGTCCGGGCGCGTGCCGGGTACGGGCCCGCGTGACGGGGCGTCCTCCGGGTCAGGCGATCGCTCTGCGCAGCGCCAGTTGCTCCTCGGACTGGGCGACGCCGAACGCCGCCGGGATCGCCTCCCCCTTCATGTAGAGCCGCTCGGCGGTGCGGCGCGGCAGCGGGAAGTACTCGAAGTGGCCGTGGATCCGCCCGTCGGCGGTCATCGGCCGGGCCTGGAACCGGCAGACGGTCACGATCCGGTACTCCTCACGGCCGTGCGAGTCGACCACGGCGATCTCGGTGATCCTGCGGGCGCCGTCGGCGTTGCGGGTCAGCTGGACGATGACGTCGACCGCGCTGTTGATCTGGTCCTTGATCGCGACGAACGGGATCTCGACCTCGGACATGGAGCCGAGGGTCTGCAGACGCATCAGCGCGTCCTCGGCGCTGTTGGCGTGGACGGTGGCCAGCGATCCGTCGTGACCGGTCGACATCGCCTGGAGCATGTCGAGCGTCTCACCGCCGCGGACCTCGCCGACGATGATGCGGTCGGGGCGCATGCGCAGCGAGTTGCGGACGAGGTCGCGGATGGAGACGTGGCCCTTGCCCTCGACGTTCGCGGGGCGGGACTCCAGGGTGATGACGTGGGACTGCTGGAGCTGGAGCTCGGCGGAGTCCTCGATCGTGACGATGCGCTCGCCGTCGGGGATGAGGCCGGAGAGGGCGTTGAGCAGGGTGGTCTTGCCGGTGCCGGTGGCGCCGGAGACGATCAGGTTGAAGCGCGCCCGGACGAGTCCGGCGAGCAGCATCATCATGTGCTCGTCCAGCGACCCCAGGCCGATCATCTCCGGGAGGGTGAAGGCCCGGGGGAAGCGGCGGATGGTGAGGATGGGGCCGCTGAGCGAGAGCGGCGGGATGATGACGTTGACGCGCTCGCCGCTGGGGAGGCGGGCGTCGACCATCGGGTTCGCCTCGTCCACGCGGCGGTTGACGGTGGAGACGATGCGCTCGATGGTCTGCATCAGCTGCTCGGTGGAGGAGAAGCGCAGCGGCAGCTGCTCCAGGCGGCCGCCCCGCTCGACGAAGACCTGGTCGGGGCCGTTGACCATGATCTCGCTGATGGAGGCGTCCTCCAGGAGCGGTTCCAGGATGCCGAGCCCGAGGGCCTCGTCCACGACGCGGCGGATGAGCTGGGAGCGCTCGACGGTGGAGAGGACCGGACCTTCGCGGCTGATGATGTGGCCGAGGACGCGCTCCAGACGGGCGCGGCGCTCGGCGGCCGCGAGGGCCGACATCTCCGCGAGGTCGATCTCCTCCAGCAGCTTGGCGCGGTAGACCCCGACGAGGTGGTCGCCCTCGGTGTGGCCCTTCGCCGGCTCGGGGCTGCTGATGCGCGCCCGCAGGCTCATCCCGTCCTCAACTCCCTCATCGGTCCATGGGCATGGTGGTGCTCTTGTGCACGGGGCCGAAGTCGATGCCGGGCACGACGGAGGGGATATCGACCGTGACCTCGACGGTGACCTCGTCGCCCGCCGGGCCGCCCCGGAAGGAGGCGCCCTTCTCCAGCCAGTCGCTCATGGCCGCGCTGCCCGCCTGCTGCGCGCTGCCCTGCTCCATCGACACCGCCCTGGCGGCCGCCCGCGACGCCGTGCCCGCCTGCTGGGCCGCGTACACGGCGAGGCCGAGCTGGACGACGGCCATGGCGACGAAGAGCAGCAGGCCGAGCATGCCGACGTACTCGATGGCGGCCTGGCCCCGCTCACCGCGCTTCTCACGCACCACGCGCACGGGTCACCACCCCCTGTCCTCGTGGGGGACCGCGGCCTCGCCGTCGATGCTGATCGGCAGGTCGAACCCGCCGGGGAAGAGCAGCGGGACCTGCACCCGCGCCGTCGTCCGGTAGAGGTCGCCGTCCGCGCCGCAGTCGTACTCGGCGGCCCACGCGCCCGGCATGTCCTCGCCCGCCGCGGCCCGGCAGGCGGCCGCTCCTCCGACCGTGCCGGCGCGCACGCCCTTGTCCGCCGCGTTGCCCGCGAGCGAGAAGGTGTAGCCCACCAGCGCCGCCTGCCACAGGAGTGCCAGTGTCACCAGGATCAGGGGCAGCGTGCCGGTGAACTCGATGACCGTCTGCCCCCGGTCGTCGAGGCGTTCCGTCCTCCGTGGTGCCATGACCCGACGTGCCCCCCTCCAGGCGATGCCGTCGTTGCCCGTCACTTGTTCCTGCTACGCAGCATGCCGATCGAACCGCGGTCGCCCCGGAACTTTCCCGGTTTCTCCCCGCCTTCGGGCGCCTTCACCAGTCCGAGCTCCCCGGCCAGCGCCCACATCGCCTGCTTCACCGCGGACTTGGCCTCCAGGTCCTGCATCCGGCCCGCGTCGACCGCCGACTGGAGCTCCTTGAAGCCGGCGGGCACGGCGGTGCGGGTGACGCGGGTGCCGGTGATGCGTTCGATGAGCGGGGGCTGGATCTCGGTGTTGCGGGTGTGGCGGTTGACCACGGTCACCGTCTCCTCCGCCTTGCGGATCTGCAGCCGGTCCCAGAGCCGCACCATCCGCTTGGCTGCCCGTACGGTGACCACGTCGGGGGTGGTGACCAGCAGGGTGAGGTCGGCCATCTCGACGGCCGCGGCGTTGGCGCCGTTCATGTGGGTGCCGCAGTCGACGACGACGATCTCGTAGCGGTGGCGCAGCGCGCTGACGACCTGGCGTACGGCGCGGTCGTCGACCTCCTCTCCCCGCTCGCCCTCGGCGGGGGCGAGCAGCAGCCCGATGCCGGTCGGGTGGGAGAACAGCGCGTCCTGGAGGACGCGCGGCGAGATGTCCTGGATGCCGGCGAGGTCGACGACGGAGCGCCGGAACTGCACGTCCAGGTAGGAGGCGACGTCGCCGGCCTGGAGGTCGAGGTCGGCGAGCGCGGTGTTCATCCCGGAGGCGCGGGCGGCGAGCGCGAGCTGGACGGCGAGCACCGTCGTCCCGACGCCGCCCTTGGCCCCGCTGACGGTGACGACCGTGCCGCCGGGCCCGGTGTGGAGGTCGCTCGCGCCGTGCCCCAGGTGGCGCCGGACACCGGTCGACCAGGAGGCCGCGGCCTGGACGCGCTGGGCGAGCTCCTCGTACGACATCGGCAGGACGACCAGGCCGCGGGCGCCGGAGTCCATGGCGGCCGAGTACAGCCCGGGGCTCGCGTCGGACGTGACGAGGATGACCCCGACCGCCGGAAAGCGGAGGGCGACCTCCCGGATCAGCTCCAGGGCTGGGACCGGACCGATCCGTTCGTGGACCAGTACGACCTCGGGCAGCTCGTCGAGCGACTCGGCGGCGAGCCGGGCCAGGGTGTCGAGCAGTGAGGTCGAGTCCCCCACCGGCCCGGCCGGCTCCGCGTCGGGGAGCTGGCTGAGCAGCGTGGTGACGGATCGGGCGGCGTCGGCGTCACCGACGGCCGGGAGGATGCGTGTGGTCATCCGGCCCTCACTTGTTCTTGTCTTCTTCGAGGGTGTACGTGCCGTCGCCGGGGCGCAGGGTCGTCGGGCTGCCGTCCGCGATCAGGGCCAGCCGTACGTGCACGGCGAAGGACTCGGCGAAGGCGACGCGCTGGGCGTCGAGGGTGTTGAGCGCGAAGGTGATGGGCACGGCCTCGGTGGCGCGGCTGCCGCGGTCGTCGCGGCTCGGCTCCAGCGGGGTGAGCTTGCCGACGTCGATGACGCGGGCGTTGGTCACGATGATGCGGGACTCGGCGATCTCCCCCTTGCCCTTCCCCTCGTCGTCGAAGGTGGCGAAGATGTTCACCAGTGAACCGGGGGTGATCTTGCCGGCGACGCCGGTGGCGGCGTCGATCATGATGGCGATCTCCTGCTGGCCGTTCTCCAGCGCGGGCCTTTTGACGATCATGTCGTTCTGCAGCAGCGAGCCTTTGCGGAGCTGGGTGACGGCGATTTTCCCGTCCAGTACGCCGAGGTCGGTCACCGCGTTGTCCGAGAGCCATCGCTCCGGCATCTTGATCTTCTCGAACTGGGCGGGTTGCAAGGCCGTGTAGGCGGCCACGTCGGTCTTGACGCGGTACGCGGTGACTTCCGGTCCGACCTTGGAATTCACATCGCTGATCACCGAAAGCACCCCGGCGAACGCGCCCAGTGCGCACAGCACGGAGAGGAGGAGCAGAATGACGCCGCGGCGTTGCCGTGAATTCATGAGCGGGACAACCTCGTTGGGAGACGGTGGCTGGCGTGCACGTGCGGGCTTTCTCGCGGGGTCGTACGCGGCCGCGGGGCTTTCGGGGGCGGCATCGCTGCCGTGGCGTGCGTGCTACGACCCGTGGCGCATCGGTGTTCCATGGTTCAGGACACCGTCGGGCCGGTTCCGGTTCTCGGGCGGTGCGAGCGGCGCGGAGCAGAATCCGCAGCGGTCACCGATGAGTTCGATTCCGCACCAGGTGCACACCTCCCGTCGCACCGAGGAGACCAGCTGGTAGAGGACGGAGATGTCGGGCAGAAAGGCGGCGAATTCGATCATCTTGGCCGTGCCCCACCAGCCCGGGGAATCGGCCGGCAGCGGGGCCTCCTGCACACCCTGGACCCGCCAGGCCGGCGCGAGCACGGTGGTGGCCCAGTCCGACGGCAATTGCCCTTTGGCGACCAGAAGATGGGTGCCGAATTCCGGTCCGGCGAGTTCACCGGTGCCGATCTTCACCAATTGCGGATGGGGATTGGCGAGCACCCCGAACTGCGAACCGGGCACCCACGACTTGGCGTGCGTCTTCAGACTGACCGGCACCCGGTCGAGCTTGGTCACGGAATTGAGCAGGGCGCCCGCGTAGATGTAGTGCGACAGCAGCCGGGCGGCCGAGGCGATGACGCCGGCGCTGAAGTCGCAGACCGACAGCTGCCGCAGCTGCCGGACGAGTACCGCGACCCCGAGCGGCGGCAGGTCCAGCTTGAGCAGGGCGATCCGGTCGCTCTCCAGGACCGACCGGACGGTGTGCAGCCGCCGCTCGTGCGCGACCGGCACGGACGCCGGGTACAGGGCGATGACGTAGCCGTGCTGCTCCACCAGGACCTGCATGTCGGCGAGCGCGGCGTCCAGCGGCTGGGCGCCGGGCGCCTGGAGCAGCGCCGCGATGGGCGTGTGGTGGTCGGTCGGCGGCAGCACCAGGTCGGCGCTGGTCACGGCTATGGCGGTCGGCACGCTGGTTCCCCGTTCGGCTCCGGCCGCCGGGGGCCCGGCGGCCGCAGTTACGCTCTGCTACGTGGTGCTTCCCTGCTGCTTCTGCCCTGCACTTTATCCACGTCCTACGAGGCAGAGAACACCTTTCGGGACGCTTGCGGGACGGGAGTTCCGGAGGAGCCGCGGCTGCCGCCGGTCATTCGAATCATCCGGACGGGTGATGGGCCCTCACCGGGCTTCGGCGCCGGGGGCCTTGACAACGGGATTGGTCTGGACCAACTTTACGCCAGCGGTGGCCACCGTTCTCCTTCCGTACCCCCGACTCCCCCACCGGAGGCAGCAAGTGGACCGCTCACGCTCACGCAGATGGCTCGGCGGTGCCCTGGCACTCGCCGTCGGATCCGGCCTGGCGGTCACCGGCGGAGCCGGCACCGCGTACGCCGCCGACGTCAACGTCGCCAGGAACGCCGGCTTCGAGGCCGGGCTCGCCGACTGGACCTGTTCGGCGGGCAGCGGCGCCACGGTCTCCTCCCCCGTGCGCACCGGGACCGCCGCGCTCAAGGCCACGCCCGGCGGGCAGGACAACGCCCGCTGCGCGCAGACCGTGGCAGTCCGGCCCAACTCCACGTACACGCTGAGCGCCTGGGTGCAGGGCGGGTACGCGTACCTCGGCGCCACCGGCACCGGCACCACCGACGTGTCGGCGTGGACGCCGGACTCGGCCGGCTGGAAGCAGCTGACCACCCGCTTCACCACCGGCGCGAACACCACGCGGGTGACGGTCTACACGCACGGCTGGTACGGGCAGGCCGCCTACCTCGTCGACGACGTCTCGGTGTTCGGACCCGACGGGGGCGGGGGCGGCGACCCCGACCCGGTGGTCCCCGCCACGCCCGCCGGGCTGACCGCCGGCGCGGTGACCCCGTCGTCGGTCGCCCTGAGCTGGAACGCCGTCCCCGGCGCCACCGGCTACCACGTCTACCGCGACGGCACCAGGGTCCAGTCCGTGACCGGGACCTCGGCGACGGTGACGGGCCTGGCCGCGAACACCTCGTACGGCTTCCAGGTCAGCGCGTCCAACGCGGCGGGCGAGTCGGCGAAGTCGGCGGTGGTCACCGGCAGGACGTCGGACGGCGGGACGAACCCGAACCCCGCGGTGCCGCGGCACGCGGTGACCGGCTACTGGCAGAACTTCGACAACGGCGCGACCGTGCAGAAGCTGCGGGACGTGCAGGCGCAGTACGACATCATCGCCGTGTCGTTCGCCGACTCGACGGCGACGCCCGGCCAGATCGTCTTCAACCTCGACCCGGCCGTCGGCTACGCCTCGGTGGCCGACTTCAAGGCGGACATCGCGGCGAAGAAGGCCGCCGGCAAGTCGGTGATCATCTCGGTGGGCGGCGAGAAGGGCAACGTCACCATCAACAGCGACGCGTCGGCGACGGCCTTCGCGAACAGCGCGTACGCGCTGATGCAGGAGTACGGCTTCAGCGGGGTCGACATCGACCTGGAGCACGGCATCAACTCCACGTACCTGACGAAGGCACTGCGCCAGCTGTCCGCGAAGGCGGGGCCGGGCATGGTGCTGACGATGGCGCCCCAGACCATCGACATGCAGAACACCGGCACCGAGTACTTCCGGACGGCGCTGGCCGTGAAGGACATCCTCACGGTCGTGAACATGCAGTACTACAACAGCGGCTCCATGCTCGGCTGCGACGGCAAGGTGTACGCGCAGGGGTCCGTGGACTTCCTGACCGCGCTGGCCTGCATCCAGCTGGAGGGCGGCCTGGACGCCTCGCAGGTGGGGCTCGGCGTCCCGGCCTCGCCGCGGGGCGCGGGCAGCGGGTACGTCGACCCGTCGGTGGTGAGGAACGCGCTCGACTGCCTGACGCGCGGCACCGGCTGCGGCTCCTTCAAGCCGTCGAAGACCTACCCGGCGCTGCGCGGCGCGATGACCTGGTCCACGAACTGGGACGCGACCGCCGGCAACGCCTGGTCCAACGCGGTCGGCCCGCACGTGCACAACCTGCCGTAGCGCCTCAGACGGGCGGACGGTTCGCCAGGTAGTGGTGCAGTACGGGACCCAGCTCGGCCAGCCACTGGTCGAGCTGGGCCCTGCGGCGTGCGGCGACCCGGCACTCGTAGAGCATGCCGCCGGGGTGGCGTACGGCCACCATGAGCACATGGCCGTGGGGCGCGGGGGCGAAGTGCGCCGTCGCGACCCCGGCCCACGGGAAGTCCATGGTGTGGCCGTTGACCTCCAGGCCGATTCCGGAGGCATCGACGACCACGGAGTTGTGCCGGTCGTGCGCGACGAACTCCGGGCCGTCGGCCGGGGCGGCCGGCTGCGGCGGCTGGTACGGGTGCGGCTGCGGCTGCGGCTGCTGATAGGGGTGCGCGTGCGGGTACGGCTGTGTCACGGGTATCGGGGGCCCGAAGCCCGGCGGCGGTGGCGGCATGCTCATGCCCGCAGTATCTACCAGGGCAGCTCGCGCACCTGCTGCACGCACAGCACGACGAACAGCAGCCCGGCCGCGACCAGCACGGCGTTGCTGAGCACGCCGTTGCGCCACTCCCGCGGCGTGCGCTCCGAGTTGAGCAGCCAGACCAGGGTGAGCGCCAGGAACGGCATGAAGAACGCGCCGATCACGCCGTACACGATCACCAGGCCGAACGGCTGGTCCAGGAAGAGCAGGCTGATCGGCGGGAAGGTCAGCCACAGCAGGTACGCCCGGAACGGCAGCGACTTCTCGCGCTCCACGACCACGGTCGCGTCACCGCCGCCGCGCTGTTTGCGGAAGCGGGTGACGAAGTCGGCGAACATCAGGCTCACGCCGTGCCAGACGCCGATGAGGGAGGTGAAGGAGGTGGCGAAGAAGCCGACCAGGAAGAGCTTGGCGGTCGCGGTGCCGTACCGGGTCTCCAGCACCTCGCCGAGGTCGAGGAGCCCCTTGTCGCCCTTGGCCAGCGCCACGCCGGAGGAGTGCAGCAGCTCGGCGCCGACGAAGAGCATGGCGACGACGAAGATGCCGGTGGTGATGTAGGCGACGCGGTTGTCGAGCCGCATGACCCTGATCCAGCTGATGTCGTTCCAGCCCTTGGCGTTCACCCAGTAGCCGTACGCCGCCAGCGTGATGGTGCCGCCGACACCGCCGATGAGGCCCAGGGTGTAGACGAGCGAGCCCTCCGGCAGGACCGGTGCCAGGCCGGCCACCGCGGACCCGAGGTGCGGGGTGACCCGGACGGCGAGGTAGACGGTGACCACGAACATCACGCCGACCAGGACCGTCATGACCTTCTCGAAGACGGCGTACCGGTTGAACCAGACGAAGACCAGCCCGGTCAGGCCGCACAGCACGGCCCACCACTTCAGGTCCATGACGTCCGGGAAGAGCGCGCTCAGCGGCAGTGCGCTGGAGGACATGGCGGCGGCGCCGTAGACGAAGCCCCAGACGACGACGTACCCGACGAAGTAGACGGTCGTCCAGGCACCGAGGCTGCGCCAGCCGTCGAAGAGGGTGCGGCCGGTGGCCAGGTGCCAGCGGCCGGCGGCCTCCGCGAGCGCGATCTTGACGAGGCAGCCGACGACGGCGGCCCACAGGAGCGTGTAGCCGAACTTGCTGCCGGCGATGAGCGTCGCGACCAGGTCGCCGGCACCGACGCCGGTGGCCGCGACGACGATCCCCGGGCCGATGGAGCGCCAGCTCGGCCTGCGGGGCGGGGCGCTCCCGCCGGCCTCCTCGCTCCGTACGGTCTCTGCACCTGCCATGTCCGCCCACCTTCCGCTCGTGATCGTCGACGTTCCGTCACGAAAGCGGGTCCCCGGCGATCCCGCAAGGGGACCGGCCGGACGTGACCTTGGCCGGAGGCGCCCCTTGACGCGGTCATGCCAGGGCCTCACGATGCCTCGCACGGGGAGAGCCACCCCGTACCCCCCACCCAGGAGACGACAAGCATGCGACTTCGCATACGCGGCGCGCGCGGCAGAAGGTCCGCCACCCTCACGGCCTTACTGGCGCTCGCCGTCGCGGCACCGCTCGCCGCCACCACCACGACGGCCGCCGACGTGCCGGCCACCCCCGCCGCCACCACGGAGGAGGTCATCCGGCAGTACGAGATCCACGGCCCGTCCACCGCGGCCGAGCGCACCGCCCTCGCCGCGACCGGCGTCTCGATCGACGAGGCCGATTCCCACGCGGTCGTGGTCAGCGCCGACGCCCGGCAGGCGAAGCGGCTGCGGGCCCTCGGCTACGAGCTCGAAGCCCTGCCCGCGCCGCCCGACCGCTCCGGCGGGAAGTCCGTCGGCGCCATGGACTTCCCCTCCGCCGACGCGCGGTACCACAACTACGCCGAGATGAACGCGGAGATCGGCCAGCGGCTCCAGCAGTACCCGAACATCATGAGCCGCCGGGTCATCGGCAAGACGTACCAGGGCCGGGACATCGTGGCCATCAAGATCAGCGACAACGTGGCGACGGACGAGAACGAGCCCGAGGTGCTCTTCACCCACCACCAGCACGCCCGTGAGCACCTCACCGTCGAGATGGCGCTGTACCTGCTGCGCGAACTCGGCGCCGGGTACGGGAGCGACGCCCGGATCACCAGCGCGGTGAACAACCGCGAGATCTGGATCATCCCCGACCTCAACCCGGACGGCGGCGAGTACGACATCGCCTCCGGCTCCTACCGCATGTGGCGCAAGAACCGCCAGCCCAACTCCGGCTCCTCGTACATCGGCACCGACATGAACCGCAACTGGAACTTCAAGTGGGGCTGCTGCGGCGGCTCCTCGGGTTCCCCGAGCTCCGAGACCTACCGCGGCCCGGCGCCCGAGTCCGCCCCCGAGGTGAAGGTCGTCGCCGACTTCGTCCGCTCGCGCGCCGTGGGCGGCAAGCAGCAGATCCGGGCGGCCATCGACTTCCACACGTACAGCGAGCTCGTGCTCTGGCCGTACGGCTACACGTACAACGACACGGCTCCCGGCCTGACCCAGGACGACCGTGACGCCTTCGCGGCGGTCGGCCGCAAGATGGCCGCGAGCAACGGCTACACCCCGCAGCAGTCGAGCGACCTGTACGTCACCGACGGGTCGATCGACGACTACCTCTGGGGCGTGCACAAGATCTTCGGCTACACCTTCGAGATGTACCCGAGGGGCTCCGGCGGTGGCGGCTTCTACCCGCCCGACGAGGTCATCGAGCGCGAGACCAGCCGCAACCGGGACGCGGTGCTGCAGCTGATCGAGAACGCGGACTGCATGTACCGGTCGATCGGCAAGGAGCAGCAGTACTGCGCCTGATGGCGTGAGGACCGTCGTGGCACGCGCGTCGCCGCCGTGCCACGACGGCTCCGTACGCGGCCGCGCCGAGCCGCCCGGCGCCGCCGCCGCACGGTCCTCAGCCCAGGACGGCCAGCGCGTCGATCTCGATGAGCAGGCCCGCGGGGAGGCCGACGTACACCGTGGTGCGGGCGGCCGGGGGCACGGTCAGGTCCCGGAAGTACGCGTCGTAGATCTCGTTCATCTCGGCGAAGTGCGCCGTGTCCGTGAGGTAGACGCGGATCATCACCACGTCGTCCCAGGTGGCGCCGCCCTCCGTGAGGACCGCCTCGACATTGGCCAGGGTCTGCAGGGTCTGCTCCCGCAGGGTGGGGCCCGCGACGGCCGGGGCCCGGCCCTCGACCGCCGGGAGGAAGCCGACCTGGCCGGCGACCTGGAGGATGTTGCCCTTGCGCACGCCGTGGGAGAAGGCGGCCGGCGGCGCGGTGTGGGTGGCGGGGGTGAGCGCGGTCTTCTCGGTCATGGGGTGTCCTTCGGTGGTGTGGTGCCGGAGTAGTCCCGGGTGATCGCGTCGGCGGTCCGGCGCACCAGCGGGAGCAGGGCGAGGAGTTCGTCGGCGGTGACGACGACGTTGGGGGCCGACACGGACATGGCGGCGGCGACGCGGCCGTCGGGGCCGCGCACGGGGGCCGCGACGCAGTTGATGGACTCCTCGTGGCCGCCGAGGTCGGTGGCCCAGCCCTGTTCGCGGACGGCCGCCAGCTCCGTGAGGAAGGCGGCGGCGTTCGGGATCGAACGGGGCGTGTACATGGGGTAGTCGAGCTTCGCGGCGAGGGCGCGGCGCTCGGCCTCGGGGAGGTCGGCGAGGAGCAGCTTGGCGACGGCGGCGACGGTGATCGCGACGGGCTTGCCGATCCGCGAGTACATCCGCACCGGGTAGCGGCTCTCGACCTTGTCGATGTAGAGCACCTCGCCCTCCTCGTACACGGCCAGGTGGACGGTGTGGCCGGTCTGCTCGCCCAGCCGTACGAGGTGGGGGTGGGCGATCCCGCGGATGTCGAGGTTCTCGACGGCCTCCTGGGCGAGCGCGAAGAGCCGGGCGCCGAGGCGGTAGCGCTGGTCCTCCTGACGGTAGACCAGTCCGTGCTCGTGGAGGGTGCGCAGCAGCCGCAGGGCGGTCGACTTGTGCACGCCGAGCGCCTCGGCGACCCGGCCGAGGTCGGCGGGGCCCTGCGCGAGCAGCGGCAGGATGCTGAGCGCGCGGTCGACTGTCTGGCTCATGGCGTGCGTACCTCCTGGTCCTCCCCGGTCCGCGTCCAGCCGGGGCCGAGGTGCAGTCTCCCCCAGGCGTCGTCGTCCAGGGCCGCGAGCCGGTCGGCGAGTGCGGCACCGGGCGGCGCGGCGAGGTCGCCGGGCACGGTGAGCGCGGCGGCGGCCATGAGGTGACCGTGCCGCAGCCGTGCCGCCAGGCCGAGCCCGCGCAGGGTCGCGCCGAGGAACCCGGCGGCGAAGGCGTCGCCGGCGCCGACGGCCGCGACGACGTCGACGCGGGGCGCGCTGACGGAGACGACGACGTCGGCCGCGGGGGCGGATGCGGGTGCGGATGCGGGCCGGTCGTCCCGCGCGGGGGCGGGGTCGGGCGTGGGTGCGCGGGCGGGTGCGGGCCGGTCGTCCGGCGCGAGGGCCGGGGAGTGCGCCGGGCGGCGGGCGAAGGCCGTGGCGCCCCGCGCGCCCTGCTTCACCACCAGGACCTCCGGCTCGGGGAGGGCCTCGCGGATCGCGGACGGCCCGCGCACGGACCACGCCGCGGCCGCCTCGTCCTCGCCGACGAAGACGACGTCGGCCCCGCGGGCCAGGTCGAGCAGCACGGAGGGGGCGGCGGGCGCGGCGCGCCACAGCCCCGGGCGGTGGTTCACGTCGAAGGAGACCAGCGGCCGCCCGGGGCGCCGGCGCGTCAGGTCGCGCATCAGCGCGAGGCAGCCCGGGGAGAGGGCGGCCGTGATGCCCGACAGGTGCAGCACGCGGGTGGACCGCAGGTCCTCGTACGGGACGGTCTGCGGGGACATGGCCGACGCGGCCGAGCCGGCGCGGTGGTAGACGACCTCGTGGGCGTCGGTGCCGCGGTCGGCCGCCGTGCGGAAGTAGACCCCGGTGGGGCGCAGCGGGTCGCGCCGCACCGCGGAGGTGTCGACGCCGTACGCCGCGACCGCCTCCACCAGGTGGTCGCCGAAGCCGTCCGCGCCGACCCGGCTGACCCACCGGACCCGGTGCCCGGCGGCGGCCAGGGCGCAGGCGACGTTGGACTCGGCGCCGCCGATGGCCCGGGTGAACGAGGGCACGTCGGCGAGGCGGCCCGGGCGGGAAGGCAGGAAGGCGACCATGGACTCGCCGAGACAGACGACGTCGCTTCCGGTCACGCTGGGCTCCTCAGGGGCGCGGCGGATCCATTGACCCGGCGTTGCGCCGGATGTTAGACAGCGGCGAGCGTTATACGCAACGACCGTTGCAACAACTGCAACTGTGCACCACAGAGAGGGAGGGGCGCGCATGACGGACGCCGCCGACACCATCGACCGCCTCCGGGACGAGCGTGTCGACCACCGCTTCAAGGGGCTGCCGTTCGACGCCGAGGGCCTGACCGTCGGCGAGCTCGCCGCCCAGCGCCGCAACCTCTTCACCGGTGGTTTCACCACGCCCGTGCTCGCGCTCTCCGCCGAGTCCGTCGAGCACAACCTCGCCGTCCTGGAGGCGTACTCCGAGCGGCACGGCCTGGCCTTCGCCCCGCACGGCAAGACCTCCATGGCGCCGCAGCTCTTCGCGCGCCAGCTCGCGTACGGCGCCTGGGGCATCACCGCCGCCGTACCGCACCAGGCGCGCGTCTACCGGGCGTTCGGCGTCCCGCGGATCTTCCTCGCCAACGAGCTCGTCGACGCCGCCGCCCTGCGCTGGCTCGCGCGGGAGCTCGCCGAGGACCCCGGCTTCCACTTCGTCTGCTACGTCGACTCGGTGCGCGGCGTGGAGCTGATGGACCGGGCGCTCGACGGCGCGGCACGCCCCGTCGACGTCGTCGTCGAGCTGGGCGCGGGCGACGGCGCCCGCACGGGGGCGCGCACGGAGGCCGACTGCGACGCCGTCGCGGAGGCCGTCGCCACGGCCCGGCACCTGCGGCTGGTGGGCGTCGCCGGATACGAGGGCGAGGTCCCGCAGGCGACCGGAACGGCCGTCCGGGACTGGCTGCGCCGGCTCACCGCGCTCGCGGTCCGCCTGGACGAGGCGGGCCGCTTCCCGGCCGGCGTCGAGGAGATCGTCGTCAGCGCCGGCGGCAGCGCCTGGTTCGACACGGTCGCGGAGGTGTTCGCCGACCTGCCGCCGCTGTCGCGGCCGGTGCTGAAGCTGCTGCGCTCCGGCGCGTACGTGTCGCACGACGACGGCCAGTACCGCGCCCTCACGCCTTTCAACCGGGTCCCCGACGAGGGCGCCCTGCAGCCCGCGTTCCGCCTGTGGGCCCAGGTGGTGTCCCGCCCGGCCCCCGGGCAGGCGTTCGTCAACGCGGGCAAGCGGGACGCGGCGTACGACCTCCACCTGCCCGAGGCGCAGGTCGTGCGCTCGGCGCGGGACGGCTCGGTCCGGCCGGCCACCGGGATCACGGTGAGCCGCCTGTCCGACCAGCACGCCTGGCTCGACACGGCCGACGGCGCGGAGCTGGAGGTGGGCGACTGGGTCGGGATGGGCCTGTCCCACCCCTGCACGGTGTTCGACAAGTGGCAGCTGATCCCGCTCGTGGAGGCGGACGGCACGGTCACCGACTTCGTCCGCACCTTCTTCTAGGGGCCGGTGGCCATGGACCTCGTCATACGGGACGTCCGCGTCGTCGACGGCACGGGCGGGCCCTCCGTCCGCGCCGACGTCGGCATCGAGGGCGGCAGGATCGCCGCCCTGCGCGCCCCGGGCGAACCGGCGCTGCCGGGCCGGCGCGTCCTGGACGCCCACGGACTCGCGCTCGCCCCCGGCTTCATCGACATGCACGCCCACAGCGACCTGGCGCTGCTGCGCGACCCGGACCACAGTGCCAAGGCAGCGCAGGGCGTCACGCTGGAAGTGCTCGGCCAGGACGGCCTGTCGTACGCACCCGTGGACGACCGCACCCTCGACGAGGTCCGCACCGCCATCGCCGGCTGGAACGGCGGCGGGCCCGGCGACACCTCCGTGGACTTCGACTGGCGGACCGTCGGCGAGTACCTCGACCGCCTCGACCGGAACTTCGGCGGGCGGGGCATCGCGGTGAACGCCGCGTACCTGATCCCGCAGGGCACGGTGCGCGCCCACGTCATGGGCTGGGAGGACCGCCCGCCCACGGACGCCGAGCAGGCCCGGATGGAGGCGCTGGTCGCCGAGGGCATGGAGCAGGGCGCGGTCGGCATGTCCTCGGGCCTCACCTACACGCCCGGCATGTACGCCGACGACTCCGAACTCGCCGCGCTGTGCCGGGTCGTCGCGGCGCACGACGGCTACTACTGCCCGCACCACCGCAGTTACGGGCAGGGCGCCCTGCGCGCCTACGCGGAGATGGTCGCCCTCGCGCGGGCGGCCGGCTGCGCGCTGCACCTGGCCCACGCCACCATGAACTTCGGCGTCAACGAGGGCAGGGCGCCCGAGCTGCTGGCGCTGCTCGACGCGGCGCTGGCCGAGGGCGCGGACATCACCCTGGACACCTACCCGTACACGCCCGGCTGCACGACGCTGGTCGCGCTGCTGCCGAGCTGGGCGAGCGAGGGCGGCCCGGAGGCGGTCCTGGCCCGGCTGCGCGACGACGCGACCGCCGAGCGCATCCGCCACCACCTCGAAGTCGTCGGCTCGGACGGCTGCCACGGCGTGCCCGTCGCGTGGGACACCGTCGAGATCTCGGGCGTCGGCGACCCCTCGCTCGCCGCCTTCACCGGCAGGACGGTCCGGCAGTCGGCGGACGCCCGCGGCGAGGAGCCGTGGACCGTCGCCCGCCGCCTGCTGATCGGCGACCGGCTCGGGACGACGGTCCTCCAGCACGTGGGCCACGAGGAGAACGTCCGCGCGATCATGCGCCACCGCGTCCACACGGGCGGCTCCGACGGCATCCTCCAGGGCGCCAAGCCGCACCCGCGCGCCTACGGCACCTTCCCGCACTACCTGGGCCGGTACGTGCGCGAGCTCGGCGTGCTGTCCCTGGAGGAGGCGGTCGCGCACCTCACCTCCCGCCCGGCGGCCCGCCTGCGGCTCCCCGACCGGGGCCTGGTCCGCGAGGGCTACCGAGCCGACCTGGTGCTCTTCGATCCGGCGACGGTCGCGGCCGGCTCGACCTTCGACGCCCCGCGCACCCTGCCGGCCGGCATCCCGCACGTGCTGATCGACGGCCGTTTCGTGATCGAGGACGGCCGCCGCACGGACACCCTGGCGGGCCGCGCCGTCCGCCGCACTCCGCGCTGACCGGGGCCCGGCCGGCGCGTCACACGCCGACCGGGCTCCTCTCCCGGCGCGTCACACGCCGACCGGGCTCCTCTCCCGGCGCACGAGCCACACCCCGAGCAGGCAGGCGGCGCCCGCGAGGGCGAAGCCGTACGCCGGGGTGTGGCCCGAGGGCTGCGTCTCGTACGGCAGGGCCAGGGACAGCACCACGAGGACCCGGGTGGCACGGCCGTCCCGGGCGGCGGTGGCGGCGACCGCGGTCATGCCCCACAGCAGGTACCAGGGCTGCACCATCGGGGAGAGGGCGACCAGCGCGAGCAGGGACAGGCCGAGGGCGTGCACCGGGTCGGGGCGGCCGCGCAGCGAGCGCCACGCCAGCCGGGCGATCAGCGCGAGGGCCACCGCGAGTCCCAGGCGCTGGACGGCGGCCTTGACGGGGTCGGGGTCCGTGCCGAGAAGCAGGTGCAGCAGCTCGCCGAGGGCGAGGCCGAGATCGCTGGTGGCCGACAGGGCCGTGTGGATCGTCCCGGCGACCCCCTGGGTGCGCAGCCACCCGAAGCCGGTGCCCGTGAGTAGGGTGGCGGCGACGGCGACCGCTGCGGCCACCAGGCCCGGGGCCAGCAGGCCCTTGGCGACACGGCGGGCGCACGGCCCGGTCGCGGTCCGCGCGACCGCCACGCCGACGAAGAGCAGCGCCACCGCGGCCGGGGACTTCACCATCGCGGCGAGGCCGATCAGCGCGCTCCCCACGATCCAGCGGCCGCGCAGCGCCCACACCGCCCCGGCGAGCATGAGGCCGGTCATCAGGCCGTCGTTGTGCATCCCGCCGACCACGTGCATCAGCAGCAGCGGGTTGAGCGCCCCCAGCCACAGGGCGCCGCTCTCGCTGCGGCCCCGGTCGCGGGCGAGGTTCCGCAGCGCCCAGACGACGAGGGCCAGCGAGGCCACGGCGACGAGCCGCATGCCGAGCACGGCGGGCACGATCGTGCCGCCGCCGGTCAGCCAGGTGACCGCCTGGGCGAGGACGAGGAAGACCGGGCCGTAGGGGGCGGGTGTGTGCGTCCAGTGGCCGCCGACGCTCGCCGCCGCGTCACCGCCCGGGCCGCCGGGGTCGAGCACCGCGGGCCCGGCCGTGTAGACGTCGTGCCCCTCCAGGACCATCGCGCCCTGCGCGATGTAGCTGTAGACGTCCGCGCTGTACAGCGGGGGCGCGAGCAACAGGGGTGCGGTCCACCAGGCGAGCGTCGTCAGCGTCTCGCGCACGGGCGCCTCGCGGGCGATCCGCCCGTACCCCCACCAGGCGGCGAGGAGCAGCGTGAGCCCGGCGTACGCGAGGACGGCGGCCGCGGCGGTCGCCGCCGTGCCGTGCGGCACCCACAGGTTCCACGGGTCACGGGCCGGGAGGCTGCCGGCGGCCCAGCCGCCCGCGGCTGCCGCGAGCGACCCGGCCGCACCCAGCCGGCGGTACCCGGCCGCGCTCATGTCCCACATGACCGGCCAACCTATCGGCCCGGCCGGCCGGCCCCGGCGGCGGATCGGCCGCGGCCGCGGAGCGCTTCCCCGCCCTCACAGTGAGCGACCGGCGCGGGTTCCTCACCCGCGGAGCTCTCCGTCCTCGTCCGTCGCGTCCAGTGCCCGGCGGAAGCCGGTGTTCACCGCGAGCAGCCCGCCGTCCACGGTGAGGGCGGTGCCGGTGATCCAGGAGGCGTCGCGGGACGCCAGGAACGCCACGGCCGCCGCGATGTCCTCGGGCTCACCCACCCGGCCCAGCGGATAGACGCGCTCGGCCAGCGCCCGCAGCCCGCGCTCGCGGCCCGCCCACGCGCGGGTGCGCACGGTTCCCGGGTCGATCTGGTTCACGCGGACGCCCCGCCCGGCGGCGTGGGCCGCGAGGGTGCGGGTCAGCGAGCCGAGCCCGGCCTTGGCCGCGCTGTAGGAGTGGTTGCCGAAGGACTGCAGGCCGTTGACGGTCCCGATGTTGACGATCGCGCCGCGGCCGGAGGCCTCCAGATGGGGCAGCGCGGCCCGCGCGCACCGCATCGCGCCGCCGAGGGTGACGTCCAGGTCGCGCCGCCACCCCTCGTCCGTCTCGTCCTCGAAGCGCCCGGCGTCCGGGGTGCAGGAGGAGGCGTTGTTGACCAGTACGTCGAGCCGGCCGAAGGTCTCGGCGGCGCGGGCGACCGCCGCCTCGACGGCCGCCCGGTCGCCGACGTCGCACGCCTGCCCCACGGCTCCCGGAATGGTGCCGGCCACCTCGTCCGCGAGCTTCCCGTCGAGGTCGGCGACCAGGACCCGGGCGCCCTCGGAGGCCAGCCTGCGGGCGGTGGCCTCGCCGATGCCGCGGGCCGCGCCGGTGATCAGTACGCCGTATCCGCCGAAGCGCTGCAGAGATTCCATGGGCGGATGGTGCCCCGCGCACGCCGCTCGTACGGTCCCAGTGGCGCAAAACACGAGGCGTCCCGCGAGCCGCCGCCGTAAGCTCGCGGCATGCAGGTGATCCAGTCCACGAAGCTCGCCAACGTCTGTTACGAAATCCGGGGCCCGGTGCTCGAGGAGGCGATGCGGCTGGAGGCTGCAGGTCACCGCATCCTCAAGCTGAACACCGGCAACCCCGCCGCCTTCGGTTTCGAGTGCCCGCCCGCGATCCTCGAGGACATGCTGCGCAACCTCGGCGAGTCGCACGGCTACGGCGACGCGAAGGGGCTGCTGTCCGCCCGGCGGGCGGTCATGAGCCACTACGAGACCAAGGGCATCCCGCTGTCGGTCGAGGACATCTACCTCGGCAACGGCGTCTCGGAGCTCATCCAGATGTCGATGCAGGCGCTGCTCGACGACGGCGACGAGGTGCTCGTACCGGCACCGGACTATCCGCTGTGGACGGCGTCCGTGTCCCTCGCCGGCGGTACGGCGGTGCACTACCGCTGCGACGAGCAGGCGGACTGGATGCCCGACCTCGCCGACATCGAGCGCAAGGTCACCGACCGGACCAAAGCCATCGTCATCATCAACCCGAACAACCCGACGGGTGCGGTGTACGACGACGAGATGCTGCGCGGTCTGACGGAGATCGCCCGCCGGCACAACCTGGTCGTCTGCTCGGACGAGATCTACGACAAGATCCTTTACGACGGTGTCACCCACACCCCGACCGCCGCGCTCGCCCCCGACCTGCTGGTGCTCACCTTCAACGGCATGTCGAAGAACTACCGGGTGGCGGGCTACCGCAGCGGCTGGATGGCCGTGTGCGGACCGAAGGCGCACGCCTCCTCGTACATCGAGGGCCTGACCATCCTGGCCAACATGCGGCTGTGCGCCAACATGCCGGCGCAGCACGCGATCGCCGCGGCGCTGCAGGGGCGGCAGTCGATAGAGTCCCTGGTCCAGCCGGGCGGGCGGCTGCTGGAGCAGCGGGACGTGGCGTACGAGCTGCTGGTGCAGATCCCGGGTGTGACGTGCGTGAAGCCGAAGGGCGCGCTGTACCTCTTCCCGCGGCTGGACCCGGCCGTGTTCAAGATCAAGGACGACCGGCAGATGGTGCTGGACCTGCTGCGGGCCGAGAAGATCATGGTGGTGCACGGCACGGGCTTCAACTGGCACGAGCCGGACCACTTCCGCATCGTGACGCTGCCGAACGCCACGGATCTGGCGGACGCCGTGACGAGGATCGGGAACTTCCTGGACGGCTACAGCCAGCCCTGACCCCCTGGCTTGACCCCAGCTCAACTTTAGACAGAATCCAATGTAGGATGGTCTCCTGACGCAGAGCAGGAGGCCGTCCACCATGTACGAACCGATCCGCACCAAGTCGGTCCACCGGATGGCCGACGACGCCCAGGACCGCATCCCGCACCGCTCGCGCGAGGAGGAGCTGGACATCCAGCTCGCCGGACACCTCGCCGCGCTCCTCGCCGTCACCGACGAGCTCAGCGACGACGTGGCGGCGGACCGGATCGCCCAGCAGGTCGCCCGGCTGCGCGGCGCGCCGCCCGCGCGCCACGCGGGCCTCACCGGCGCCGACCCGATGGCCCTGCACCGCCGGGCGCACGCCCTGGCCGGCCGGGCCCTGGTCGTCGCCGCCTCCCGGGCGGACACGGCCGCCGCGATCCTCGCCGCCGAGCGCATGGACGCGCACACCGCCGCCCTCGACGAGCTGCGGGACGGCCGGCGGAGTCCGGTCGCCGCGGCGGGCGCCGCCTGAGGGAGCACCGTCCGGGCGGCCACCGCGCCGGCCCGGTCCGTCAACCGGCCCCAGGGGCCGGGAGACCCCATGTCGGCCCCGGTCCGCGCCCGCTGCGGCGCGCGGACCGGGTGCCACCCATTCCGGCCCGGTCCGGCGCGACCCGGGTGTTGCCACGCGCGGAGGTCACGACGCCGGGCCCGGTCCGGGAAGAAAGCGAAAAGGGGTCGGCCCCCGAAGCCTGAGGGAGCTTCGGGGGCCGACTGCATCGCGGCGGGTCATTCGTGAACCCACAGGTCAGGGCGGATGTCGGGCTGACCCGCCACGAGGTCCACGGGTCAGCCCAGGCGGGCGACCAGGGCGCGGTACTCGTCCCACAGCTCCTTCGGCGTGTGGTCGCCGAAGGTGTTGAGGTGGTCGGGCACCAGGGCGGCCTCCTCGCGCCAGACCTCGGTGTCGACCTTGAGCAGGAAGTCGAGGTCCTCCTCGGGCAGGTCGAGACCGTCGGTGTCCAGGGCCTCCTTGGTCGGCAGGATGCCGATCGGCGTCTCGACGCCCTCGGCCTTGCCGTCGAGGCGCTCGACGATCCACTTCAGGACGCGGCTGTTCTCACCGAACCCGGGCCAGACGAACTTGCCCGCGTCGTTCTTGCGGAACCAGTTCACGTAGTAGATCTTCGGCAGCTTGGCCGGGTCGGCGTCCTTGCCGACCTTGATCCAGTGGGCCATGTAGTCGCCCATGTTGTAGCCGCAGAACGGCAGCATCGCGAACGGGTCGCGGCGCAGCTCGCCGACCTTGCCCTCGGCGGCGGCGGTCTTCTCGGAGGCGACGTTCGCACCGAGGAAGACGCCGTGCTGCCAGTCGAAGGACTCGGTCACCAGCGGGACGGCCGAGGCGCGGCGGCCGCCGAAGAGGATCGCCGAGATCGGCACGCCCTTGGGGTCCTCCCACTCGGGCGCGATGATCGGGCACTGCGAGGCCGGGACCGTGAAGCGGGCGTTGGGGTGGGCGGCCGGGGTCCCGGAGTCCGGCGTCCAGTCGTTGCCCTTCCAGTCCGTGAGGTGCTTGGGCGCCTCCTCGGTCATGCCCTCCCACCACACGTCGTTGTCGTCGGTGAGCGCGACGTTGGTGAAGACGGCGTTGCCCCACAGGGTCTTCATGGCGTTGGCGTTGGTGTGCTCACCGGTGCCGGGCGCGACGCCGAAGAAGCCCGCCTCGGGGTTGATGGCGTACAGCCGGCCGTCCTCGCCGAACCGCATCCACGCGATGTCGTCGCCGATCGTCTCGACCGTCCAGCCGGAGATCGTGGGCTCCAGCATGGCGAGGTTGGTCTTGCCGCACGCCGACGGGAAGGCCGCGGCGACGTACTTCGCCTCGCCCTGCGGCGGGGTGAGCTTGAGGATCAGCATGTGCTCGGCGAGCCAGCCCTCGTCGCGGGCCATGACGGACGCGATGCGCAGGGCGTAGCACTTCTTGCCGAGCAGGGCGTTGCCGCCGTAGCCGGAGCCGTACGACCAGATCTCGCGGCTCTCGGGGAAGTGCGAGATGTACTTGGTGGTGTTGCAGGGCCAGGGCACGTCCTCCTGGCCGGGCTCCAGCGGGGCACCGAGGGTGTGGACGGCCTTGACGAAGAAGCCGTCGTCGCCGAGCTCGTCCAGGACGGCGCGGCCCATCCGGGTCATGGTGCGCATGGAGACGGCGACGTACGCGGAGTCGGTGATCTCGACGCCGAGGGCGGCGAGCGGCGAGCCGAGCGGGCCCATGCAGAAGGGCACGACGTACATCGTGCGGCCCTTCATGGAGCCGCGGAAGATGCCCTGGTCACCGGTGAAGATCTCCCGCATCTCGGCGGGGGCCTTCCAGTGGTTGGTCGGGCCCGCGTCCTCCTCCTTCTCGGAGCAGATGAAGGTGCGGTCCTCGACGCGCGCCACGTCGGAGGGGTCGGACGCGGCGTAGTACGAGTTCGGGCGCGACGTCGGGTCCAGCTTGCGGAAGGTGCCCTTGGCGACGAGCTCCTCGCACAGGCGCTCGTACTCGGCTTCGGAACCGTCGCACCAGACGATGGCGTCCGGCTGCGTGATTGCTGCGATCTCGTCGACCCAGGAGATCAGTTCCTGGTGGTTGGTCGGGACGACGGTGGAGGGAGCCGCGTTGTCGCGCGCCACGATTGCTCCTTGTTGAGGGGTTTTAGGTTTTCTGCCCCGTGGGGGCTGCGACCCGGACGCTTCACGTGGTTGATCTGGCGCTCATCCGGTGCCGACCGCACTCATCTGATCATCCGCGTCCGATGCGCATATGTCCAGAGGGCCTCTCACGTGAGCATTGCCACTCAGGTCCCCACCTACTCATGCGTAGGTAGCATTCCGGTATGACTGCATCGGCCATGCCCGAAGTGACCGACGACGACCCGCGCCCGTCCGCGCAGACCTCCGCGACCAGCTCGGTGAGCGCCTCCGTGTCGGCCGCGGCAGCCGTACTGAAGCCGCGGCTGCGCGGCTGGCTGCACGCCGGCATGTTTCCCGCGGTCCTGATCGCGGGCATCGTCCTCACCGCCCTGGCCGAGTCCACGCGCGGCCGGATCGCCTGCGGCATCTACGTGCTGACCGCCTGCGCCCTGTTCGGGGTGAGCGCGCTGTACCACCGGGGCGACTGGGGCCCGCGCGCCACGGCCGTCCTGCGCCGGCTCGACCACGCCAATATCTTTCTGATCATCGCGGGCACCTATACCCCGCTGACGCTGCTGCTCCTCCCCGACTCCACCGCTCGGGTGCTGCTGTGGGCGATCTGGGCGGCTGCGGTGGCGGGGATCGCCTTCCGGGTGTTCTGGGTCGGCGCCCCGCGCTGGCTCTACACGCCCTGCTACATCGCGATGGGCTGGGCGGCCGTCTTCTTCCTGCCGGACTTCCTGCACAAGGGCGGCGTCGCCGTGCTGGTCATGGTGATCGTCGGCGGGGTGCTCTACAGCCTGGGCGGCGTGGTGTACGGCTTCAAGCGGCCGGATCCGTCACCGCAGTGGTTCGGCTTCCACGAGGTCTTCCACTCCCTCACGCTGGCGGCGTTCATCGTCCACTACGTCGGGATCTCGATCGTGGCGTACCGGCACGCGTGAGCCGGAACAATGGGTTCCATGGCCGCACGCCCCTCCCTCGCCGACGCGCATCCGCCCATGGGCCTGCGTGAGCGCAAGAAGCTCAAGACCCGTCTCGCGATCCGGCGGGCCGCGTACCGGCTGATCGCCGAGCGGGGGTACGAGGCGACCACGATCGAGCAGATCGCGGAGGCGGCGGAGGTCTCGCCCAGCACGGTGGTGCGGTACTTCCCGGCCAAGGAGGACATCGTCCTCACCGACGAGTACGGTCCGG
Organism: Streptomyces sp. NPDC051310; assembly: GCF_044455245.1. Classification (NCBI taxonomy): domain Bacteria; kingdom Bacillati; phylum Actinomycetota; class Actinomycetes; order Kitasatosporales; family Streptomycetaceae; genus Streptomyces; species Streptomyces sp. NPDC051310. The sequence continues at coordinate 280,378 of NZ_JBITEO010000005.1, forward strand.
TCGCCGAGGCGCTGCGGGCCCGGCCCGCCGGGGAGGAGCCGCTGGACTCGCTGCGCGCCGTGTTCACCGAGGCCGTGGCCGGCGTCCTGCGGCGCGAACCCGAGCTGCTGCGGCAGCGGGCCGTGCTCCTGGCGCGGGTGCCGGCCGTGCGCGCCCGGATGACCGAGGCCATGGCGGAGTCCTCGCGGCTGCTGTCGCAGGTGCTGGCCGACCGGACCGGACGGGCGGCGGACGACCTGGAGGTGCGGGTCTTCACCGCCGCCGTGATGGGCGCCCTGCGGGAGGTGACGGTCCACTGGGCCGAGCGCGACCAGCAGGACGATCTGGTCGCGCTCGTCGACCGCGCGTTCGACACCCTCGCCGCCCGGCACCCCCTCGAGGGCGCCCGGGCCGTGTCCGCTCCCTAGGTCGGTCCGCTCCCTAGCGCCTGCGGACATCCCCCTTTCCGCAGGTGAGGCCGTCCCGGTCCGGGTCCAGCCGCAGCGGGTCGTCCGCGCCGTTGACCTTCAGGCGCCCGTAGTCGTGGGACGCCAGCCACTCGCAGCGGGCCTTCGTCGTCGCCTTCACCGACCGCGGGAACACCGTCGGTACGCACACCCCGGCCGCTCCGTAGTGCCGGTCACAACCGGCGATCCGCGGGCTCACCGGGGCGGAGTCCCGCTTCTTCAGCGGCTTCTTCGGGGCCGCGGCGAGCTCACCGGCGAAGTCGTGGACGTGCGCCGTCCGCTCCGCCTCCGCCGCCATCGCGGCCGGTCCGCCCAGGTGCACCCACTGCGCGACGGACGGGATGCCGTTCGCGTCGACCGCGAAGAGCATGTACCAGCCGGGCGGGGCGAGGTTCGGGTTGCCGGTGACGTTCAGGTCGACCGCCCGGTCGTCGATGACGCTCAGCGGCAGGTCGACGAACCGCTGGTTGGGGTCCGAGGAGTGCGTCACGGCGGCCGGGCGGATCAGCTCCGCCTTGGCGATCGGCCGGTCGACGGTGATGCGCTGGGTGTCGCCGTAGTTCCAGCGGCCGTCGATCACCGAGGTGATCCGCGGGCGCGCGCCCTTGAGCAGGTACGGCGGCGTGTAGAGCGACACGTCGTGGTTGTACGAGCCGTTGCCGGGGTTGTCGCCGACCGCCATCACCCGGCCGTCGGGGAGCAGGAACGCCGACGAGTGGTAGCCGCGCGGCACCGGGTCGGCGGCCATGCCCGCCCGGTAGGTGTCGGTGGCCGGATCGAACAGCGACGCCTCGTACACCGGGTCGGCCCGGTCGTGCAGGGCGCCGCCGGTCTCCAGCACCTTGCCGTCGGGCAGCAGCACCGCCGAGACGTACATCTTGCCCTCGTCGCCGGTCTGCGGCCGCTTGCCCGCGCCCTGGTCGACCAGGCCCTGCGGGAGCGGCGGGCCCGCGACGTACCGCGGGTCCGGCTGCTTGAGGTCGATGATGTCGGTGAGCCGGTTGGCGGCGGGGTTGCGCTCGTTGTTGCCGCCGCCGATGGTCAGCACCCGCTGGTCCTGGGCGGGCGGCAGCAGGACGCTCGCAGACTCGTCCCGCTCGTCCTTGTTCCGCAGGCCCGGTACGTCGGTGATGGTGTTGGCGTCGTAGTCGTAGATCGACGCGCCCGTGCCCGGTGTGCCGTTGCCGAAGGTGTGGCTGCCGGAGTAGAACAGCCGCCCGTCCTGCATCAGGATCATGGACGGGTACAGGCCCCAGTACGACCAGGTCTGCTTGACCTCGTTGACCGGCAGCCACTTGTTCTGCGCGGCCGAGAACTTCTCCGCCGTCACATTGCCGGTGGAGTCCTCCTTCAGGCCCCCGAAGGAGATCACGTCGCCGTTGCCGAGGATCGTCGCCGACGGGTACCAGTGCCCGTCGTGCATGTCGTTGGTCCTGGTGTACGTCTCGGTGACCGGGTCGAAGACGTAGGAGTCCTTCAGGCCCTGGTAGCCGATCCGCCCGTCGGCGGAGGGGTACCCCTTGTTGCCGCTCATCACCAGCACCCGGCCGTCGGACAGCTGCACATGGCCGGCGCAGAACATGTCGGCGGGGGTGGGGATGGTCGTGAAGGAGCCGTTCGCCGGGTCGTACACCGCGGAGGTGAAGGTGCCCGCCTTGAACATCTCCGGGTCGTTGCCCGAGCCGGCGATCAGCAGCACCTTGCCGTTGTGCAGCACGACCGAGTGCATGGAACGGACGGGGTTCCTGGTCGGGAGGACCTCCCACCTGCCCCGGGCGCACTCCTCCGCGGTGCCGGTGCACACCGGGTCGGGCGCGGGCGGGGTGACCTCCTCCATCACGTAGTCGTCGGTGGTGACGCTGCCGGTGCCGAAGACGGAGACGCCCCAGGCGATCTTGTCGGTGCCGGGCGGCACCACGGGGGTGCGCACCTCGGCGCGGGTGTACGCGCCGGCCGCCGGGAGGGTCTTGAGGTCGGTCCAGTACTGCCAGCCGGCCGTGGTGTCGCGCCGGAAGAGGGTGATCGCCGCGTCCGGGGTGGTCGACTTGTACCAGAGGGACAGGTCGTACTGCCGCTCGGCGACGACGGCCGGGGCGCAGGCGTCCGATTCGGTGATCAGGGCCTTGCGGTCGCCGTCGACCCGGCGGGTGAGCTCCACCTTCATGGCGGCGGTGCCGGAGCGGGCGTCGGTGGTGGTGGAGAAGGCGAAGTCGTTGTCGCCCCAGCCGGACCTGGACCAGCACTCCGGCATGCCGGTGTGATCGGTGCCGGGGGTCTCGAAGCCGGGGTTCTTGATGAGGTTGATCCCGGCGGCGGCCGGGGGCTGGGCGGCCAGGAGGAGTCCGGAGGTCATGGCGCCGACGGCGAGCAGCGCGGCCGTTCTCCTGCGCCGGGGGGTGCGGGGCGGGGCGGGCGGGCGTCCGGGTGGTGTCATCGAACGTTCCTTCCTGTGCGGCTCGCGGCCGTGGGGCCGGTACCCGTGCGGCCCTTGCGCGGCAGGTAGACCAGCGCCTCGGTCCCGGCGAAGCGCAGGACGAAGGTGGTCAGCAGCGCGAGGGCGGTGGCGGGCAGCACCGCGAGGTGGAGCTGCCCGACGAACAGGGCGATCAGCGGGATGCGCAGGACCAGGTCGGCGTTGGCGAGCAGCGCGAACCGGCCGATCCGGTCCGCCCGGTGCCGGTGGTGGCGGCGGTCGCGGAACAGCAGCACCTCGATGAGGAGGAAGTTCCAGGCGACGCCGAACTGGTTGGCGACGATCTCGGCGGGCAGGTAGTGCAGTCCGGCGCCGGTCAGGACGTACAGGGCGGCCAGGTTCGGTACGAAGCCGGTAAGGCCGATCAGTCCGAAGGCGGCCATCCGGGCGAGCGGGGAGGCGGTGCGCAGTTCGACGAGGTGGCGCAGGAAGCGCAGCCCCTCCTTGGCCGTGGACTTCGACGCGCCGGCGAACCGGTCCTGGAAGACGAACGGCACCTCGGCGACCCGGCGCGGCCGGCACCGCACCGCGAGCTCCAGCAGGATCTTGTAGCCGAGGGGCTTGAGGGCGCCGGTGGTGACGGCGTCGCGGCGGATGGCGAAGAAGCCGCTCATCGGGTCGCTGATGCCGCGCAGGGCGCGCGGGAAGAGAGCCTTGGCGAGCCAGGTCGCGCCGCGCGAGACGGCGACGCGGTAGCCGCCCGCGAGTCCCGCGCGGCTGCCGCCCGGCAGGTACCGGCTGGCGACGACCAGGCCGGCGTCCTCCTTCTCGCCGATGGCGACGAGGTCGGGGACGAGGGCGGGCGGGTGCTGGAGGTCGGCGTCCATGACGACGACCCACTCCGAGGCGGCGGCCTTCAGCCCGGCGACGACGGCGCCGCCGAGGCCGCCCTCGGGGGTGTCGCGGTGGATGACGGAGACGGGGAAGGCGCAGTCCTGCGCCGCGTCGGCGATCACGGCGGGGGTGTCGTCGGTGGAGTCGTCGACGAAGACGACCTCGCAGGGGATCCGGGCGGGCACCGCGTCGGCGATGCGCCGCAGCAGCTCCCGTACGTTGGCGGACTCGTTGTAGGTGGGGATGACGACGGTGACGGCGCCCTGCCCGGCGAGGTCCGCCGTGACGGGGGCGGCCTGTTCGGCGCCGGTGGGCTGGATGGTCAACGGGCCTCCGCTCCGGTGATCTTCCGGATCTCGATGCGTTCCTCGCCCTCGCCGAAGGTGGCGACGGGCGTCGAGTGCTGCAGCGCCGCGGCGACGTTCGGCAGGTCGCGGGCGTCGCGCCGTACGGTCGGGGAGGCGACGACGTAGTCGAGGTCGCGCCAGCCGCGGGGCATGGTCCTGGTCACCGCCGGGTCGAGGTCGGCCTTGTAGAACCAGATGACGCCGAGCCCGGGCCGGTACCCGGCGTGGACCAGGTCGAGCCAGAGCGCGTCGTCGACCAGCACGCGCGCGCCGGCCGGGTCGTCCACCTCACGGCCGAGCCAGGAGGCGGCGGCGCGGTAGGGGGCGTTGGCGTCGGCGGTCATGGCCGTGCGGTCGCCGTCGTACCAGCGCGGCAGGACGTACGCGGCGGCGCCGGCGGCGAGCAGCACCGCGGCGGCCTTGCGGACCGGCACCAGCCGGGGCAGGGGCCGGCCCTTGCGGAGCACGGCGTGGGCGACGCTCGCCGCGCCCCCGGCGAGGACCAGGGCCAGGAAGGGCAGTGCCTGGATGACGTACATGGCGGGCAGGTAGCCGGAGGGGCGCATCGCGACCAGCGCCAGGATGGCGACCGCCAGCGCGGGTCCGGCCAGTGCCCGCGCGGTGACCGACCAGCGGACGGTGGCCAGGAGCAGGGCGGCGCCGGCGAGGCCGCCGAGCGGCAGCACGCGGTCGTAGTACAGCCAGGAGTCCAGTACGCCGTTGGAGCCGGTGCCGTCGGTGAGGATGAACCCGGATCCGGGCCGGCTCATCTGGTAGGTGACGCCCTCCCACAGCGAGACGTGGCCGGCGCCGGGCAGCAGCTCGCCCTTCAGCAGCGCGAACAGCGGGTACGACAGGCCGATCAGCGCGCAGGCGGTGATGGCGCCGGTGACGGCGAACTTGCGGGTGTCGCGGTGGCTGTAGCGCCACATGGTCACCAGCAGCGCCGGCAGGACGACGAGCATCGTCTCCTTGGTGAGGACGGCGACGGCGGCGGTGAGCCCGGCCCCGAAGTGGTGCCACAGGTGGCGGCTGGGCGAGGCGGCGAGGCAGAACGCCAGCAGCATCCACATCACGGCGAGGTTGTCGAGGAAGATCTCCCGCTGGAGGACCACGGAGAGCGGGGAGAGCCCGAACAGCGCCATGGCCAGCCCGGCGGCCCAGCGCGGCAGCCACAGCCGGCGCGCCAGCACGTACAGCATCACCGCGGAGGCGGCGCCGACCAGCAGCATCGCGCAGCGCATGGAGGCGACCGTCATCGACTCGGGGGCGATCAGGGAGGGTATCCAGGTGAGCGCCGCGAGCTGCATCCAGCCGAGCGGCGGATGGTCGTACCAGTAGGTGTAGTGGGCGAGGCCGTGGCCGTTCTGCACGGCCCAGGCCTGCGCCAGGTAGGTGCCCTCGTCGTCGCTGAGGGTGGGGTACTGCTGGATGTTCCAGCCCTGCACGAGAAGGATCGCGACCAGCAGCACACCGCACAGGACGAGGTCGGGGCGTGAGCCGCGGAAGCGGACTTCGGGCCGGGTGAGCAGCCGTCTCTTGTCGAGCGGGGCGGGTGGGGCGGTGGTCTGGGGGGCCGCGGGGCTCGCGGCCGGCAGCGTGGCGGTCATCGGGTGGCTTCCTCCCGGACGAGGTGCGCGCCGACATGGCTGGTGAGCTCCCACTCGTTGCGGCCGCGCTGTTCGCGCCAGACCGCGCGGACGGCCGCGCCCGCCAGCAGCAGCTGGTAGAAGGGGCCGCCGACGATGAGCTTGAGGTAGTGGACGAACCGGACCCGCAGTCCGTACTGCCGGCCGAAGTCGTGCAGCCCGACGATCTCGAAGACGAACGTCACCAGGGCGGTGATCAGGGGGAGGAAGGTGATGAAGGCGATGCCGACGGGCACGTCGAGGAAGAACGCGACCGCGGCGTTGAGCGGGATGACGACACCGGTGAAGGCCTGCATGAACGGTGTCATCAGGGTGTAGCGGGCGAGCATCCGCTGCCCGAGGGTGGGCAGCTGGCGCCAGTCCTTCTTCCGGTAGACCTGGAGGAAGCCCTGGTTCCAGCGGGTGCGCTGTTTGAGCAGGCTCATCAGGGTGCCGGGGGTCTCCTCGCGGGTGACCATGTCGGCGTCGTACGCGACCACGACCTTCTTGCCCTTGCTGGACAGGCGGACGCCCAGGTCGCAGTCCTCGGCGAGGCAGTTCTGGTCCCAGCCGCCGGCCTCGCGCAGCACGTCGGTGCGGACGAAGACGGTGTTGCCGCCCAGGGGGATGAAGCCCTTCGCGGCGTGCAGGTGGAGGCGGGAGCGGAACCAGAAGAAGTACTCCAGGCAGTTGCGCAGGGAGTACCAGCTGGAGTGGAAGTTGATGAGCTGGACCCCGCCCTGGACGACGTCGGCGCCGGTGGCGGTGAAGGCGTGGTCGACGTGGGCGAGCAGCTCGGGGTGGACCTGGTCCTCGGCGTCGAAGACGCCCACCACGTCGCCGCGGCAGTACGGCAGCGCCGTGTTGAGCGCCTTGGGCTTGTTCTTGGTGGCGTGGGTGTCGACGACGACCCGTACGCGGCCGGGGTCGCGGGCGGCGGCCCGCTCGGCGACCTCGGCGGTCTCCGGGTCGTCGTGACCGACGATCACGATGATCTCGAAGTCGCGGTGGCTGGACTCCCGGAGCCGGTCGATGGTGTGTTCCAGGACGAGCTGTTCGTGCCGGGCGGGCAGCAACAGCGAGAACGACAGGCCCTGTCGGCCGTCAGGACTGGCGAAACGGGTGGCGGCGAGCGTCTCCGGCGTGCGCCAGGCGTGCATCTGCCACCAGAGCGTGAACGCGGCCATCCAGAACAGCGCGAGCGAGACGACGGCGACGAACAGCGATACGAGCACGAAAGGTCCCCCCTCGGACCCGTCACGACGGCGCGGGCGCGCAGACAGGCACGGCGCTGCCACCGCAGGACGAGTCAATCCCCAAAGGCACTTCGGTCGGTGCAAAGGCACTTCGGGGCGAATCGCGGCAGGACCCCCCTGGCCGTCGACGCCCCCCTACGACGTCCGCCCGCGCCCTCCCCAGAACGCGCGCGGAGTCTTCTCAACTCCTCGTGCCGACGAGGATAGAGGCCAGGACCGACACTCAGGGGGCTATCCCGATAAAAACATCGTTAGCGGGGTCCGCTGGACAGTTTCCCCTCGAGGCCGGCCACGTCCGTGGTGGGCGCGTCGCAGACGAAGTGGCGGCAGACGTACGCGGCCGGCCGCCCGCCCACCAGCGGACGGTCCCTGAGCAGCGGGAACTCCACGTCGGCACGGTCCCCCTCGCCCGGCCGCCCGTACGCGACGACGGCGCCGGGAGCGGCGGCGACCAGCGCCGCGCGGTGCAGCGCGCGGGCGCCCGGGTCGTCCGGGTCGCCCACCACCGCGACCTCGCGCGGCCCGTCGAGCAGCGCCTCGGCGACGGCGAGGCCCCAGCCGATGAAGCGGGGCGCGCGCGGGCCGAGCGCCTTGACCACCCCGAGAGCCCCCTCGGCGGCGGTGCGGTGCGCCTCGGAGCCGGTGTGCGCGGCGTACGCGAGCAGCGCCCCGGCCGCGGCGGTCCAGCCGGACGGCGCGGCGTTGTCGGTGGGGTCCTGCGGGCGGCGGATCAGCTGCTCGGCGTCGTGGGCCGTGTCGTAGAGCGCACCGTCCTCGCCGGTGAACCGGTCCAGCACGATGTCCAGCAGGAACCCGGCGAACTCCAGCCACACGCCCTCGCCGGTCACGGCCGCCAGGGCGAGGAAGCCCTCCGCCACGTCGCCGTAGTCCTCCAGCACCCCGGCGTTGGCGCCGGCCTGTCCGTCCCTGGAGGTGCGGCTGAGGCGCGCGGTGCTGTCCATGTGGAGCCGTACGAGCAGGTCGGCGGCCTCGGTGGCCCGCTCGACCAGATCGGGGCGGTCGAAGCAGGCGCCGGTCTCGGCGAGGGCGGCGATCGCGAGCCCGTTCCAGGCGGCGACCACCTTGTCGTCCCGGCCGGGGCGCGGGCGCCGGTCGCGGGCGTCGAGGAGCCGCTGCCGGATCCGCCCGACCCGCTCGGCGTCGGCGACCCCGGCGTTCTGCGGCAGCTGGAGGACGGAGGAGCCGTGCTCGAAGGTGCCCTCCTCGGTGACGCCGAAGTGCCGGGCGGCGTACGCGGCGTCCTCCTCGCCCAGCACCTCGCGCAGCTGCTCGGGGGTCCACACGTAGAAGACGCCCTCGACGTGCCTGCCCGTGCCGTCGTCGCTGTCCGCGTCGAGCGCGGAGGCGAAACCGCCCTCCGCGGTGCGCAGTTCGCGCACCATGAAGTCGGCCGTCTCCAGCGCCACCCGCCGGGCCAGGTCACTGCCGGTGGCCCGCCACAGGTGCGTGTAGACGCGGCACAGCAGGGCGTTGTCGTAGAGCATCTTCTCGAAGTGCGGCACGACCCACTCGCGGTCCACCGAGTAGCGGGCGAACCCGCCGCCGAGCTGGTCGTAGATCCCGCCGCGCGCCATGGCCTCGCACGTGTCGGCGGCCATCTGCAGCGCACCCTCCGCCCCGGTGCGGGCATGGTGGCGCAGCAGGAACTCGATCACCATGGACGGCGGGAACTTGGGCGCCCCGCCGAAGCCCCCGTACCGCGCGTCGTAGTCGCGGGTCAGCCCCAGCAGCGCCTGCGCCTGCTCCTGCTCACCGGGTGCACCGGCCCCGCCGAAGGCCAGGGAGCGCCCCGACAGCTCCCGCACGATGTTGCCGGCGACCTCGCCGACCTCCTCGCGGCGGTCCGTCCAGGCCGCCCGGACACCTTCGAGGACCTGCTGGAAGGAGGGCATGCCGTGGCGGGGCGACGGCGGGAAGTACGTACCGAAGTAGAACGGCTCGGCCTCCGGTGTGAGGAACACCGTCATGGGCCAGCCGCCCTGGCCGGTGGCGGCCTGCACGGCCTCCATGTACACGGCGTCGACGTCCGGCCGCTCCTCGCGGTCGACCTTGACCGGCACGAAGTGCTCGTTGAGGTACGCGGCGGTCGTCGCGTCCTCGAACGACTCGTGCGCCATGACGTGGCACCAGTGGCACGAGCTGTAGCCGACGCTCAGCAGCACGGGCACACCACGCCGCCGGGCCTCCGCGAAGGCCCCCTCCGACCAGGGCCACCAGTCGACCGGATTGTCGGCGTGCTGGAGGAGGTACGGGGACGTCTCATGGGCCAGTCGGTTCGCCATACCACCCATCCTGCCGGACGGGACGGGGGAAGCGGACCCGGCGCCCCGGCCCGGCCCGGGGTTGTCCACAGGCCCTCGCGCCGATCGTCCGTACGACGGACACTTGTCGCCGGGCCTGCTGACGGAACGCGGCGGAGGGGGACGCACATGCGCGACGAGCGGATGCGGGACGGACACCTGCGGGACGGCCATCGCGGGGAGGCGGAGCGGCTGTTGGTGCGTGCCGTGGAGGAGGAGGTCCGGCGCTCGGGCGGCCGGGCCGACGCGGCCGTGCTGCTGGCGCGCGGGCGGGCCGCGCTGGAGGCGCTGGCCGCGCCCGCGGCCGAGGAGTACGAGGCGTACGTACGGGCGCTGGAGGAGGCGCAGGCCGGGCGGCAGCCGCTGGCGGAGCGGCTGCGCGGCCCGGTCGTGGGCACGTCCGCGCTGGTGACGGCCGTCGCGGCGGCCGCGGCGGTGGGCGCGGACCTGGCCCTGGGCACGGCGGCGGGCACGGCGCTGGGCGCCGGTGCGGTGGTGGCGGCCGCCGGGGCCGCGACGACGGTGCTGAAGGCGACCGCGGGACACTGGCCGGCCGCGCAGCGCAGGGCGGCCGCCCTGAGCCGGCCGGGCGGTGCGGAGCAGTTGCGGCTGGAGTGGCTCACGGCGCTGGAGGTGCGGGGCATCCGTCCGTTCCTCGACCAGCAGCGGATGCTGGCGGCGGCCGCCCCGAAGAAGCCGGGGCCGAAGGCGGCGCCGCAGCTGCGGGGGCTCGACCGCAGCGCGGTCTCCCGCCGGCGCGCGGCCCTGGAGCAGTCCTACGGACACCTTCCGGAGCCGGACGCGCCGTTCGCGGGGCGGCGCGCGGAGCTGGAGCAGATCGAGCGGTGGGTGCGGGCGGCGCGCGCCTCCACCGAGACCCGTCCCGTGGTGGTGGTGCTGCACGGCGAGCCCGGCGCGGGCCGCACCGCCCTGGCCGTGCGGGCGGCGCACCGGCTGCGCGACCTGTTCCGCGGGGCGTGCCTGGTCGACCTGCGCGGCGAGGGCGGCCACGAACCGCCCCTGACGACGCGGGACGCGCTGCTGAACCTGCTCAACCGGCTGGGCGCGCCGCGCGAGCAACTGCTGCTGCGGGACTCCTCGTCGGCGGAGCACCAGGTGCGCAGGCTGGTCGAGGTGTACCACCAGCACCTGACCGGGCTGCCGGTCACGGTGGTGCTGGACGACGCGCACGACGCCCGCCAGGTGCGCACCCTCCTCCCGGAGCGCTCCGACAGCCTGGTGCTGGTGACGGCGCGCGAACCGCTGGAGCTGGGCGAGGACGTGCCGGCGTGGGTGCACCGGCTCGCGGTGGGCGGCCTGGACGAGGCGGGGGCCGAGGAGCTGCTGCGGGAAGCGGCCCGGGACCGGGAGCCCGGCCCGTACGACGCGCGGGCCACGGAGCGGCTGCGGGAGCTGTGCGGCGGGCTGCCGCTGGCACTGCGGGTGGCGGGGGCGGCGGTCGGTGCGGAGGCGCCGGCGGGCGAGGTCGCCCGGCTGCTGGCGCGGGGGCCGGGAGGCGCGGGTCCGGTGGAGCGGGTGGTCGCCGCCCGGTACGCCACGCACCTGGACGAGGAGGAGCGGCGGCTGCTGCGGCGGCTGGCGTTGGCGGGCCGGGCCTCACTGGGCGCGGCGGCGGCCGCCGCGCTGCTGGGGGCCGGGGAGGAGGAGGCGCAGCAGCTGCTGCGGCAGCTGGCGCGGGCCGGCCTGCTGGACCAGGTGCGCGGTGACCGGTTCCGGCTCCACGACGCGGTGCGGGCGTTCGCGGCGGCGCGGCTGCGGGAGGAGGAGGACGCGGGCGAGGTCACCGCCGCGCAGGAGCGGCTGATCCGCAACTACGCGGAGCTCGCCGACGCGGTGATCCGCATGGTGGACGGCAAGATGTCCACCCGTGTCGGCCGGACCCGCTTCGACGGGCACGGCTTCGCGTCGCTGGACGCGGCGCTGCGCTGGCTGGACGACGAGTCCGGGTCCATCACGGCGGCGCTGCGGCACGCGGAGGGCGTCTCCCGGCAGACGGTGCTGCACCTGCTGGGCGCTCTGTGCGACTACTGCCTGCTGCGCGGCGACCTGTACCGGCTGGGTGAGCTGCAGCAGCTCACCGAGGCGGTGGACCAGGGGCTGCTGGTGCGGTCGGTGCAGTGGCGCACGGGCATCGCGGCGCGCCAGCTGGGCGAGCTGGACACCGCCCGGACGACCCTGACGTCGGTGGTGTCGCTGTACCAGGAGGCGCAGCAGGACGCGGGCGCCGCCCTGGCCCTGTGCTCGCTCGGCATCACGCTGCACCACCAGGGCAACCTGCCGGAGGCGGCGGCGCGGCTGCGGGAGGCGCTGGCGCTGCAGGGCGCGCCGGAGCTGGCGGCGGACCGGGCCTGGACGATGCACGCCCTGGCGGCGGTGGAGCGGGACCGGGGGAACGTGGCCGAGGCGCTGAGCCTGCTGGACGGGTCGCTGGCGCTGCACCGGGAGGGCGAGTCGCTGCACGGCGAGGCGTGGGCGAGCTTCCAGCTGGGCCAGGCGCGCCTGCGGACGGGCGAGGTGGGGCCGGCGGAGACGGCCCTGCGCGCGGCGCTCGACCTGTACGGGCGGACGCACGACGGGCGGGGCGAGGCGTGGGCGCTGACGCAGCTGGGCCGGGTCCGTCTGGTGGCCGGCGACGCGGGCGAGGCGCTGGAGCAGCTGCGCACCGCCCTGGCGCGGCACCGGGAGAACGAGGACGTGCGCGGTGAGGCGTGGACGCTGTACTACCTGGGCCAGGCGCTGGAGGAGCGCGGCGACGTCGACGAGGCTGTCCGGGAGCTGGAGCGGGCGCGCGGGATGTTCTCGCGGATGCGCGACGTCTACGGTCTGGCGTGCGCCCGCCACCACGCGGGCCGCCTGACCCGGGACCAGCGCGCCGCGCAGACGGGGAACCTGCGCAACTCGGGCTTCGCCCGCCAGCTCCTGGTGGACGCCCGCGCGGACTTCCGCCGCATCGGGGTCGCCCACGGCGAAGCGTGGACCTGCCTGGAGCTGGCCGTCATCGACGCGGGCAACGGCAAGGCGCCCCAGGCGCTCGCCCTGTGCGACGAGGCGGCGGAGCTGTTCGCCTCGTACGAGGACCGCCGCGGCGCGGACTGGGCGCGCTTCCTGCGCTGCACGCTGCTGCCGTACGCCTCACCGGGCGGTGTGGAGGTGGGCACGGTCGTCGCCCAGCAGGAGCTGACCGCCCTGCGGGACGGCAAGCACCCCGCGCGCGACCCGCGACTGGACGAGAGCCTCGCGGCCTGGGCCCTGGTGCTGGAGCGCGGCATCCGCCTGGAGTCCCCCTGGCAGGCCTGGCCGCTGGGCCTCACGCCGGCGCGCCCGGCCCGGGAGGTGATGGGCGTCCCGGCCCCGGCGGAGCCCCGCCCATGACCCGCGCGCGACACCCGCGGCCGCGGTCCTCACGGCAGCGGTCCGCCCGCGGCCCCCGTGCGCGGGGGCCGCGGGCGGGCGGCGGGGTCTATTCGGCGGCCTCGGCCGTCCTGGCGGTCTTCGCCGGCTCGGGGGCCTCTTCGAAGTCGACCTTGCCCATGTGGCGGTTCATCGACTTCATCAGCATCCATACGGCCAGCGCCATGACGGCGAAGACGATGAACCCGAGGACGCCGGGGGTCACCTTGTTCTCGTCGAACTCCTTGGCGGCGATCGGGACGAGCTGGGTCAGTGCCTGGTGTGCGCTCATGTCAGGCATTGTCCCGGATGCCCGCGAAGAGGTCGTCCTCGGGGAGGGAGGTGTCCACCACAGACCTGGCGAGCTCGTAGTCCTCGGTCGGCCAGACCTCCTTCTGGAGCTCCAGGGGGACGCGGAACCAGCCGCCGTCCGGGTCGATCTGCGTGGCGTGCGCGATCAGGGCCTTGTCGCGGATCTCGAAGAAGTCGCCGCAGGGGACGTGCGTGGTCAGGGTCCGCTCGGCGCGCTCGAACTCCTTCCAGCGCTCCAGCCACTCGCCGTACGGGGACTCCAGGCCCCGGGCGAGGAGCGCCTCGTGCAGCGCGACCGTGCGCGGCCGGTTGAAGCCCTGGTTGTAGTAGACCTTCGACGGCTGCCAGACGGGACCGAACTCGGACTCCGGGTACTTCTCCGCGTCCGTCGCACCGTCGAACGCCACCATCGTGATCTTGTGGGTCATGATGTGGTCGGGGTGCGGGTAGCCGCCGTTCTCGTCGTAGGTCGTGATGACCTGCGGGCGGAAGCGGCGGATGGACCTCACCAGCCGGCCGGCCGCCTTGTCGACGTCCTCCAGGGCGAAGCAGCCCTGCGGCAGCGGCGGCAGCGGGTCGCCCTCCGGGAGGCCGGAGTCGACGAAGCCGAGCCACTCCTGGCGGACGCCGAGGATCTCGCGGGCCTCGTCCATCTCCTTGCGGCGCACCTCGTGGATGTTCTCCTCGATGTACTTGTCGCCCTGGAGCTTCGGGTTGAGGATGGAGCCGCGCTCGCCGCCCGTGCAGGTGACGACCAGCACGTCCACCCCCTCGGACACATACTTGGCCATGGTGGCCGCGCCCTTGCTCGACTCGTCGTCGGGATGGGCGTGGACGGCCATCAGTCGCAGCTGCTCAGTCAAGACGGATCCTCATCGATTGGTCGCATCGGCGGCTTCTATAGTGACGGAATCGGCGCGCGGAAAATTCCGTCGCCCGGGGGTACGGAACCGCCGCAGGGACCGGCGCGGGAAAGGACGATCATGAGCGCGGTACGGGAAGGGCTGCCCGAGGGCCGTTACGGCCGCTCGGCGGACGAGCGTGCCGACCGCAAGCTCAAGATCGTCGGCTCGGTCCTGGGCGCCAGCCTGCTCGCCCTGATCGGCTGGTTCGGGTACGACTACGTCGCCGGCCAGAAGATCAGCGCCGAAGTGATCAAATTCGACCTCTCCGCGGAGGACCGGGTGGCCGTCCACCTGGAGGTCCGCAAGGAGCCGTCGGCCCGGGGCTACTGCACCCTGCGCGCGCTCGCGGAGGACGGCAGCGAGGTGGGCCGCAAGGAGGTCCGCTTCGACCGGGCCGCGGACCGGATCGACGAGATCGTCACGGTCCGCACGACGGCCAAGGCGACCAGCGCCGAGCTGCTCGGCTGCACGTCCGAGGCGTCGCAGTAACCGGATCGGCCCTGTCGGATTCCGCTCTGACCTGCGGAGACGAAAGATACGTGACTTTCGTCCTCCCCCTTTCCCCATGAAATTGTTAGGCTCGTGGTTTCGCCCATCCAGGAAGGCAGAATCCTTCTGGGTAGGGCGATGCTTTGTATTCCCAGTACCGACGAGGAGCACCTGTGACCCAGACCAGCGAGAACGTCACCTGGCTCACCCAGGAGGCGTACAACCAGCTCAAGGCCGAGCTGGAGTACCTGTCTGGTCCCGCGCGAACCGAGATCGCCGCCAAGATCGCGGCGGCGCGCGAGGAGGGCGACCTGCGCGAGAACGGCGGGTACCACGCGGCCAAGGAGGAGCAGGGCAAGCAGGAGCTGCGCGTACGCCAGCTGACCCAGCTCCTGGAGCACGCGAAGGTCGGCGAGGCTCCCACGGAGAGCGGCGTCGTCGCGCCCGGCATGGTGGTCACGATCGCCTTCGACGGCGACGAGGACGACACCCTCACCTTCCTGCTGGCCTCCCGCGAGTACGCGAGCTCCGACATCGAGACGTTCTCCCCGCAGTCGCCGCTCGGCTCGGGCGTCAACGGCAAGAAGGTCGGCGAGGACGCGGAGTACGAGCTGCCGAACGGCAAGAAGGCGTCCGTCACGATCCTGGAGGCCAAGCCGTACCAGGGCTGACCGGCCCCCACGAACGGCGAAGGGGCCGGACCGCATGACGCGGTCCGGCCCCTTCCTCGTGCCCGCGTCCGGCCCGGCGGCCGGGTCGGACGATCAGGTCGGGCGATCGGGTCAGGCGGCCGCCGAGCGGTACTTGCGGACCGCCAGGGTGCGGAAGACCACGAGGATCAGCAGCGACCACAGCACCGAGGCGAGGACCGGGTGCTGCATGGGCCAGGCGTTGTACGGGCGGTGCGGTGGGTTGCGGCAGTTTTCGGCCGATGCACTACCCAGAGCCTAGGGACGCCGGGCATGCGGCGCCCGGCGAACGAGACAGCCCGTTTCACCCTAACGCGATACATCGCGTCCTACAAGGAATCCCACTCGCGATACCCGAGGGGCGCCTGTCGCGACACCCCGGGGACGCCGACTCGCGATACCCGGCACGAGCCGCCTCAGCCGATGACTCGCGATACCCGGCGCGTCCCGCCTCAGCCGATGACCACGTACCCGGCGTCCCGCAGCGCCGCCCCGACCTCCCGGCAGTGCTCGGGACCCTTGGTCTCCAGGTGCAGCTCCACCTCGACCTCGGTGAGTCCGAGGCGCGGGTCGGTGCGTACGTGACCGACGTCCAGGACGTTCGCGTCGACCACGGACAGCACGCCGAGCAGCGTGGCCAGCGCCCCCGGCCGGTCCGTGAGCCGCAGCCGCAGGCTCAGGTAGCGCCCCGCCGCCGACATGCCGTGCCGCAGGATGCGCTGGAGCACCAGCGGGTCCACGTTCCCGCCCGACAGCACCGCCACCACCGGGCCCTGGAAGCTCTCCGGGGCGGAGAGGAGCGCGGCCACCGGGCTCGCCCCGGCCGGCTCCACCACCAGCTTCGCCCGCTCCAGGCACAGCAGGAGGGCCGACGACAGCTCGTCCTCGGAGACCGTGCGGACCTCGTCGACGAGCTCCTCGACGATCGCGAACGGCACGTCCCCGGGGCGGCCCACCTTGATGCCGTCCGCCATCGTCGGCGCGGTGTCCACCACGACGGGGCGCCCGGCCTCCAGCGACGGCGGGTAGGCCGCCGCGGCCCGCGCCTGCACGCCGATCACCTTCACGTCCGGACGCAGCGCCTTCACCGCCACCGCGATGCCCGCCGCCAGCCCGCCCCCGCCGATGCCGACGACGATCGTGCGCACCTCGGGGCACTGCTCCAGGATCTCCAGCCCCACCGTGCCCTGCCCCGCGATGATGTCCGGGTGGTCGAAGGGGTGGATGAACACCGCGCCCGTCACCCGGGCGTACTCCTCCGCGGCGGCCAGCGTCTCGTCCACCACGTGTCCGTGCAGCCGTACGTCCGCGCCGTACTCCCGGGTCGCCGCCACCTTCGGCAGCGGGGCGCCGACCGGCATGAAGACGGTGGAGCGCACGCCGAGCAGCGAGGAGGCGAGGGCGACGCCCTGCGCGTGGTTCCCGGCGGACGCGGCGACGACCCCGCCCGCCCGCTCCTCCGGGCGCAGCCCGGAGATCCGCACGTACGCCCCGCGCAGCTTGAACGAACCGGTCCGCTGGAGGTTCTCGCACTTGAGGTGCACGGGCGCCCCCACCAGCGCGGACAGGTGCCTGCTGCCCTCCATCGGCGTCATGCGGGCCACGCCCGACAGCATCTTCTGCGCCCCGCGGACGTCGTCGAGGATGAGCGGGTGTGAGGGGCGTGACGTACGGAAGCTCATGACGGCCAGTCTCGCAGCTCATGCCGCGGCTCATCACGTTCGTGCAGCGCTGGTACGGACGCGCGCGGGTCCGCGTACTCTGTCCCCCACCAACCGACCACCACGCACGAGAGAGCCCCAGCCATGCCCACATCACAGGACATGACGACTGATCTTGACCAAGGTCTCCTCGATGCCCTCCAGCACCAGGTGGCCGTCTTCGCCCGGCGGGCCGAGCAGACCCGCCTCGGCGGCACCGGACAGCTCCGCAACTCGATGGACCGGGCCGCGTACCTGCTGCTCAACCGGCTCGACCAGGAAGGCCCGATGGGCGTCAAGGCGCTCGCGGCCGGGATGGGCATCGACTCCTCCACGGTCACCCGCCAGGTCGCGCCGCTGGTCGACACCGGTCTGGTCAAGCGCACCTCGCACCCGGAGGACGGCCGCGCGGTCGTGCTCCAGCTCTCCCCGCGCGGACAGGCCCGGCTCGAAGAGGTCCGCTCCTCGCGGCGCGAGCTGATGGCCCAGGTGACGGACGGCTGGACGGAGGCGGAGCGCGAGTCGTTCTGCGCGCTCCTGACCCGCTTCAACTCCGCGCTCTCCGCCCGCCAGGCCGGTCTGCCCCCCGCCGAGGCCGCGGCAGAGGCCACCGCCCCGGCACCCGCGGAGGGGGCCGCCGCGACCGAGGCCGCGCCGACGTCTTGACCCCGGCCGCCCGGTCGTCTCGTATGAAGGCGTGCGAGAGCGGCGGCAGGCGACGGCACCACACCACCGCGCCCGGGGCTTCGCGGAGTTCGCCGGGGGCGCGGCCGGGCGGCTGCTCCATGCCGCGACGCTCCTGACGGCCGAGCCGCCCGCGCGCAACCCGCGGGCGCAGGAGCTGCTGACGGCCGCGCTGGCCGCGACGTACGCCCGCTGGGACCGGCTGCGCGACGACGATCCGTACGACAGGGCGCGCCAGGAGCTGGTCGCCCGGTTCGCCCGCGCGGCCTGGCGCTTCCACCGCCCCGCCGCAGGCGGCCTGCTGTCCCGGCTGACCCCTCAGGAGCGGCTCGTCCTGGTCCTGCGGCTGTACGAGGGCGTCGCCGAGGAGCAGGCGGCGGCCCTGCTGGGCCTGCCGGTGGAGCGGGTGCGCGCGGTCTGCACGCGCGCGGTGGCCGCCCTGCGCCACGGTGCGGCCACGCCCGTGGCCCCGCCGGGGGCACCGGACCGGGCGGTGACGCCGTGAACGACCGCAAGGAGGCCGAGGTCCGGCGCCTGCTGGAGGCGCCACCGCACCCCCGTGTCCCGGATGACCTCGTGGCGCGGGCGGTCGCGCGGGGCGGCCGGCGGCTGCGTCACGCGCGCGCGGTGCGGCGGGCGGGGTGGCTGCTGCTCACCGCCGCGGGGATCGCGTTCGCGGTGTGGGCGTCGGCCGCGGAGCCCTGGACACCGCCGCCGTCGGGGACCACGCCCGTGGTCGAGGGCTTCTGAGACCGGGCGGCCCGGGCCCCGGACCGAACCGCCGCCGGGCGGGACGGCACGGCCGGAGCGGCACGACCGCCCGCCCGCCCCATCCGGCACGCGCGGTACGGGTCCGGCCGCGCGGCCGGGCCCGTACCGCTGAGTCGCCCCCGGAGGCGGAGCCGGGCTCACCCCGAGCCAGCGCTCGGCCCAGGTCCGCGCTCAGCCCGAATCGGGGGCTCAGCCCAGCGCCTGGGTCAGGTCCGCGAGCAGGTCGTCGACGTTCTCGATGCCGACCGACAGCCGCACCAGGTCGCCGGGCACCTCCAGCAGCGAACCCGCCACGCTCGCGTGGGTCATGCGGCCCGGGTGCTCGATGAGCGACTCGACGCCGCCGAGGGACTCGCCCAGCGTGAACAGCTGCGCGCGGTCGCACACCTCGACCGCCGCCTCCTCGCCGCCCGTCACCCGGAAGGAGATCATGCCGCCGAAGTCCTTCATCTGCTTGGCGGCGACCTCGTGCCCGGGGTGCTCCGGCAGGCCCGGGTAGAGGACCTGCGTCACCTTGGGGTGCTGCGTGAGCATCTCGGCCACCCGGGCCGCGTTGCTGCTGTGCCGGTCCATGCGGACCGCGAGCGTCTTGATGCCGCGCAGGACGATCCACGAGTCGAAGGGACCGGCCACCGCGCCCATGGCGTTCTGGTGGTAGGCCAGTTCCTCGCCGAGCGCCTCGTCCGCCGTGACCAGCGCGCCGCCGACGACGTCGGAGTGACCGCCCATGTACTTGGTCAGGGAGTGGACGACGACGTCCGCGCCGAGCGCGAGCGGCTGCTGGAGGTAGGGGCTGGCGAAGGTGTTGTCGACGACCAGCTTGACGCCCGCGGTGCGGGCGACGTCGGCGACGGCCGCGATGTCGGTGATGCCCAGCAGCGGGTTCGACGGGGTCTCGACCCAGATGGCCTTCGTACGGTCGGTGATCGCGTCCCGGACCGCCGCCGGGTCGGAGGTGTCGGCGACGGACCACTCCACGCCCCAGCGCGCGACGACCTTGGCGAACAGCCGGAAGGTGCCGCCGTAGGCGTCGTTCGGGATGACCACGTGGTCGCCGGGCACGAGCAGCGCGCGCAGCAGGCAGTCCTCGGCGGCGAGGCCGGAGGCGAAGGCCAGGCCGCGGCGCCCGCCCTCCAGCGCCGCGAGGTTCTCCTCCAGCGCGGTACGGGTGGGGTTGGCGCTGCGGCTGTACTCGTAGCCGCCGCGCAGTCCGCCCACACCGTCCTGCTTGTAGGTGGACACCTGGTAGATGGGCGGGACGACCGCGCCGGTCAGCGGGTCGGCGGTGTTGCCCGCGTGGATGGCGCGGGTCTCGAAGCTCTGGTGGGTGTGCTGGTCGCTCATGGGCCCGAGCGTAGTCCGGGCCCACGGGGTGTCCGAGCCGTCCGGGACAATGGGCACATGGAGATTCTCTGGTTCCTGTTCACCGTCGGCCTGATCGGCGTGATCGTCGTGCCGTGGCTGAGGCGCCGCCGCGACGGCATCCGGCTGGTCGACCCCGGCGCGCCCGACGCCGCCGACCCGAGCGCGTACGGCTTCCTGCGCCAGGAGGAGCTCGACGTGCGGATGCCGGGGCCGGACCAGGACCTCGTGGACGTGCTGGACGTGGTGCAGCGGACGCAGGACTGGCGGGCCGCCTCGCAGCTGCTGGCCGGCACGGACAGGGACGGCGAGGTGCGCTGGCAGCGCGTGCAGGCGTTCGCGGGCGCCGCGTCGCTGGAGCTCCAGCAGCAGCCGGGCACCGGCGGCGCGTGGCTGCGGGCCTGGCGGGCGGAGAAGCCGAAGGACCCGGGCGGCGCGGCGGTGCACGCGGAGTTCCTGGTGCAGCAGGCGTGGCGTTCGTCGTCGGCGGGCACGGACGACTTCCGGATCATCCTGGAGGAGGCGCGGACGGTGTGCGGCGAGGCCGCGCTGCTGGCCCCCGGCGACCCCGTGCCGTACATCATCGAGCTGGCCGTGGCGCGCGGACTGGGCTACTCGCCCGAGCAGTTCGACCAGGTCTGGGCGAAGATCATCGACCGGGCGCCGCACCACATGGGGGCGCACCTGGCCGCCCTGCACTACTGGTGCGAGAAGTGGCACGGCTCGCGCCGGGACGCGGACCAGTTCGCGACGGCGGCCGCCGCGCGCGCCCCGCAGGGCTCGCTGCTCGCCGCGCTGCCGCTGTTCGCGGTCTTCGAGCACCTGCCCGAGGTGGCGCTGGTGCAGGACTTCTACGGCACCGAGGTGGTCTCCAAGGCCATGCGGGGCGCGCTGTACGCGGTGCACTCGGCCCGCCCCGACGACCCGATGCTGGCGCACGTGCGCCACCTGCTGATCCACTTCCTGGTGCGGGCGGAGCGGTGGGCCGAGGCGATGCACCAGCTGGTGCACGTGGACGGTCATGTGGGCGCGCTGCCGTGGACGCTGAGCGAGGACCCGGCGGCCGAGTACGCGATCCACCGTGCGCTCGCGGTCGCGGGCTACGAGGCGAACGGCGGCAGCCCGGCGACGCTCCCGCACTGACCCGCGGCCCTCCCCGCGGCAGCCGCTCGCCGTCCAGGAATCGGTGCGCCGGTCCGTACGTTGTACGGGTCGGCAGCCACCGACGAGGAGACCCGCATGTTCCACGGCCGCACCCCCGTGCTCCCCACCCCCGAGCAGGCCCTCCCGGGCCGCCCCGCGCCGCAGTTCGCCCTGCCCGACCGCCACACGGTCCTCGGCAACCCCCTCGCGGGCCCCTACCCCGACGGCCTGGAGGTGGCGGACTTCGCGCTGGGCTGCTTCTGGGGTGCCGAGCGGAAGTTCTGGCGGACGGACGGCGTGTGGACGACCCTCGCCGGCTACCAGGGCGGCCACACGCCGCATCCGACGTACGAAGAGGTGTGCTCGGGCCTGACGGGCCACACGGAGGTGGTCCGTGTCGTCTTCGACCCGTCGGTCGTCGCGTACACGACGCTGCTGAAGCTGTTCTGGGAGTCCCACGACCCGACGCAGGGCTTCCGCCAGGGCAACGACGTGGGCACCCAGTACCGTTCGGCGCTCTACACCCACTCCCCCGCCCAGGCCGCGGCCGCGCGGTCCTCCCGCGACGCCTACCAGGAGGTGCTGGCGGGCTCCGGGTACGGCGCGATCACCACGGAGATCCTCCCGGCGGACGGCCGCCCCTTCTACCCCGCGGAGGCGTACCACCAGCAGTACCTGGACAAGAACCCGGGCGGTTACTGCGGCATCGGCGGCACAGGCGTCTCCTGCCCGGTCGGTGTCGTCCGGGCCGACTGAGCCGCGCGCAGCCGGGCGGCCGTCGCCGCCGCTTCGTAGCCGGGGGCGACGCCGTCGACCAGGATGATGTCGCCCTGCATGTGGCGCGTGCGCAGCGGGATGAGGGCCTGGTAGGCGTCGGAGTCGTACCACCGGCGGGCGTGGTCCATGGACGGGAAGCCGATGATCACGATCGCGGTCTCCCAGCGGCCCTCGCGCACCTCGAGGGCGGGCGCGCCGTGCACCAGGAAGTGGCCCCCGAAGGGGTCGAGGGTGCCCTGGATGCGCTCCATGTACTCCAGCACCTCGTCGTGCACGACGGCGGTGGGACGCAGGCTGCCGATGGCGTACGCGGTCATGGGGTCCTCCTGTGTGGTCCGGATGACCCCATGCTCCCGGCGCCGGCGGACGGGGTCGATTACCCCGGAGGTCATGACCGGATGGTCGAGGCGTCGATCACGAAGCGGTAGCGGACGTCGCTGCGCAGCACCCGCTCGTACGCCTCGTTGATCCGCTCCGCGCTGATCAGCTCGATCTCGGCGCCCAGTCCGCGCTCGGCGCAGAAGTCGAGCATCTCCTGGGTCTCGGCGATCCCGCCGATCATCGAGCCGGCCAGCGTCCGGCGGCCGCCGATGAGCGAGAAGAGGTTGAGCGAGACGGGCTCCTCGGGGGCGCCCACGTTCACCAGCGCGCCGTCGGTCTTCAGCAGCCCGAGGTAGGCGCTGAAGTCCAGCGGTGCCGACACGGTCGAGACGATCAGGTCGAAGGAGCCGGCCAGCTTCCGGAAGGTCTCGGGGTCGCCGGTCGCGTGGAAGTGGTCGGCACCCAGCCTCAGCCCGTCCTCCTGCTTGCGCAGGGTCTGGCTGAGCACGGTGACCTCGGCCCCGAGCGCGTGGGCGATCTTCACGCCCATGTGGCCGAGGCCGCCGAGGCCGACGATGGCGACGTGCTTGCCGGGGCCCGCCTGCCAGCGGGCGAGCGGCGAGTAGAGGGTGATGCCGGCGCACAGCAGCGGTGCGGCGACGTCGAGGGAGAGGCCGTCGGGGATGCGGACGGTGTAGTTCTCGTCGACGACGATGTGGGTGGAGTAGCCGCCGTAGGTGGGCTCGCCGTCGCGGTCGAGGGCGTTGTAGGTGCCGGTCATGCCCTCGGCGCAGTACTGCTCCAGCCCCTGGAGGCAGTAGTCGCACCGGCGGCAGGAGTCGACGAAGCAGCCGACGCCGACGCGGTCGCCGACCTGGTACCGGGTCACTCCGGGGCCGGTCTCGGCGACGATCCCGGCGATCTCGTGGCCGGGCACCATCGGGAAGATGCCCTCGCCCCAGCCGTCCCGGGCCTGGTGGATGTCGGAGTGGCAGATGCCGGCGTACTTGATCTCGATGAGGACGTCGTGCTCGCCGACCGCCCGGCGGGGGATGGTCGTACGCTCCAGCGGGGCGTTGGCTGCGGGGGCTGCGTATGCGGTCACGTTCGTGGTCATGACGGCAAGACTGTCGTCATCTGCGCAGGTCACCCAGGCCTCTGTCGTACGTACGACCCGTGTGCGTACCACTGGCAGGATCAGGGACGGCGGCCTGTCCCGGCGTACGACCCGGAATACTTGCGGTATGGACCAGCGTGCCGAACTGAGCGAGTTCCTCCGGTCCCGGCGGGCCCGGCTGAAGCCGGAGGACGTCGGGCTGCCCGACTTCGGGCGCCACCGCCGCGTGCCGGGGCTGCGCCGGGAGGAGCTGGCGCAGCTCGCCGGGGTCTCCGTCGCGTACTACACGCGCCTGGAGCAGGGCAACGGCCGCAACGTCTCCACCGAGGTCCTGGACGCCATCGCCCGGGCGCTGCGGCTGACGGAGGCCGAGCGCGCCCATTTGACGCACCTCGCCAAGCCGATGCACAAGAAGAAGAGGCGCGCGGCGGCCACCCGGGCGCACGCGGTGCGGCCGCAGCTGCAGCACCTGCTGGACGCGATGGAGGGGGTGCCCGCCTATCTGCTGGGGCGGCGGCTGGACATCGTGGCGTGGAACCGGATGGCCCGGGCGCTGCTGGGCGACTTCGCGGCCCTGGAGCCGGACGAGCGGAACATGGCCTGGCAGGTGTTCCTCGCCCCGGGCGCCCGGGACCTGTACGCCGACTGGGACGCGAAGGCGACGGAGGTCGTGAGCGTGCTGCGGATGTACGCGGGCTGCTCGGCGGACGACCCGCGGCTCTCGGCGCTGGTGGGCGAGCTGTCCGTGAAGAGCCCGGAGTTCCGGACGCTGTGGGCGGCGCACACGGTGCAGGACAAGGGCCACGGCACCAAGAGGCTGCGCCATCCGCTGGTGGGCGAGCTGACGCTCACGTACGAGACGCTGCGGGTGCCGGACGACCACGACCTGGCCCTGGTGACGTACACGGCGGAGCCGGGCTCGCCGTCGGCGGACGCGTTGCGGCTGCTGGCGAACTGGGGTGCGGACGAGGTCGCCGGGGCGCGGTGAGCCGCGCACGACGAGGGCGGCGGCCCTCCCGGGAGGAGGACCGCCGCCGTCGTCGTCGTGCCGGGGAGGGTCAGAGGGCCGAGCCGGCCTTCCACTCCGACCAGCTCATGTTCCAGCCGTTGAGGCCGTTGTCCGGGGCGATCGTCTTGTCCTTGGAGTTCTTCACGACGACCACGTCACCGATGAGCGAGTTGTCGTAGAACCACGCGGCCGGCTGGCCCGGGTCGCCCGCGCCCTTGACGTCGTTCAGGCCCACGCAGCCGTGGCTGGTGTTGACGTTGCCGAAGACGGAGTCGGCACCCCAGTAGTTGCCGTGGATGAAGGTGCCGGAGGTGGACAGCCGCATGGCGTGCGGCACGTCCTTGATGTCGTACTCGCCCTTGCCGTCGTCGTCCGTGAAGCCGACCGTCGCGCCGTTCATCCGGGTCTCCTTGAACTTTTCGGAGATCACCATCTGGCCGTTGTAGGTCGGGTTCTCCGGGGAGCCGGCGGAGATCGGGATGGTCTTGAGCGTCCTGCCGTCCCGGACGACCTTCATGGTCTTCGCGGCGACGTCGACGGTCGACACCTGACTGCGGCCGATCTTGAAGGTGACGGTCTTCTGCTGGACGCCGTACACGCCGTCCGCGCCCTCGACGCCGTCGAGGTTGAGCTTCAGCGTGACCGTGGAGCCCGCGGTCCAGTACTGCTCGGGCCGGAAGTCCAGCCGCTGCCCGTTGAACCAGTGGCCGACGACCTCCTGGCCGGCGCTCGACGTCACGGTGATGCCGGACTGGACGGCCTTCTTGTCCGTGATCGCCTTGCTGAAGTTGATCGAGACCGGCATGCCGACGCCGACGGTGGAGCCGTCCTCGGGCGTGAAGTTGCCGATGAAGCTGTTGGCCTGCGAGACGGTCGTGAAGGAGGAGTTCTCGTGGGCCTCGCGGCCCTCGGCGTCCTTGGCGGTCGCGGCGATCTTGTACGTCGTGGCACGGTCGAGCTGCTCGCCGGGCTTCCAGCTGGTCCCGTCGGCGGACATCTCGCCCGGGACGGCCTTGCCGTCCTGCGTGGTCATGATGACCTGGGTGAGCTTGCCGTCGGTGACGGTGACCTTGGCGTCGTCGTTGATGCCGGCGTTGATCGCGCCGTTCTTCGGCGAGATCGCTATTCGGGCCTGCGACGCGTCCTTGGCCGCTGCCTCGTCGACCTGGGCCTGCGAGGAGCCGCCGGAGGTGCCGTTGCTCTCGGCCTCGCCCTCGTTGCAGCCCGTGAGGACCAGCACGCCACCGAGCAGGGCGGACGCGGCCATCAGGCCCTTGCGCCGCTTGCCGTCCGTCATCACACGCTTCTCCATCGTCACCGAATCCCTGCCCACTGTCTCAACAACACCCATCACAACCCGTCCGGTTCCGAATCCGCGAAGGATGTGGGGAACACCACTGATCGACGCGCGGAGGACGGGTGCCGGTTCCCAGGATGCGGGTACGGGCCCCGGACGAGTGATCCGGGGCCCGTGAACCGGCTCGCCCCCCGGTCCCCGGCGCCTACACCCGCTCCTCCTCGTCCGCGCTCTCGTACTCGTCGTCGTCGTTGTCGTCGTCCAGATCCCATTCCCCGGCCTCGGGGTCGTACTCGACCTGCTCGCTGGTCCAGGAGGCCTGGACGAGGTCGGTGCCGGGCAGGTCGCCGAGCAGATCGGCGGGCTCGACGAGGTACGCGAGAGCTTCCGCTTCGTCCTCGCGGACGGCCGCGCGGGCGTGCGTGCGCTCGTCGTCCGGCATGAATTCGTCGGCGTCGATGCGGTCCAGGGCGGCGGCGGTGAGTTCACCGGTGTCCGTGATCTCCAACGTCAGTTCCACCCGAAGCCGCACATACCGTGATGTCTCAGAAGGGGTCATATGACGGAGCGTAAGCTGCCGGGGCACCCGACTTTCCTGCGACCCGCTGTGTTCATTAGCATCGGCGCACCCACCAATTCTCGGTTCCGCAAGGGGATCTGAATCTGTGTCCGTCGCACGTCGACCGCTGCTGACCGCCACCGCCGCCGGGAGCCTGCTCTGTGCGCTGTGGTTCGTCCCTTCGGCCAACGCCACCGTCGACACGGTGGAGCAGTCGTCCGCTCCCGGACGGACGGAACCGTCCGCCGCACCCGCCCCGTCGCAGGTCCCCGCCGGGGCCCGGGCACAGGCCCGGGACGGTCTGGTGCTCGCCGACACGGGCAGCGTGGACACCACCCCGTACCTGATCGGCGGCACGGCCTTCCTGGGCCTCGGCGCGGGCCTGGTGACGTTCGCGGTACGCCGCGGGGCGCACACCGCGCTCTGACGGCGTACGCCCCGTTCGTCCCGGTGGCCCGGGCGGTGCCGGTCAGGCCAGCGGGCCGGTGACCTGCTCCACGGCCTCGACGAGCTTCCCTTCCCGTACGAAGGCGTCCGCGGCCTCCAGATCGGGCGCGAGGAAACGATCCGGCCCGGGGCCCTGGACGCCGGCCGCGCGCAGGGCCTCGATGGCGGCGCGGGAGGCGGGGGCCGGGGTGAGACCGTCGCGCAGCTCGATGGCGCGGGTCGCGGCGTACAGCTCGACGGCGATGATCCGGCCCAGGTTTGCGACGGCGGTGCGCAGCTTGCGGGCGGCCGACCAGCCCATGGAGACGTGGTCCTCCTGCATGGCGGAGGACGGGATGGAGTCGGCGGAGGCCGGGACGGCCAGTCGCTTCAGCTCGCTGACCAGGGCCGCCTGGGTGTACTGGGCGATCATCAGGCCGGAGTCGACACCGGCGTCGTCGGCCAGGAACGGCGGCAGGCCGTGGCTGCGGTTCTTGTCCAGCAGCCGGTCGGTGCGCCGCTCGGCGATCGAGCCGAGGTCGGCGGCGGCGATGGCGAGGAAGTCCAGGACGTACGCGACGGGCGCGCCGTGGAAGTTGCCGTTGGACTCGACGCGCCCGTCCGGCAGGACGACCGGGTTGTCGACCGCGGAGGCGAGCTCGCGCTCGGCGACGAGGCGGGCGTGGGCCATGGTGTCGCGGCCGGCGCCGGCGACCTGCGGGGCGCAGCGCACGGAGTAGGCGTCCTGGACGCGCGGGGCCTCGTCCTCCTGGAAGTGGCCGGTCAGGCCGGAGCCGCGGAGGACGGCGAGCATGTTCGCGGCGGCGGCGCCCTGGCCCGGGTGCGGGCGGATGGCGTGCAGCTCGGGCGCGAGGACCTTCTCCGTACCGAGCAGCGCCTCCAGCGACAGGGCGGCGGTGATGTCGGCGGACTTGTAGAGCCTGTCGAGGTCGTGGAGGGCCATGATCAGCATGCCGAGCATGCCGTCGGTGCCGTTGAGGAGGGCGAGCCCCTCCTTCTCGCGCAGCTCGACGGGCTCGATGCCGTGGGCGGCGAGCAGCTCCCCGGCGGGGCGGACCACGCCGTCGGGGCCTTCGGCGTCGCCCTCGCCCATGAGCGTGAGGGCGCAGTGGCTGAGCGGCGCGAGGTCGCCGGAGCAGCCGAGCGAGCCGTACTCGTGGACGACCGGGGTGATGCCCGCGTTCAGCACGTCCGCCATGGTCTGCGCGACCTCGGGCCGGACGCCGGTGTGCCCGGAGCAGACGGTCTTCAGCCTCAGGAACATCAGCGCCCGGACGACCTCGCGCTCGACGGGCGCGCCCATGCCGGCGGCGTGCGACCGCACGATGTTGCGCTGCAGCTGGGCGCGCAGCTCCCGGCTGATGTGCCGGGTGGCCAGGGCTCCGAAGCCGGTCGACACGCCGTACACCGGCTCGGGCTTGGCGGCCAGGGCGTCGACGATCTCCCGGGCCTTGGCGAGGGCGGCGAGCGCGTCCTGCGACAGCTCGACGCGGGCGTTGCCGCGGGCCACGGCGATGACGTCCCGTGCGGTGGTGCCGGACGTCCCCACCACGACTGTGTGCATATCCATATTCAGCAGCGTACGGACTGAATCCCAACGTGTCACTACCCTGCTTGCCCGGCGCTCCTTACGTTCCGCCGGACCCACCACCCGGAGCGTCCGGCTCGTCCGGCCCCGCGGGCGCCGCCGGCTCGGGCAGCGGCCCGGGCTCCGGGAGCAGCACCGGGTCCGGGCGGGCGTCACGGAAGCGGCGGCGGTCGCGGGCCGCGGCCGGCGGGTGGTCCGCCAGGGCGATCACCGTGCCGTCGCGGCCCGCCACCACCGGTTTCGGGGAGCGCGCCGCCTTCGCGCGGTACTGTGCGGCGTCCGCGAGCCGGAACAGCCGCCGGGCCGAGGGGACGGGGCCGATCGGGTCGCCCGTCGACGCCACACCGCAGGCCACGCCCTCACCGAGCTCCAGCTCCCCGGCCCGGACGCACAGCTCCTCCGCGGCCGCGACCACCTCGTCCGCCTCCGGCCCCACCGAGACCAGGCAGAACTCGTCGCCCCCGAGCCGCGCCGCCAGCGCGCCCGGCAGCATCGCCCCGCAGTACGACAGCACCGAGCCGAACCGCTCCAGCAGCCGGTCGCCCACCGCGTGGCCGTGGGTGTCGTTGACCTTCTTGAGGCCGTTGAGGTCGCAGACCACCAGGGAGACCACCGAGCCGTCCAGCAGGAAGCGCTCCACCGCCTCGTCCAGCCGCATGTCGACCGCCCGCCGGTTCGCCAGACCCGTCAGCGGGTCCGTGAAGGCCAGCTTGCGGACCTCCTCCAGCCGCTCGGTCTGCGCGATCCCGGCCGCCACGACGGACGCCAGCACGGTGGCGAACTTGGCGTCGTCCCGGTCGAAGACCGGCGCCCCGGCCGGCCGGGCCACGTACAGCTCGCCCCAGGCCCGCCCGTGCAGCACGATCGGCGCGACCACGCAGCAGCCGCGCCCCCGCCGCCGCAGGGCGGCCACCCGCTGCTGGCAGTAGCCGTGCGCCCCGGGGCCCGGCCCGTCCGCGGTCTCCACCCAGGCGTGGGGCTCACCACCGCCGGCCCACTGCTCGTGCAGGAACTCGGTGATCTCGGAGAACTGGTGCACCGGGTACGTCTCCGCGTCGGGGAACTCCTCCTCCCCGGCGTCCCGCTCCCCCGCGTTCACCAGCACCCTCAGCCGGCCCAGGTCGCGCTCCCACGTGGAGAGCGCCGCGAACGTGCCGCCGAGCGCGTCCCGCGCGCCCAGCGCCGCTGCCCGCCACGACTCGCGCGGAGTGTGCGCCGCCGCCATCGACTGCGCCAGCGCCACTACAGCGCGTAGCCGGACATCCTCACCCATTCCTCAAGCTTAGGGACGCCCCTGAACTTTTCACTCGGCGGGCCCGCTCACGCACCGCCCCGGGGCCGCGGCGCACGGGCCGCCCGCGTACCGGCCGTCCGCGGAACCCGTCACTCCCCCGGCCACTGCGGTGTGCGCTTCTCGTTGAAGGCCGCCACGCCCTCCGCCCGGTCGCCCGAGAAGGCCACCGACCGCCACGCCGCGTCCTCGACCTCCAGGCCCGCCCGCAGGTCCAGCCCCTGGCCCAGGCGCATGGCCCGCTTGGCGGCCCGCAGCCCGACCGGCGAGTTGGCGGCGATGCGCGCGGCGAGCTCCAGCGCGCCCGTACGGGCGTCGTCCACGAGCCCGTCGACCAGCCCCCACCGCTCGGCCTCCTCCGCCCGCAGGCGCTCCGCCGTGAAGACCAGCTGCGCCGCCCGCGCGGCCCCGACCCGGCGCGGCAGGAGCTGCGTACCGCCGCCGCCCGGGATCACGCCCACCGACACCTCGGGCAGCCCGATGACCGCCGTCGGGTCGGCCAGGATGATGTCGCACGCGAGCGCCAGCTCGTACCCGCCGCCCAGCGCGAAGCCGTGCACCGCCGCGACGGCCGGCATCGGCAGCTCCAGCACACCGGTGTAGGCGGCGCGCGCCACGGGGCGCTGGCGCACCAGCTCGGCGTCGGTGAAGGAGTTGCGCTCCTTGAGGTCGGCGCCGACGCAGAACGCCTTGTCGTTGGAGGAGGTCAGCACGGTCACGCGCACGGACGGATCGGCCCCCAGCGCGGCGCACGCGGCGCCGATCGAGCGGGCCATCTCCGTGGAGACGGCGTTCATGGCCTTGGGCCGGTCGAGCACCAGCTCCGCCACGTGCTCATGACGGCGTACGGCGACGAACTCCCCGAAGCGCTGCTCCGACATGTCTTCAGACCCTCCCGGTTAACGAGCGTTAGCGACCGCTACCCGGGGATCTTAGGCTCCCGCCGCGTCAGCAGCCAGGGTTCGATCACCCCGAGCCCGCGCACCGGCCGCTGCCACATCGGCTGGAGCGCGAAGCGGTACGACGGCGGAGCCTCGCCCTCCTTCTCGGCGCGGGCGATCTCCTCCGCCACCTGGGCCTCCGACACCGGGGCCTCGCCCGTGCGCGACAGCTCCTCGGCCAGCGCGCCGTCCACGAGGACCGCGTCCTTCGGCGCTATCGAGGTGAGGCGGCTCGCCAGGTTCACCGTCGTACCGAAGACATCGCCCATCCGGGTCGTCACCGTCCCGAAGGCGATGCCGACGCGCAGGGCGGGCATGGTCTCGTCGTGCGCCAGGGTCTCGATGAGCCGCAGCGCGATCTCGGCCGCGGTGCCGGCGTCGTCCGCCGCGTAGAGGACCTCGTCGCCGAGGGTCTTGATCAGCCGCCCGCCGTGCGCGGCGACCAGGTCCGCGCAGGTCGTCTCGAACGCCTCGACGAGCTCGCCGAGCTCCTCCTCCTCCAGCCGCCGGGTCAGCCGGGTGAAGCCGACCAGGTCCGCGAAACCGACCGCGAGGCGCCGGTCGACCATCTCCTCGTCGTCGGCGGCCTGCACCACGCGCCCCGTCGCCGCGGCCAGCTGCCGCCGCCACACGTACACCAGGAACTCCTGGAGCTCCGGCAGCAACAGCTCCACCAGGGGATACGTCACTTCGGTCCGGGTCATGCCCGGCTCGGGCGGCTCGGTGAGGCCCTCCAGGAACGAGTCGATCTGCCACTCGGCGAGCCTCGCCGTGGTCTGGCCGGTGGAGCGCGCCACCTGCACCGCCATCGGCTCGCTCAGCAGCCCCGCCTCGACCAGACCGGCCAGCCGGCGCAGCGCCAGCACGTCCGCCTCCGTGAGCGCCTTGGCCTGGCCGATGTCGGCGAAGCCCATGGCCCGCCAGAAGCGCGAGGCGAGGTCCATGGAGACGCCGGCCGTGCGGGCGGCCTGGAACGGCGTGTAGCGCCGGTCGGCGCCGAGGATCAATTGCTCCAGACGGATGGCGAGAGGATCGTCGGTCGGCTCCGCCGTGTGGTCGACGACGTGGTGGGGGGTCGGGTACTCGGCACCGCCGCCCCCCGGTCCGGCGTCGCGGGACCCACCGGGCGCATGGCCCGGCTCCTGGGAGTCGCCCGGCCCGCCCGGCCCGGAATCACCGGAGCCCGACCCGCTGGATCCGGACCCGCGCGAATTCGCGTCGTCGACGGTCACCGGCCGCCTCCTGCCCGTTCCCTGCGCACTGCCCTGCCGATCTGTCGCTGGATCGCCTCAACGATACGGCAGGTGTGCCCTGGCTCACGTCCGCGTTCGGCAGCGCGTTCAGTCCACCGGGCGCAGATGGACGATGTCCCCCGCGCCGACCGCCTCCCGTTCGCCTCCGTCCGCGCGGGCGACGACCAGCCTCCCGCCGCCGTCGATCGCGACGGCCTCGCCGGTCAGCGTGCGGCCGCCGGGCAGCTCGGCCCGTACGCCGCGCCCCAGGGTCGCGCAGCCCGCTGCGTACGCCTCCTGGAGCCCGCTGGCGGCCGGGTCCCCCTCGGCCGCGGTCCACCGGCCGTACCAGTGCTCCAGCGAGCGCAGGACCGCGCGCAGCAGCGGGTCCCGGTCGGTGGAGACGGCGTTCGCCAGGGCGAGCGACCCGGCGGCCGGGACGGGCAGTTCGTCGGCGCGCAGCGTGACGTTGAGCCCGAGACCGACGACGATGCCGTCGTCCCCGGCGCGCTCGGCGAGGATGCCGCCGGCCTTGCGCTCCTCCTTGCCCTGCGGCCCGGGAACTTTCACCAGCAGGTCGTTGGGCCATTTCAGCGACATGTCGACACCGGCCGCCCGGGCCAGCCCGGTGGCGGCGGCGACCCCGGTGAGCAGCGGCAGCCACGCCAGGCGCTCCGCGGGCACCCGCGGCTTGAGCAGCACGGAGAAGAAGAGGCCGGAGCGGGCGGGCGCGGACCAGGTGCGGTCGAGGCGGCCGCGGCCCGCGGTCTGCTCCTCGGCGACGAGCACGGCCCCCTCGGGCAGCGCCCCCGCCCGGGCCGCCAGGTCGGAGTTGGTGGAGCCGGTGGCGGCCACGACGTCCAGCGAGGTCCACAGGCCGCCGGGCAGCACGAGCGCGCGGCGCAGCGCGGCGGCGTTCAGGGGAGGCCGTTCGAGATCCGACCAACGGTTTCCGGAACGCGGGGACGGGCCGTGCGATGGACCAAAGGAGGGCGTCATGCAAGCCAGCGTAGGTGTGGCAAACACCGCACTGCCGAACGGTATCCGCGCCGATACGCTACGGGTCAGTAGCCAACAAACCCGTGACCAGGCAGGGAGCCGCATCCCGATGTCCGAGCCGGCAGAGCGCCAAGAGTCCCAGCCCCAGATCGACATCCACACCACCGCGGGGAAGCTCGCGGACCTGCAGCGCCGTATCCACGAGGCGACGCACGCCGGCTCCGAGCGCGCCGTCGAGAAGCAGCACGCCAAGGGCAAGCTGACCGCCCGCGAACGCATCGAGCTCCTCCTGGACGAGGGCTCGTTCGTGGAGCTCGACGAGTTCGCCCGGCACCGCTCCACCAACTTCGGGCTGGAGAAGAACCGCCCGTACGGAGACGGTGTCGTCACCGGATACGGAACCGTGGACGGGCGGCCCGTCGCGGTCTTCTCCCAGGACTTCACGGTGTTCGGCGGGGCCCTCGGCGAGGTCTTCGGCCAGAAGATCGTCAAGGTGATGGACTTCGCGCTGAAGACCGGCTGCCCGGTGGTCGGCATCAACGACTCCGGCGGCGCCCGCATCCAGGAGGGCGTCATGGCCCTCGGCATGTACGGCGAGATCTTCCGCCGCAACACCCACGCCTCGGGCGTGATCCCGCAGATCAGCCTGGTGGTCGGTCCGTGTGCCGGCGGGGCGGTCTACTCCCCCGCCATCACGGACTTCACGGTGATGGTCGACCAGACCTCGCACATGTTCATCACCGGCCCCGACGTCATCAAGACGGTGACGGGCGAGGACGTCGGCTTCGAGGAACTGGGCGGCGCCCGCACCCACAACACCACCTCGGGCGTCGCGCACCACATGGCCGGCGACGAGAAGGACGCCATCGAGTACGTCAAGTCGCTGCTGGCCTACCTCCCGTCGAACAACCTCTCCGAGCCGCCCGCCTTCCCGGAGGAGGCGGACCTGGAGCTGTCGGACGAGGACCGCGAGCTCGACACCCTCATCCCGGACAGCGCGAACCAGCCGTACGACATGCACACCGTCATCGAGCACGTGCTGGACGACGGGGAGTTCCTGGAGACGCAGGGGATGTTCGCGCCGAACATCCTCACCGGCTTCGGGCGGGTCGAGGGGTACCCGGTCGGCATCGTCGCCAACCAGCCCATGCAGTTCGCCGGGTGCCTCGACATCGACGCCAGCGAGAAGGCGGCGCGGTTCGTCCGCACCTGCGACGCGTTCAACATCCCGGTGCTGACCTTCGTCGACGTGCCGGGCTTCCTGCCGGGTGTCGGCCAGGAGCACGAAGGCATCATCCGGCGCGGCGCCAAGCTCATCTACGCGTACGCCGAGGCGACGGTCCCGCTGATCACCGTCATCACGCGCAAGGCGTTCGGCGGCGCGTACGACGTCATGGGCTCCAAGCACCTGGGCGCCGACCTGAACCTGGCGTGGCCGACCGCGCAGATCGCGGTGATGGGCGCGCAGGGCGCGGTGAACATCCTGCACCGGCGCACCATCGCGGAGGCCGAGGACGTCGAGGGGACGCGGGCGCGGCTGATCCAGGAGTACGAGGACGCCCTGCTCAACCCGTACACGGCGGCCGAGCGCGGCTACGTCGACGCGGTGGTCATGCCGTCCCAGACGCGGTCGCACCTCGTGCGCGGCCTGCGTCAGCTGCGTACGAAGCGGGAAAACCTCCCTCCGAAGAAGCACGGCAACATCCCCCTCTAAGGAGCCCCCCGATGATCAAGGTTCTGCGGGGCAATCCCACCCCGGAGGAGCTGGCCGCCGCCCTGGCGGTGGTCCAGGCGCGCGCCGCCGCTACCGCCTCGGCGGCCTCCGGCGGCGCGGAGAGCGTCCCCGAGGGCTGGTCCGACCCGTCCAGGATCGCCCGCACCCGCGGCCCGCAGCCCGGCCCGCGGTCGTGGACGCGCTCCTACTGGCCGCTCTAGGAGACGGCCCGGCACCGGGCACGGCCGGCACTGGCACCGGCACCCGGCACGGCGGCCCCCACCGACGGGTGGGGGCCGTCGCCGTACGCGGCCGGGGCCGGGCGCCACGGCCGGCGTGCGTGCGGCAGGCGAATAGTCCGACGGCACCGGGGCCCCTGAGTACGGATACTCAGGCGTGGAGCGCTTTCCGGCCTCAGGATCGAAGCCATGCTGTGGTCCGACCCGGAGAACGAACCCCCACCGGAAATGCGGGACATGCAGGCGATGCTGCGCCGCGCGGGGATCCTGCTGGCACTGGCGATGGTGCTCGCCATGTTCGTCGCGGGCCTGCACTGACGGCCGGCGCCCCCGGCACGCCGCCACGACCTGCGCCGCCCGGCGCGCCTTCCGTACGATGACGCCCATGACTGATCAGCGCCGCCGCCTCGTCCTCGCGTCCGCGTCCCCCGCCCGCCTCGGTCTGCTGCGGCAGGCCGGACTCGCCCCCGAGGTGATCGTCAGCGGCGTCGACGAGTCCAAGGTCACCGCTCCGACCCCGGCGGAGCTGGCCCTCGCCCTCGCCGAGGCCAAGGCCGCCCACGTCGCCGCCCGCCCGGAGGTCTCCGGCGCGCTGGTCATCGGCTGCGACTCGGTCCTGGAGCTCGACAAGCAGGCTCTCGGCAAGCCGGCCGACGCGGAGGAGGCCACGGCCCGCTGGAAGGCGATGCGCGGGCGCGTGGGCGTCCTGCAGACCGGCCACTGCGTGTACGACACGGCCGCCAAGCGCTACGCGTCGGCCACCGCCTCCACCCTGGTCCGGTTCGGCGAGCCGACCGACGACGAGATCGCCGCCTACGTGGCCAGCGGGGAGCCCCTCCACGTGGCGGGGGCCTTCACCCTCGACGGCCGCTCGGCCCCCTTCATCGACGGCATCGACGGCGACCCGGGCAACGTCATCGGCCTGTCCCTGCCGCTGCTGCGCAAGCTGCTGGGGCAGCTGGGCGTCGAGATCACCGCCCTGTGGGCGTGACGTCCCCCGTTCGCCGGACCCCCCGGGCCGCCCGCCGCGACGGTTTCCCCGCAGGGAGGGCGGCCGGGGCTCGCCGTCAGGCGGTGGCAGGGGCGGGCGGCTACGCCGTCGCCTCGCCCGCGCCCGGCGCCACGGTCTCCCGCGCGTACAGCACCAGCGAGGCCACGAGGAGCCCCAGCATGGCCATCATGAACGCGAAGGCGGCCCAGCCCAGCAGGCCGACCGCCAGGGCCCCCAGGACGCCGTGGGTGATGGCGCAGGAGATCAGCACGATGCGCACGGCGCGGCCGGGCGAGCGGTCCCGGAAGCACAGGACGAGCAGCAGGACGCCGCTCAGGGCCAGGAACGCGCCGAGGACGCCGCCCATCGCCCAGGTGCCCGCGATCATGGCGTCGGGGTCCAGGCCGGCCAGCGACATCCGCTGGTTGCCGAGGACCTCGGTCAGCACCGCGTGGACCGCGACGGCGCCCACCGCCTCGATGAGCAGCGCGATCCCCGCCGCCAGGGCTATCGGTCTGCGGGCCACCACGGGTACCCCCTGACTGTTACCAGCAGTACGGACGACGACGCGAAGGCTACTGACTGGTAAACCTTTGGACAAGGGTCCTGACAGCGCCGCAAAGAATCATTCGCCCATTCGTAGGGACTCCACAAAGAAACGGGATACCGCGCTGGCCCGCCGGACAGAGACCTTGACCACACCCCGGGGCTACTGTGCCGGGAAGAAGCCCTGCGTAACGTGGTGCGACAAGGGGTTTCCCGCCTCGGTACCGCCTCGGATCACGCTCCGTGTGGGCAAGCTCACTAGTGGGGACGGGTCGAAAGGCCGTGTCGGCAGTCCCTAAACTCAGCTTGTTTCAAGGAGGGAGCCATCGTGCGCAAGGTGCTCATCGCCAACCGTGGCGAAATCGCTGTCCGTGTCGCCCGTGCCTGCCGGGACGCCGGGATCGCGAGCGTAGCCGTCTACGCCGATCCGGACCGGGACGCCCTGCACGTCCGTGCGGCCGACGAGGCGTTCGCTCTGGGCGGTGACACCCCGGCCGCCAGTTACCTGGACATGGCCAAGGTGCTCCAGGCCGCAGCCGACTCCGGCGCGGACGCCATCCACCCCGGATACGGGTTTCTCTCCGAGAACGCGGAGTTCGCCCAGGCGGTGATCGACGCCGGACTGACCTGGATCGGCCCGCCGCCGCAGGCCATCCGCGATCTGGGGGACAAGGTCGCCGCCCGGCACATCGCCCAGCGCGCCGGTGCGCCGCTGGTCGCGGGCACCCCCGACCCGGTGTCGGGCGCCGACGAGGTCGTCGCCTTCGCCGAGGAGCACGGGCTGCCCATCGCGATCAAGGCGGCGTTCGGCGGTGGCGGGCGCGGCCTGAAGGTCGCCCGCACGCTGGAGGAAGTGCCGGAGCTGTACGACTCGGCCGTCCGTGAGGCCGTCGCCGCCTTCGGCCGCGGCGAGTGCTTCGTCGAGCGCTACCTCGACAAGCCGCGCCACGTCGAGACGCAGTGCCTGGCCGACCAGCACGGCAACGTCGTCGTCGTGTCGACGCGTGACTGCTCGCTCCAGCGCCGCCACCAGAAGCTGGTGGAGGAGGCTCCCGCGCCGTTCCTGAGCGCCGAGCAGAACGCCGAGCTGTACCGCGCCTCCAAGGCGATCCTCAAGGAGGCCGGCTACGTCGGCGCCGGCACCGTCGAGTTCCTCGTCGGCATGGACGGCACGATCTCCTTCCTGGAGGTCAACACCCGTCTCCAGGTCGAGCACCCGGTCACCGAAGAGGTCAGCGGCATCGACCTGGTCCGCGAGATGTTCCGCATCGCGGACGGCGAGGAGCTGGGCTACGACGACCCGCCGCTGCGCGGCCACTCCTTCGAGTTCCGCATCAACGGCGAGGACCCGGGCCGCAACTTCCTCCCCGCCCCCGGCACGGTGACCACCTTCGCGCCGCCGTCGGGTCCGGGCGTGCGCCTGGACGCGGGCGTGGAGTCCGGCAGCGTCATCGGCCCGGCGTGGGACTCGCTGCTCGCCAAGCTCATCGTCACGGGTGCCACCCGCGAGCAGGCGCTCCAGCGCGCGGCGCGGGCGCTGGAGGAGTTCCAGGTCGAGGGCATGGCCACGGCCATCCCCTTCCACCGCAAGGTCGTCACCGACCCGGCGTTCGCCCCGGCCGAGGGCCCGTTCACGGTCCACACCCGCTGGATCGAGACCGAGTTCGTCAACGACATCAAGCCGTTCGCCGCGCCCGCGGCCGGCGAGGCCGAGGAGGAGCCGGGCCGCGAGACGGTCGTCGTCGAGGTCGGCGGCAAGCGTCTGGAGGTCTCCCTGCCCTCCTCGCTCGGTATGAGCCTGGCCCGCACGGGCCTGGCCGCCGGCGCCAAGCCCAAGCGCCGCGCCGCGAAAAAGTCCGCCTCCGCCGCCTCCGGCGACACCCTCGCCTCCCCGATGCAGGGCACGATCGTCAAGGTCGCCGTGGAGGAGGGCCAGGAGGTCAAGGAGGGCGACCTCATCGTGGTCCTGGAGGCCATGAAGATGGAGCAGCCGCTGAACGCGCACCGCGCGGGCACGGTCAAGGGCCTGTCCGCCGAGGTCGGCGCCTCGGTGACCTCCGGCGCCGCCATCTGCGAGATCAAGGACTGACCCGGCGGGTCAGCAGCGCCACCGGCAGGGGGCCTGCCCGGAATCTCTCCGGGCAGGCCCCCTGCCGTCGCAATGGCATGCTGGAGGCACGAGGAGGAGCCAGGGAGGACGGCGCCATGACGACGAGCACGGCAGCGGGCGCTGCGGTCCGGCCCATGCGGGCCGACGCGCGCCGCAACTACGAGCGCCTGCTGGCCGAGGCCCGCTCCGCCTTCGCCGAGCACGGCACCGACGCGGCGCTGGAGGACATCGCGCGGCG
This sequence comes from Streptomyces sp. NPDC051310, assembly GCF_044455245.1. Taxonomy (NCBI): domain Bacteria; kingdom Bacillati; phylum Actinomycetota; class Actinomycetes; order Kitasatosporales; family Streptomycetaceae; genus Streptomyces; species Streptomyces sp. NPDC051310. The sequence continues at coordinate 318,565 of NZ_JBITEO010000005.1, forward strand.
CGCCGGGGTGGGGATCGGCACCCTGTACCGGCACTTCCCGAACCGGCACGCGCTGATGAGCGCGGTGTTCCAGGAGGCGCTGGCCGCGCTGCTGGAGCGGTCGCGGCAGCTCGCCGACGCGGACAGGCCGTGCGAGGCGCTCGTGGAGTGGCTGCGCGCCATCGTCACGCACGCGGGCGAGTACCGGGGCCTGGCGAGCGCGCTCATGTCGGCTTCGCACGACCGGAGTTCGGCCCTGTCGGCGTGCAACGTACCGCTGCGGGAGGCGGGCGCCCGGCTGCTGGATCGGGCGGTGGTCAGCGGTGCCGTACGGGACGGGGTCTCGATCGACGACCTGATGCAGCTGACCAACGCGATCGCCCTGGCGGCCGAACAGTCACGGGAGGATCCGGAGTTGGCCGACCGCCTGCTGATGCTGACCCTGCGCGGCCTGAAGGCCTGACCCCTGGCGGCCTGAACCCGCGCGGGCCGCACCTCTGCGTGGGCCGGCACCCGCGCAGGGGGACGCCGTGCGGGCCGGCACCCTCGGTGGCGTGCCCTTGCGGGCTCGGCCCTCGCAGACCTGAGCTCCCGCGGGCCGACAGCGTGCCGGCCGGCGCCGGGCGCTTGCCCCGTGCGGCCCGACACGGTCCCTGCCCGCGGTACCTCGCCCGATCCCGGGTCCCGGCCCCGGCACCTCGCCCGGTCCCGGTCCCGGATCGTGCCCGGTCCCGCCGCGTCAGCGGCGCCGCAGGTCCGCCACGCGGGCGCCGCGCTCGGACGCCCGGTCCTCCGCCGCCAGGGAGGCCGCCGCGGCCGAGCGCAGGGTGCCGCCGCCGGGGTGCCGGGTGCCGCCGCGCTGGCCGGGCAGCGGAACGTCACGGCGGTGCTGGCGGCCCGGTGGGGCGCCTTCGGTGCCGGAGGGCCCGGTGCCGGCGACCGTGATCTGGACGCCCTGGTCGGCGAGGGCCTGGAGCTCGGTGGCGGCCCGCTCGTCATGGGCGGGCGGCTCGTCGGTGACCAGGCGCGTGATCACGTCCGTCGGCACGGTCTGGAACATCGTGTCGGTGCCGAGCTTGGTGTGGTCGGCGAGCACCACGACCTCCGCGGCCGCCTGGACCAGCGCCCGGTCCACACTCGCCGAGAGCATGTTGGAGGTGGACAGGCCCCGCTCGGCGGTCAGCCCGCTCCCGGACAGGAACGCCCGCGAGACGCGGAGCCCCTGGAGGGACTGCTCGGCCCCGCTGCCCACCAGCGCGTAGTTGGAGCCGCGCAGCGTGCCGCCGGTCATGACGACCTCGACACGGTTGGCGTGCGCCAGCGCCTGGGCCACCAGCAGCGAGTTGGTGACCACGGTCAGCCCGGGGACGCGGGCGAGCCGGCGGGCCAGCTCCTGGGTGGTGGTCCCGGCGCCGACGACGATCGCCTCGCCCTCTTCGACGAGAGCCGCGGCCACATCGGCGATGGCCGTCTTCTCCGCGGTCGCGAGATGGGATTTCTGCGGGAAGCCGGACTCTCGCGTGAAACCGCCCGGCAGTACCGCACCGCCGTGCCGGCGGTCGAGGAGTCCTTCCGCCTCCAGGGCCCGCACGTCTCGCCGTACGGTCACTTCGGAGGTCTGGACGACGCGGGCGAGCTCCCGGAGCGAAACCGCCCCGTTGGCGCGCACCATTTCGAGGATCAACTGACGACGTTCTGCAGCGAACACGAAACTGACAGTAACCCCAGCCACCGCGTGTTTGCAGCAGTATGCGCCGATTACGAGAAGTTGCGAACAGACGGGACCGCCCAGTGGTAATGGGCGGCCCCGTCCGTGTACGTACCGCGACCGGCCGATGTCCCGACTTGCCAGGGGTTGCCGGGTGTTGTCCCTGCGCGGGCCGGTCCTAGACCTCGGCCGACGTCTTCCGGGTGTGCAACTGCCGTGCCACCTCGGCGATCGAGCCCGACAGCGACGGGTACACCGTGAAAGCGTTTGCGATCTGTTCGACGGTCAGATTGTTGTCGACCGCGATCGAGATGGGGTGGATCAGTTCGCTGGCCCGCGGCGAGACCACCACGCCGCCGACCACGATGCCGGTGCCCGGACGGCAGAAGATCTTGACGAAGCCGTCCCGGATGCCCTGCATCTTGGCGCGCGGGTTGCGCAGCAGCGGCAGCTTGACGACCCGGGCGTCGATCTTGCCGGCGTCGACGTCGGCCTGGGTGTAACCGACCGTGGCGATCTCCGGGTCGGTGAACACGTTGGACGACACGGTCTTCAGGTTCAGCGGGGTGACCGCGTCGCCGAGGAAGTGGTACATCGCGATGCGGCCCTGCATGGCGGCGACCGAGGCGAGGGCGAAGACACCGGTGACGTCACCGGCCGCGTACACGCCGGGCGCCGAGGTGCGGGAGACCTTGTCGGTCCAGATGTGGCCGGAGTCCTTGAGCCGCACGCCGGCCTCCTCCAGCCCCATCCCGTCGGTGTTCGGGATGGCGCCGACGGCCATCAGGCAGTGCGAGCCGGAGATGACCCGCCCGTCGGCGAGGGTGACCTCGACCCGGTCGCCCACCCGCTTGGCGGACTGGGCCCTGGAGCGGGCCATGACGTTCATGCCGCGGCGCCGGAAGACGTCCTCCAGGACCGCCGCCGCGTCGGGGTCCTCGCCGGGCAGCACCCGGTCGCGGGACGAGACGAGCGTGACCCGGGAGCCGAGCGCCTGGTAGGCGCCGGCGAACTCGGCGCCCGTGACACCGGAACCGACCACGATGAGCTCCTCGGGGAGCTCGTCCAGGTCGTACACCTGCGTCCAGTTGAGGATGCGCTCGCCGTCCGGCAGGGCGTCGGGGATCTCGCGCGGGTGGCCGCCGGTGGCGATCAGGACGGCGTCGGCGGTGAGCGTCTCCTCCGTGCCGTCGGCGGCGGTGACGACCACCTGGCGGGAGCCGTCCATGGCCTGGCGGCCGTCGAGCCGGCCCCGGCCGCGCAGCACGCGTGCGCCCGCCCGGGTGACGGAAGCGGTGATGTCGTGCGACTGGGCGAGGGCCAGCCGCTTGACGCGCCGGTTGACCTTGCCGAGGTCGACGCCGACGATCCGGGCCGCCTGGTCGATGTGCGGGGTGTCGTCCGCGACGATGATGCCGAGCTCCTCGTGGGAGGAGTCGAAGGTGGTCATCACCTCGGCCGTGGCGATGAGGGTCTTCGAGGGTACGCAGTCGGTCAGGACGGACGCTCCGCCGAGGCCGTCGGTGTCGACGACGGTCACCTCCGCGCCGAGCTGGGCGGCCACCAGGGCCGCCTCGTATCCGCCGGGTCCGCCACCGATGATCACGATCCGGGTCACAGGGGTTACGCCTCGCGCTCTCGTCACGGCAGGGATGCAAGTACGTACCCCATTGTCCCGCACGGCCGGGCGTGCTTCCCGCCGGGTCCCCTCCCCGGGGAACAGCGCCCGCACCGGCCGCTCCCGTACCCTCGGACCCATGTCGCTCTACGCCGCGTACGCCGGCAACCTCGACGCGCGGCTGATGACCCGCCGCGCACCGCACTCCCCGCTGCGCGGCACGGGCTGGCTCAACGGCTGGCGGTTGACGTTCGGCGGTGAGCAGATGGGCTGGGAGGGGGCGCTGGCCACGATCGTGGAGGCGCCGCGCTCGCAGGTCTTCGTCGCGCTGTACGACATCGCCCCGCTGGACGAGGACTCCATGGACCGCTGGGAGGGCGTCGGCCTGGACATCTACCGGCGCATGCGCGTGCGCGTGCACACGCTGGACGGCGAGGAGCCGGCCTGGGTGTACGTGCTCAACGGCTACGAGGGCGGGCTGCCCTCCGCGCGCTACCTGGGGGAGATCGCGGACGCGGCGGAGTCGGCGGGCGCGCCGCACGACTACGTGATGGAGCTGCGCAAGCGCCCCTGCTAGAAGGGGGTCGCGCCGGCCGCGGCAGGCCGACGGGACGCCTCCCGAGGGGGTCCGCCCCGGGCTTTCGTCGGAAACGACAAGGCAACGATCGCGGCTCCGTGGGCATCGTCATCTACGCGCGTAGGCAATCTCGGGCTAGGCTTTTGCCGTACTGCATTTCTCCGGGGCCGGCCCCCGGACCCCCGGGTCCTCAGCGAGCGGTCCGGGGCGACTGTTACTTCGCGAGGCGAGAGACTCTGTGAACGCAACTGCCACCCCGGACCACCTCCAGGGCGACCCCTACGCCGCCGCCGCCGACGCCGCCGTGCGCCTGCGCGAGCTGACCGGCGCCGAGACCCACGACGTCGCCCTCGTGATGGGCTCCGGCTGGGCGCCGGCCGTCGACGCGCTCGGCGCTCCCGAGGCCGAGTTCCCGGTCACGGAGCTCCCGGGCTTCCCGCCACCGGCGGTCGAGGGCCACGGCGGCCGCATCCGCTCGTACCGGATCGGCGCCAAGCGGGCCCTGGTCTTCCTGGGCCGCACCCACTTCTACGAGGGACGCGGCGTCGCCGCCGTCGCCCACGGCGTGCGCACCGCGGTGGCCGCCGGCTGCAAGACCGTCGTGCTGACCAACGGCTGCGGCGGCCTGCGCGAGGGCATGCGCCCCGGCCAGCCGGTCCTGATCAGCGACCACATCAACCTCACGGCCACCTCCCCGATCGTGGGCGCCAACTTCGTCGACCTGACGGACCTGTACTCGCCGCGGCTGCGCGCGCTGTGCAAGGAGGTCGACGAGACGCTGGAGGAGGGCGTGTACGTCCAGTTCCCCGGCCCGCACTACGAGACCCCGGCCGAGATCAACATGGTCCGCGTGCTGGGCGGCGACCTGGTCGGCATGTCCACGGTCCTGGAGGCCATCGCGGCCCGCGAGGCGGGCGCCGAGGTCCTCGGCATCTCCCTCGTCACCAACCTGGCCGCGGGCCTGTCGGGCGAGCCGCTGAACCACGAGGAGGTCCTCCAGGCGGGCCGCGACTCCGCCGCCCGCATGGGCGAGCTCCTCACCCGGGTCCTGGACCGCATCTAGGTCTCCGGGCAGGGCCGGACCGGTCCCGCGAACCGGCGGAATCCGGGAAGCAGGCTCGGCCCCCGGCCCCGCCGCCCGCACGCACGGCCGTGCGGGGCACGCCTCCCCGAGGCCCGGCCCCGGAGCCCTCGCGGGCCCCGGGGCCGCGCCGTGCCGCCGCCGGACGCCGGTGTGCGCGGCCATCCGGGCCCACGGGCCGCGGCCGCAAAGACGGCGCGGGGTACCCGTAGCGCAGACACATCCCGTACGACACCCAGAGAGGCAGACCACCGTGCAGCAGAACCTCATCGCGCAGGCGGAGGCGTGGCTGGCCGAGGACCCGGACAGCGAGACCCGCGACGAGCTGGCCAAGCTCATCGAGGCGCGGGACCTCGACGCGCTCGCGGACCGGTTCGGCGGCACGCTCCAGTTCGGGACGGCCGGGCTGCGCGGGGAGCTCGGCGCCGGACCCATGCGGATGAACCGGGCCGTGGTCATCCGGGCCGCCGCCGGGCTGGCCGCGTACCTGAAGGCGCAGGGCCACGCCGGCGGCCTGGTCGTCATCGGCTATGACGCCCGCTACAAGTCCGCCGACTTCGCGCGGGACACCGCGGCCGTGATGACCGGCGCCGGGCTGCGCGCGGCGGTCCTGCCCCGCCCGCTGCCGACGCCCGTGCTCGCGTACGCCATAAGGCACCTGGGCGCGGTCGCCGGCGTCGAGGTGACCGCCAGCCACAACCCGCCCCGCGACAACGGCTACAAGGTGTACCTGGGCGACGGCTCGCAGATCGTGCCGCCGGCCGACGCGGAGATCGCCGCCGAGATCGCCGCGGTCGCGAGCCTGCACGACGTCCCCCGGCCGGAGAGCGGCTGGGAGACGCTCGGGGACGAGGTCCTGGCGGCCTACCTGGAGCGTACGGACGCCGTGCTGACCCCCGGTTCCCCGCGCACCGCGAACGTCGTCTACACCGCCATGCACGGCGTCGGCAAGGACGTGGTCCTGGCGGCCTGGGAGCGGGCCGGCTTCCCGGCGCCCGTGCTGGTCGAGGAGCAGGCCGAGCCGGACCCGGCGTTCCCGACCGTCGCCTTCCCCAACCCCGAGGAGCCGGGCGCGATGGACCTCGCGTTCGCCCGGGCACGGGAGACGGGGCCGGACATCGTGATCGCCAACGACCCCGACGCCGACCGCTGCGCCGTCGCCGTCCCGCACGAGGGCGACTGGCGGATGCTGCGCGGCGACGAGGTCGGCGCGCTGCTCGCCGCCCACCTGGTCCGCAAGGGCGTGACCGGCACCTTCGCCGAGTCGATCGTGTCCTCGTCGCTGCTGGGCCGGATCGCGGAGGCGGCCGGGCTGCCGCACGAGGAGACCCTGACCGGCTTCAAGTGGATCGCCCGCGTGGAGGGCCTGGCCTACGGCTACGAGGAGGCGCTGGGCTACTGCGTCGACCCCGGGGGCGTGCGCGACAAGGACGGCATCACGGCGGCGCTGCTCGTCGCCGAGCTGGCCTCCGTGCTCAAGGAGGAGGGCCGGACGCTCTGCGACCTGCTGGACGACCTGGCCGTCGCGCACGGCCTGCACGCCACCGACCAGCTGTCGGTCCGCGTGGAGGACCTGAGCGTCATCGCGAACGCCATGCGCCGGCTGCGCGAGCAGCCGCCGGCCGCGCTCGCGGGGCTGACGGTGACGTCCGCCGAGGACCTGACGCGGGGCAGCGCCGCGCTGCCGCCCACCGACGGTCTGCGGTACCACCTGGACGGCGCCTTCAAGGCCCGTGTCATCGTCCGCCCCAGCGGCACCGAGCCGAAGCTCAAGTGCTACCTGGAGGTCGTCGTGCCGGTCGCCGACGCGAGCGGGCTCGCCGCCGCGCGCGCCGAGGCCGACCGCGTGCTCGGGGCGGTCAAGCGGGACCTGGCGGCCGCCGCCGGGATCTGACGGCCCGCCCCCGCGGGGATCCGGGATCCGACAGCCCGCGCCGGACCCTGGATCCGACGACCGCCCCGCGGGGACCCTGGATCCGACAGCCCGCCCCCGCGAGGCCCCGCGCCCTTCCCCCGCCTTCACGTGCCCGTACGGAGACGCTCCGTACGGGCACGGCTTTTCCCGTAGGGGTGAATCTCGTACGGCAGGTGACGCACGGCTCCGGTACGCGGCCCGGTCCGCCGAGCAGGGTGACCCGGTACCGCAGCCGAGCAGCCCCTGGAGCCCGCCGTGCCGCCGTCGGTGACCACCGCACGTCCGACCGTCCCCGCGTCCCGGCGGCCCCCGTCCCCCGTGGCCGGGCGCGTCCGCGGCGGGGCCGCCCGCTCGGCCCGCTCGCTGCGGTACGCCGCGCCCGCGCTGACGGGGTACCTGGTGGTGCGCCTCTTCGGGCTGCTGGTGCTGGCCCGCTGGGCGCACCTCAAGGGCCACGGCGTGTGGCCGACGCTCGCCACCTCGTGGGACTCCAACTGGTACCTGGGCATCGCGGACCACGGCTACCAGCACGGGCTGGGCACCCGGATGGACTCCAACAACCTGGCGTTCTTCCCGCTCTACCCGGTGCTGGTGAAGGCGGTCGCGGGCGTCACGCCCGGCTCGCGCGCGTCGGTGGGGCTGGTCCTGGCGGTCGGTTTCTCGCTCGTCGCGGCCTGGGGCGTCTTCGCGGTCGGCGACCGGGTGTGCGGGCGCCGGACCGCCACCGTCCTCACGGTGCTGTGGGGCGCCCTGCCGGTCGCGGTCGTCCAGTGGATGGGCTACACCGAGTCGCTGTTCACGGCGCTCGCCGCCTGGGCGCTGTACGCGGTCCTCACCGGCCGCTGGCACACGGCGGCCGCCCTCGCGGTGCTCGCCGGGCTGACCCGCCCCACCGGGATCGCGGTGGCGGCGGCGGTGTCCGTCACGGGCCTGCTCGCGGCGGGGAGCACCCGCGCGCGGGCACCGCTGGCCGCGGCGCTCACCGCGCCGCTCGGCTGGCTGGCGTACGTGGCGTGGGTGGGCGCCCGGGTGGGGCGCTGGGACGGCTACTTCGCGGTGCAGCGGCTGTGGCGCAACGAGTGGGACGGCGGCGCGGGCACCCTGCGCGAGCTGCGGGACCTGCTCGTCTACGACCGGAACCCGCAGCTGTTCCTGGTCGCCGTGTCGGCGGTGCTGGTGATGTCGGCCGCCGCGTACGTCCTGTGCCTGGCCGACCGGCAGCCGCCGGCGCTGCTCGTGTTCAGCGGGGTCCTGCTGCTGGTGGTGCTGGGCAGTGACGGCGTGTACTTCCCGCGCGCCCGCTTCCTGGTGCCCGCCTTCCCTCTGCTGCTGCCGCTCGCGGCGGCGGTGTGCCGGGCCGGGCGGGTGGCGGCGGTGCTGGTGCTGGGCGGGGCCGCGCTGTCGTCGGCGTGGCTGGGCGGGTACATGCTGCTGGTGTGGCCCGGGCCGCCGTAGGACGCGGCGCGGCGCCGTCAGCCGGTGACGACCAGCACGAGCAGCAGCACCAGGCCGGCGAGCGAGGGCCCGAGGATCTCGTACGCCCAGCGGACCCGGGGCTCGCCCTGCGCGGACGGCCGGGACGCGCACCGCTCCGCCAGCTCCTGGAGGTCGGCGACGGTCTGGTCGGCGCCCGCGGAGCGCACGGGCGGGGCGTCCGCTCCGGCCCGCGCCTGGCGGCGGGCGGCGCGCTTGCGCTCGCGCAGCGAGACGGGCACCGACCAGAGCTGGTACTTGGTGCCGTCCTGGGTGAAGACCTCGCTGGAGTACCCGGCGCGCACGCCGGCGACCGACGCCCAGGGCAGGTCGATCGTGCGGAACGGATTGCGGACGCGCATGCGGTCCTCGCTGGCGCGCACGACGGGCCGGAAGGTGAACGCGACGACGAGCGGGACGACGAACAGCAGCCCGGCGAGCGCGATCCAGGGCGTCCGCCCCTCGCCGGTGACCAGCGCGTCTCCGCCGAGCCAGGCGGCGAACCCGAGCAGCAGAAGACCGCCCACGATGCCGTGGGGCGAGCGGTAGGACCGGTCGGCGTACTCGGGCTTGGGCGGGGTCGTCATGCGGCCGATTCTGCCTCACCCGTCATGGGCCCACGCGACGAGATCGGCGTACAGGATGATGTTGTCGGGCCGGTGCCCGTCGACCAGTTCCCCGCCGCAGGTGATCAGCCGCAGCTCGGGGTGCGTGGTGTCGCCGTACACCTTCCGGGTCGGGAACTCCTTCTTGTCGACCTGCTCCAGCTCCCGCACGCGGAAGACCGCGGTGGTGCCGTCGGCCCGGCGGACGCTGATCTCGTCGCCGGTGCGCACCTTGGCGACGTCCCTGAGCACGGCGGGGCCCTTCACGGTGTCGAAGTGGCCGATGAGCACGGCGGGGCCGGTCTCGCCGGGCGTGACGCCCTTGTCGTACCAGCCGATCCGGTCCGCGTCGGCCACGGACGGCACCTCGACCGTGCCGTCCGCGGCGAGGCCGAGGGCGAGTACGGGGCCGGTGTCGACCCCGGCGGCGGGCACCCGCACCCGTACGGGCTCCGAGCGGGCCATGGGGGCGGCGGGTCCGCCCTGCGCGGCCGCCGGAGCGGCGGTGGCCGGCTCGATGTGCGCGGGCGGCGAGTCCGGCGGACCCGTCGTGGCGGAGCCGCAGCCGGCCAGGGCGGCCGGGGCGGCGAGTGCGAGCAGCGCGGTGGCGGAGCGGCGGGCGAGGGGAGGCATGGGCAGGGCTCCAGGGGACGTAGCGAGGCGGGCCGTCGCTGGGTGCGGCGGCCCGCCCGGCTCGGGGTGGGGTGGTGGTGCTCCTGCTCGGGTCGGCAGGGTCGTACGGGGAGGAGGTCAGGCGCGGGTGCCGGACGTGCGGCGGCGCAGGGCGACGAAGCCGAGCCCGGCCGCGCCGAGGGCGGCGGCGCCGGCACCGGCGACGAGCACGAGGTGGTCGCCCTCCTGCACCTCGGCGCCGGCGGCGACACCTCCCTCGGGAACGATGGTGGTCTGGGTGGTGGAGGCCGGCGCGGTCTGCCCGGTGCCGCCCTCCGGCGTGGCACCGCCTGTCGAGCCGGAGCCGGAGCCGGAGCCGGCGCCGGAGCCGGAGCCGGCGCCCGTGCCGGGGAGGGCGGGGGCGGGGGCGGCCTGCTGGCCCGTCCCGTCGAGCAGGCGCCACGTGAGGGCGCCGTCCGCCGCCAGGGTCACCTCGACGCCGCCCACGACCTCGTGGCCGTCGGGATCGCGCTCGACGCCCGCCCGGGCGAAGCGGCCGCGGACGGCCTCGTCACCGCTGGTGAGCCTGGAGAGGAGCGTGCCGTCCCGGAAGACGTCCGCCACGAAGCGGCCGTCGCCGGTCGTGAATATCTCGGCGACCAGGCCGCCGGCCGGCTTCTCGGTCCGCAGGTGCTCGCGCTCGGCGGAAGCGGTTCCGGCGGCGGGAGCGGTGCCGTCCGCCGCGAAGGCGGGTGCCGCGGTGACGGCCGGGGTGAGGGCGACACCGGCGAGGACGGCGGTGGCGAGGGCGCTGCGAAGGTCGGAACGCATAACGACTCCTGGAACAGGTCGGTTGCGAGGGAAGAGCCGCATGCCTGCCTTGCCTCCTCGGTGTGGCCGCTGAGTGCGGGGCGGGGCTGCACGAACCAACGCTATGGATCTTGTGTACGTGAGGGATGCGCTCCGCGTCACAGGCATGTGACAGGCCTCACGGACCCTCCGGCACGCGTGCCCACCAGGGGTTTCGCACAGACCTCCGAGCCGGGGCTGTACAGGCAGCTACGCGCGTAGATATGCTCGAGTGGTGACCATGCCCACCGCATCTGCATTCGCTGACGTGACCGCGTCCGACAGCACACTGCGCCGCTTCCTCCACGGGCTTCCCGGCGTGGACCCCGTCGGCCTCGAAGCGCGCGCCGCGTCTCTCGGTACCCGTTCGATCAAGACGACGGCCAAGGCGTACGCCATCGACCTGGCCATCTCGATGATCGACCTGACGACGCTCGAAGGCGCGGACACCCCGGGCAAGGTCCGGGCGCTCGCCGCCAAGGCCGTCCACCCCGACCCGACCGACCGCTCCACCCCGCGCACCGCCGCGGTCTGCGTCTACCCGGACATGGTGGCGACCGCGAAGGCCGCCCTCGCCGGCAGCGACGTCAAGGTCGCCTCCGTCGCGACCGCCTTCCCGGCCGGCCGCGCCGCCCTCGACGTCAAGCTCGCCGACACGCGGGACGCCGTCGCCGCCGGGGCGGACGAGATCGACATGGTGATCGACCGCGGCGCCTTCCTCGCGGGCGACTACCTGAAGGTGTACGAGGAGATCGTGGCCGTGAAGGAGGCCTCCGGCGACGCGCGCCTGAAGGTCATCTTCGAGACCGGCGAGCTCTCCACGTACGACAACATCCGCCGCGCCTCCTGGCTCGGCATGATCGCCGGGGCGGACTTCATCAAGACCTCGACCGGCAAGGTCGGCGTCAACGCCACCCCCGCGAACACGCTGCTCATGCTGGAGGCGGTGCGCGACTTCCGCGCCCAGACCGGGGTACAGGTCGGGGTGAAGCCCGCGGGCGGCATCCGGACCACCAAGGACGCCATCAAGTTCCTCGTGCTGGTCAACGAGACCGCGGGTGAGGACTGGCTGGACAACCACTGGTTCCGGTTCGGCGCGTCGAGCCTGCTCAACGACCTGCTGATGCAGCGTCAGAAGCTGGCCACCGGACGTTACTCCGGTCCCGACTACGTGACGGTGGACTGATCACCATGACCAAGTTCGAGTACGCACCCGCTCCCGAGTCCCGCTCGGTCGTCGACATCGCGCCGTCCTACGGCCTGTTCATCGACGGAGAGTTCACCGAGGCCGCCGACGGCAAGGTCTTCAAGACCGTCTCGCCCGCCTCCGAGGAGGTGCTCTCCGAGGTCGCCCAGGCCGGCGCCGAGGACGTGGACCGGGCCGTGAAGGCCGCCCGCAAGGCGTTCGAGAAGTGGTCGGCCCTGCCGGGCGCCGAGCGCGCCAAGTACCTCTTCCGCATCGCCCGGATCATCCAGGAGCGCAGCCGCGAGCTGGCCGTCCTGGAGACGCTGGACAACGGCAAGCCGATCAAGGAGACCCGCGACGCGGACCTCCCCCTGGTCGCCTCGCACTTCTTCTACTACGCGGGCTGGGCCGACAAGCTCGACCACGCCGGCTACGGGCGCAACCCGAGGCCGCTGGGCGTGGCGGGCCAGGTCATCCCGTGGAACTTCCCGCTGCTGATGCTGGCGTGGAAGATCGCCCCGGCGCTCGCCACCGGCAACACGGTGGTGCTCAAGCCCGCCGAGACGACCCCGCTGTCGGCGCTGTTCTTCGCGGACATCTGCCGCCAGGCCGGCCTGCCCAAGGGCGTCGTGAACATCCTCCCCGGTTACGGGGACGCCGGCGCGGCGCTCGTCGAGCACCCGGACGTGAACAAGGTCGCCTTCACCGGCTCCACGGCGGTCGGCAAGGCCATCGCGCGCCAGGTCGCGGGCACGAGCAAGAAGCTCACCCTGGAGCTGGGCGGCAAGGGCGCCAACATCGTCTTCGACGACGCGCCCATCGACCAGGCCGTCGAGGGCATCGTCACCGGCATCTTCTTCAACCAGGGCCAGGTCTGCTGCGCCGGCTCCCGCCTGCTGGTCCAGGAGTCGGTCCAGGACGAGCTGCTGGACGCCCTCAAGCGCCGCCTGTCCACGCTGCGCCTCGGCGACCCGCTGGACAAGAACACCGACATCGGCGCGATCAACTCCGCGGAGCAGCTGGCCCGGATCACGGCCCTCGCGGAGACCGGCGAGGCCGAGGGCGCCGAGCGCTGGTCCCCCGCCTGCGAGCTCCCGTCCACCGGCTACTGGTTCGCGCCGACGCTCTTCACGAACGTCACGCAGGCGCACACCATCGCCCGCGACGAGATCTTCGGCCCGGTGCTGTCGGTGCTCAGCTTCCGTACGCCCGACGAGGCCGTCGCCAAGGCCAACAACAGCCAGTACGGCCTGTCCGCCGGCATCTGGACGGAGAAGGGCTCCCGCATCCTCGCGGTGGCGAACAAGCTCCGCGCGGGCGTCGTGTGGGCCAACACGTTCAACAAGTTCGACCCGACCTCGCCCTTCGGCGGCTACAAGGAGTCGGGCTTCGGCCGCGAGGGCGGCCGCCACGGCCTGGAGGCGTACCTCGATGTCTGACACGACGAACCGTCTGAGCGTCTTCAAGACCTACAAGCTGTACGTCGGGGGCAAGTTCCCCCGCAGCGAGAGCGGCCGGGTGTACGAAGTGCAGGACCACAAGGGCAAGTGGCTGGCCAACGCGCCGCTCTCGTCGCGCAAGGACGCGCGGGACGCGGTCGTGGCGGCGCGCAAGGCGTTCGGCGGCTGGTCCGGGGCGACGGCCTACAACCGGGGCCAGATCCTCTACCGCGTCGCGGAGATGCTGGAGGGCCGCAGGGGCCAGTTCGTGCACGAGGTGGCGCACGCGGAGGGCCTGTCCAAGTCGCAGGCGGCCGGGGTCGTCGAGGCGGCCATCGACCGCTGGGTCTGGTACGCGGGCTGGACGGACAAGATCGCGCAGGTCATGGGCGGGGCGAACCCGGTCGCGGGCCCGTTCTTCAACCTGTCCACCCCCGAGCCGACGGGCGTGGTCGCGATCGTGGCCCCGCGGGAGTCGTCCTTCCTGGGCCTGGTCTCGGTCGTCGCCCCGGTGATCGCCACCGGCAACACGGCCGTCGTCGTCGCCTCCGAGAAGGCGCCGCTGCCCGCGCTGTCGCTCGGCGAGGTGCTGGCCACCTCCGACCTGCCCGGCGGTGTCGTCAACGTCCTGTCCGGCAAGGCGGCGGAGATCGTCGGCCCGCTCGCCGCGCACCAGGACGTCAACGCCCTCGACCTGACGGGTGCGGACGCGGAGCTGGCGCGGGAGCTGGAGATCGCGGCCGCGGACAACCTCAAGCGCGTCCTGCGTCCACAGGCTGTGGACGGCGAGGACTTCACCGGGGACCCGGGCACGCACCGCATGACCGCGTTCCTGGAGACCAAGACGGTCTGGCACCCCACGGGCTCCCTGGGCGCCTCCGGCTCCTCCTACTGAGCCGGCCCACGCCGAACGGCTCCGCGTCCCCTCCGTCCGGGGGGCGCGGAGCCGTTCTCGTACGCCGCGACAGGGGGACTGTCCTAGCCGGGCAGCGCGCCGCCCAGCACCGGCCCGGCCACGGGCAGGTTCGGGGCACTGGTCAGCGAGCCGGTCATGCTGGTCGTGTCCACCGGCCGGAAGTCCGCCACCTGCGTGCCCACCCCGTTGTCGAGCGGGTCGACCCCGGTCTGCGCGAGCGGGTTGATCTTCAGGTTCTTGGCGGTGCCCAGGACGTGCGGGGCCGCCGCCGACACCCCCTGCATCGCGGACGCCGCGTCGAGGTCGCCCACCGGCGAGGGGACCGCCTGGGCCGTGCCGCCGGTGGCACCGAGGGCGGCGCCGAGGGCCGAAAGGGCCAGCCCGGCCTTCAGAAACGTATGACGTGCCATGAACGAGGGCTCCTGCCGCGCAGCGTGAGACGGTGATCGGTCGAGCACGCAGCGTATTTGAGGTGTGATGCTCGATACCAACGGGTCCCGGACGGGGTCCCCCGACCGGGTGCATGCCTCAGACTGGTGTCCCGTGAGTTCCCAACCCATCCCGGCCCGCGTCGTGCTGCTCGCGGGGCCCTCCGGCTCCGGCAAGTCCTCCCTCGCGGCCCGCACCGGCCTGCCCGTCCTGCGTCTCGACGACTTCTACAAGGAGGCCGGCGACCCGACGCTCCCGCTCGTCCCGGGCAGTCCGGACATCGACTGGGACTCCCCGCTGTCGTGGGACGCCGACGCCGCCGTGGCCGCGATCGCCGAACTGTGCGGCACGGGACGCACGACGGTCCCCGTGTACGACATCGCCACCAGCAGCCGTGTGGACCGCGAGACGTTCGCCATCGGGCGCACCCCGCTCTTCGTGGCGGAGGGCATCTTCGCGGCGGACATCGTGGCGCGGTGCCAGGAGCTCGGGCTCCTCGCCGACGCCCTGTGCCTGCGCGGCCGCCCCTCCACCACGTTCCGCCGCCGGCTGCTGCGGGACCTGCGGGAGGGCCGCAAGTCGGTGCCGTTCCTGCTGCGGCGCGGCTGGCGCCTGATGCGCGCCGAGCGCTCCATCGTCGCCCGCCAGACCGCCCTGGGCGCGCACGCGTGCGACAAGGCCGAGGCGCTGGGCCGCCTGGCGGCCGCGGCGGCCGGCCGGCACCGTACGCCCACGGCGACGGCGGCGGACCGGGAGCACGCGTAACGCACGCCGGTCCGGCGGCGCGTGCCGCCCCGGACGACGCGCG
This sequence comes from Streptomyces sp. NPDC051310, assembly GCF_044455245.1. Lineage (NCBI taxonomy): Bacteria > Bacillati > Actinomycetota > Actinomycetes > Kitasatosporales > Streptomycetaceae > Streptomyces > Streptomyces sp. NPDC051310. The sequence continues at coordinate 333,760 of NZ_JBITEO010000005.1, forward strand.
AGGCCGGACAAGACCCCCCGTCCTGTCCGGCCCGCTTCCCCCGTTGCCCCGCTACCCCCGGTTCCCCCCGTGGTGGGCACCCCCGTACCCCGGCCCGCCGCCGTCTCCCCCGAGACCGCGGCCGGCCGCCCCCCGTTCCCCCGTGTTTCCCCCGTGCCTCAGGCCACGAGCTGGCCGAAGGACTCCTCCTCGTCACGGCCGAAGCTGAGGACGTCGTCCTCGCGCAGCCGGCGCAGGGAGCGCCAGATGCTCGACTTCACCGTGCCGACACTGATGTCCAGGATCTCCGCGATCTCCGGGTCCGTACGGCCCTCGTAGTAGCGCAGCACCAGCATCGTGCGCTGCAGTTCGGGCAGCCGGGCCAGCGCCTGCCACAGCACCGCGCGCAGCTCCGTGCCGCGCATCGCGTCGGTGTCGCCGGCGGACTCGGGAAGCTCCTCGGTCGGGTACTCGTCGATCTTCCGGCGCCGCCAGGCACTGATGTGCAGGTTGGTCATGGTGCGGCGCAGGTAGCCGCCGACCGCGGCCTTGTCGCTGATGCGGTCCCAGGCGCGGTACGTCGAGAACAGCGCGCTCTGGAGCAGGTCCTCCGCCTCGAACCGGTCACCGGTGAGGTGGTAGGCGGTGGCGTACAGAGAGGCGCGGCGCTCCTGCACGTACGTGGTGAACTCCACGTCCGTACGGCTCGACCGGTCCCCCGGTGCCCCTCCGTACGCCTCTCCCCCGTCAGGCACGGCCGCCATGTACGGCGACTTGTGCTGACGCCCGGCGCCGCGAACGCACCCCCGCCCGTTCACGGCGCCGGACTTCTCGGTGCTCCGCGTGACGTCGTGGAGACGCGTGACAACTGCGTTTGAGGTGCTGCTGTGCAGTGCGTTCATCTCACGCCCCCCGTCGGTTGGAGTCTGGCTCGGTCCGGTGCGAAAAAGCTTGCCGGGGGGACTTCATGGCGGTGTCCGCCGACTGTCACAGACCTGTCACAGGGCCGAGCGGTCGAACTCCCCCTCCACCATGGGACAGAATGACGGCGTGCCTTTCCTGTTGCTGATCGAGGACGACGACGCCATCCGCACGGCCCTCGAACTCTCCCTGTCACGCCAGGGCCACAAAGTGGCCACCGCGGCGACGGGTGAGGACGGCCTGAAACTGCTGCGCGAGCAGCGGCCGGACCTGATCGTGCTGGACGTGATGCTGCCCGGCATCGACGGTTTCGAGGTGTGCCGCCGCATCCGGCGCACCGACCAGCTGCCGATCATCCTGCTGACCGCCCGCAGCGACGACATCGACGTCGTGGTGGGTCTGGAGTCGGGCGCGGACGACTATGTGGTCAAGCCGGTGCAGGGACGGGTGCTGGACGCCCGTATCCGGGCGGTGCTGCGGCGCGGCGAGCGCGAGTCGACGGATTCGGCGACGTTCGGCGCGCTGGTCATCGACCGGTCGGCGATGACCGTGACGAAGAACGGCGAGGACCTCCAGCTGACGCCGACCGAGCTGCGGCTGCTGCTGGAGCTCAGCCGCAGGCCGGGCCAGGCGCTGTCGCGCCAGCAGCTGCTGCGGCTGGTGTGGGAGCACGATTACCTGGGCGACTCGCGCCTGGTCGACGCGTGCGTGCAGCGCCTGCGCGCGAAGGTGGAGGACGTGCCGTCCTCGCCGACCCTGATCCGTACGGTCCGGGGTGTGGGCTACCGGCTGGACGTCCCTTCGTGACCGAGTCCGCGAGGAAGGGACCGGGGGCGGGACTTCGCTGGACGAGCCTGCGGCTGCGCCTGGTCGTCGTGTTCGCCCTGGTGGCGCTCACCGCCGCCGTGTCCGCGTCCGGCATCGCGTACTGGCTCAACCGCGAGGCCGTGCTGACCCGTACGCAGGACTCGGCGCTGAACGACTTCCGGCAGGAGATGCAGAACCGGGCCGCGTCGCTGCCGCTGCGGCCCACCGAGGAGGAGCTGCGGCGCACCGCCGAGGAGATGTCGTCCAACGGCGTCGGGTACGGCGTGGTGCTGCTGGCCGAGCGGGCCGAGGGCAAGCCGATCGTGGGGGTGTCCGACCCGGACCGGTTCACGCTGGAGGACGTGCCGCAGTCGCTTCGGGCCGCGGTGGACAAGCAGCACGAGGTCGACGAAGCCAACCCGTACCCGTACCACCTGTTCTGGCAGCGCACGGAGCGCGGCCGGACGCCGTACCTGGTGGGCGGGACGCGGATAGCGGGCGGCGGGCCGACGGGGTACATGTTCAAGTCCCTGGAGCCCGAGCGGCAGGACCTCAACTCGCTGGCCTGGTCGCTGGGGATCGCCACGCTGCTGGCGCTGCTGGGCTCCGCGCTGCTGGCGCAGGCCGCCGCCACGACCGTGCTGAAGCCGGTGCACCGGCTCGGCGAGGCGGCGCGGCGGCTGGGTGAGGGCGAGCTGGACACCCGGCTCCAGGTGTCGGGCACGGACGAACTGGCCGAGCTGTCCCGGACGTTCAACGCGGCCGCCGAGAGCCTCCAGAAGAAGGTCGCGGACATGAGCGCCCGCGAGGAGTCCAGCCGGCGCTTCGTCGCCGACATGTCGCACGAGCTGCGCACGCCGATGACCGCGCTGACCGCGGTGACGGAGGTCCTGGAGGAGGAGCAGGACGGCCTCGACCCGATGATCGCGCCGGCCGTGGCCCTGGTCGTCAGCGAGACGCGGCGGCTCAACACCCTGGTCGACAACCTCATGGAGGTCACCCGCTTCGACGCCGGTACGGCCCGCCTGGTGCTCGACGACGTGGACGTGGCCGACCAGGTCACCGCCTGCATCGACACGCGCGCGTGGCTGGACGCGGTGGAGCTGGACGCCGAGCGCGGGCTCGTGGCGCGGCTCGATCCGCGCCGGCTCGACGTGATCCTCGCCAACCTCATCGGCAACGCCCTCAAGCACGGCGGCTCGCCGGTGCGGGTGGCGGTGCGGACGGAGGGCGACGACCTGTTCATCGAGGTCCGCGACCACGGGCCGGGCATCCCCGAGGACGTCCTGCCGCACGTGTTCGACCGGTTCTACAAGGCGAGCGCTTCCCGCCCGCGGTCCGAGGGCAGCGGTCTCGGACTGTCGATCGCGATGGAGAACGCGCTGATCCACGGCGGTGACATCACGGCGGCGAACTCGCCCGACGGCGACGGCGCGGTGTTCGTGCTGCGGCTGCCGCGCGACGCGTCGCGGACGGTCGACCCGCAGGAACAGCAGCAGAAGGGTGGCGGGCATGAGGGTGCGTGAGCTGCGCCGGGGCATGACCGCGATCGCGGCGGCCACCGTGATCGCCGCCGTCGCCGCGGGCTGCGGCATCCGCCCGACGGTCCCGGTCGACGCCGGCGCGGCGCCCTCGCGGATGCCGTGCAGCCTCTCCCAGGACGCGGAGGCGGACGGGGACGGGCAGGGCATGCCGGTGACGGTGTACCTGGTGTGCGCGTCGGGGCTGGAGGCGGTGCAGCGCCCGGCCGGTCCGGCGCTCACGGATCCCAAGGGCAGTGACGGCCGGCTGCCGGTGGCCAGGGCGCTGCTGGCGCAGCTGACGGCGGAGCCGTCGGCGGACGAGCGGCAGGCGGGCTTCCTGACGTACGTGCAGCCGCCGCTCAGCGTCTCGGCGGGCCGCGAGGGCGACCCGGCGGGGACGCTGCGGCTGAGCCGGCAGCCGGACGACCTGCCGCCGGCCGCGCTGTCCCAGCTGGTGTGCACGTACGCGGAGAACGGCGCGACGGCCGCCGGGGGCGGGACGGTGGTGCTGGGCGGTCCCGGGGACTACCCGGCGCGCCGGTACACCTGTACGACCGAGGTCAAGGAGCGCCCGGACTCGGCGGTGCCGACGGGCTCGTCCCGCGCCGGGGTGCCGGCGGCGTGAGCCCTGCCGCGGGGCCGTCCGCCGCGCCGTGAGGGCGTGTGCGGCGAGACCGCGGGTGCCACGCGGAACCGATCCTGCCGCTCCGCACGTCTTGGAGGGCGTGCAGCGTCATGGTTCGGGCGGCAGTGCCGCCAACGGCTTCCGCATCGGCTTCCGCGCGGCGGGGCTCGTCCTCCTCCTCGCGCATATGGTGCTGGTGGGCTGGCTGACGCTGCGGCCGCTGGATGTGATGTGGGTGAACGCGGACAACCTGGAGCTGTTCGCGGGCATCAAGGCGGATCTGGCGCTGGGGCCGGCCGAGGCGGCCCGGCGGATCGGCGAGGGGCTGCTGCTGCTGGCGCCGCTGGGGGTGCTGCTGCCGGTGGCGGGCGGCCGGCTGGACGTCTCCCCGTGGGCCTCGCTGGCCCGCACGGTCGCGGCGGGTGCCCTGGTGTCGCTGGCGATCGAGCTGCTGCAGACCGTGGTGCCGGGGCGGGTGGTGGACGTCGACGCGCTGCTGCTGAACACGGCGGGGGTGGCGCTGACGCACCTGGCCGTGGTGCCGGCCGCGCGGGCGCGGCTGCGCCGGGGGCCGGTGGTCCGGCGGGGCGATGTTCCTCAGGGTGCGACCCCGACGATTCCCAGGGTCGGCATCGCCCCGTAGTCCGACGCTTTGTCCCCGCGTGCCGGGTGAGTATGGACGCAACGACGACGACTCACCAAGGAGGCCACCATGGCCGCACTGACCCGCCCCCGTGACGGACGCATGATCGGTGGGGTGTGCGCGGCGCTGGCACGGCGCTTCGGCACCTCCGCGACGACGATGCGCGTGATCTTCCTCGTGTCCTGCCTGCTGCCCGGTCCGCAGTTCCTGCTGTACCTGGCGCTGTGGATGCTGCTGCCGGCGGAGGGGTCGGCGAAGCCGGCGTGGTGACCTGCCGGGGCGTACGGCGACGGGGCGCACACCCCGGGGAGGGTGCGCGCCCCGTCGTCGTGCGGAGTGTCAGGCGCCGACGCCGGCGGTGCCCAGGCTGCCGCCGACGGGCAGGCCGCCGACCAGGCTGGTGACCATGCTCGGGTCGACGGGGAGCCCCTGGACGGCTCCGGTGAGACCCTGGGCGGTGGCGAGCACCTCGGGGAGCTGGCTCGGGAGCTGCTGGACGGCGGAGCCGGCGAGCGGCATGGCGACCGGCATCACCTTGTTGGTGGTCTCCAGAGCGGCGTTGGAGGGGCCCACGACCGCGGAGGCGCTTCCGGCAGCAGTGGCGGCGAAAGCGGCACCGAGAGCGGCGACACCGAAAGTCTTGGCGGCGGACTGCTTCATCGAAAATCGTCCTTGGGGGATCTCGGGGGAGGTTGAGCGGCTCTGCAAGCTAGTCAGCCGGTGGCGATCTCCGCAAACACCTGAAACGGCCGGGTCGCGCTCCCCCCGGCCGTTCCTGATAAGGTCCGCGGACTTTCCGGTCGGCTTAACCCCTGGTCGCAGCCGTCTGCGTGAACAGCCATTCGGACTTCAGCTCGGCGTAACCCGGTTTGATGACTTCATTGATCATGGCCAGGCGTTCGTCGAAAGGAATGAATGCTGATTTCATCGCATTGACCGTGAACCACTGCATGTCATCGAGCGTGTAGCCGAACGTCCCGATCAGCCGCTCGAATTCATTGCTCATGCTGGTGCCGGACATCAGGCGGTTGTCGGTGTTGACGGTGGCCCGGAAGTGCAGGCGGCGCAGCAGGCCGATGGGGTGCTCGGCGTAGGAGGCCGCGGCGCCCGTCTGGAGGTTGGACGTCGGGCACAGCTCCAGGGGGATGCGCTTGTCGCGCACGTACGCGGCGAGGCGCCCGAGCGTGACGGTGCCGTCCGCGGCGACCTCGATGTCGTCGATGATGCGGACGCCGTGGCCGAGGCGGTCGGCCCCGCACCACTGGAGGGCCTGCCAGATGGAGGGCAGCCCGAAGGCTTCGCCGGCGTGGATGGTGAAGTGGTTGTTCTCCCGCTTGAGGTACTCGAAGGCGTCGAGGTGGCGGGTGGGCGGGTAGCCGGCCTCGGCGCCGGCGATGTCGAAGCCGACGACGCCGCTGTCCCGGTAGCGGTTGGCGAGTTCGGCGATCTCCAGGGCGCGGGCCGCGTGGCGCATGGCGGTGAGCAGGGCGCCGACCCGGATGCGGTGGCCGCTCTCGCGGGCGCGCCGCTCACCGAGGCGGAAGCCCTCGTTCACCGCCTCGACCACCTCCTCCAGGGTGAGGCCCTTCTCCAGGTGCTGCTCGGGGGCGTAGCGCACCTCGGCGTAGACGACGCCGTCCTCCGCGAGGTCCTCGGCGCACTCCGCGGCGACGCGGACGAGCGCCTCCCGGGTCTGCATGACGGCGCAGGTGTGGGCGAACGTCTCCAGGTAGCGCTCCAGGGAGCCGGAGTCGGCGGCTTCGCGGAACCAGATGCCCAGCTTGTCGGGCCGGCTCTCCGGGAGCGCCGTGTAGCCCGTCTCGCGGGCCAGGTCGATGATCGTGCCGGGCCGCAGACCGCCGTCGAGGTGATCGTGGAGCAGCACCTTCGGGGCGCGGCGGATCTGGTCGGTGGTGGGGAGGTCGGTGGTGGGGCTCGTCATTGTCGAACTCTAGCCCCTACGCGCGTAGAAGGCGCGTCGATACGCAACAGTGACCGCACGTACGGCTGGCGGACATCTCGTCTTCTGAGACTGTTCTGCCATGGCGAACCAGGCACTCGTGGGGACGGGCAGCGCGCGGGGGCCCCGGCTCGGCCGGGCCGCGGGGACGGATGCGGGAGCGGTGGGTGGCGTGGTGCTCCTGCTCCCGGACGGCGAACCGGAGTCGGGGCGCGGCCCCTCGGCGGTGGCGCACGCGGCGGCCCTGCCACTGGCCCGACGGCTGGTGCGCGAGGGCCGGGACGAGGGGCTCGTCGCGCATGTGGTGCGGTACCGGGGCCGCGGGTGGAACGGCGCCGACGCGCGGCTCGCGGCGGACGCGGCGTGGGCGGCGTCGGAGGTGGTGCGGCGCTACGGCGACGTGCCGGTGTGCCTGGTGGGCCGCGGCATGGGCGGCCGGGCGGCGCTGCGCGCGGCGGGCCACACCGCCGTCGGATCCGTACTGGCGCTGGCTCCCTGGCTGCCGGAGGACGACGTGGCTGCCGCCCCGGAACCGGTGCGGCAGCTCGTGGGCCGCCACGTGATGATCGTGCACGGCACCAACGACGCCCGTACGGACCCGGAGTTGTCCTACCGGCTGGCCGTGCGGGCGAAGAAGGCGAACCGCGACACGTGCCGCTTCGAGGTCCACTCGGACGGCCACGCGCTGCGCGAGCACCGCGCCGAAGTGCTCGCGCTGGCCGCCGACTTCGTGCTGGGCACGCTGTTCGGCCGCCCCTGGTCGCGCCCGGTCGCCGACGCCCTGGCGGCCCCGCCGCCGCTGGGCCTGCGCATGCCCCTCGCCTCCGGCTTCGGCCACGCGCTGGGGCGGCGGTAGCGCGCCGGGGATGCCGGCCGGCTGCCCGCGCCTCACAGGGGGAGCTGCGCCGCCTCGTTGAGCAGCCGCCCGCGGCGGGAGAGCAGGAACCGTTTGAAGGCGGCCACCGGCGGGGTGTCGGGGTGGCCGTCGAGCCAGGCCACACCGATCTCGCGGGCCGCGCGCGGAGCCGTCACCGTCAGTTCGACGACACCCGGGCGCGGGACCGCCGGGGGCGGCAGGAGCGCGACGCCCAGACCCGCGGCGACCAGACCGCGCAGGGTCTCGGCCTCCTCCCCCTCGAAGGCGACGCGCGGCGCGAAGCCCGCCTCCGCGCACAGCGCGTCGGTGATGCGGCGCAGCCCGTAGCCGGGCTCCAGGGTGACGAACGTTTCGTCGGCGGCCTCCGCGAGCCGGACGCGCTTGCGGCCGGCCAGCCGGTGGTCGTCGGGGACGACGAGCCGCAGCCGCTGCTCGTCCAGGCGGCGGGCGACGAGGTCCGGGGCGTCGGGCACCGGCGAGGTGAGGCACAGGTCCAGCTCGCCGGAGCGCAGGCGCTCGATCATGGCTTCGCCGTAGTTCTGCACGAGCGTGAAGCGGACCTTCGGGTGGTCTACCCGGAAGGCGCGGATCAGCTCGGGTACGGTCTCCGAGCCCATGGTGTGCAGGAAGCCGAAGGCGACCCGCCCCGCGGAGGGGTCCGCGTCGGCGCGTACGGACTCGGCGGCGCGCTCCACCTCGCCCAGCGCCCGCTCGGCGGAGGCGAGGAAGGTCCGGCCGGCCGGGGTGAGCGAGACCGTACGGCCCTTGCGGGCGAACAGGGCGACGCCCAGGTCCTCCTCCAGCCGCACGACCGCCCGTGACAACGTCGACTGCGGGACGCCGAGTTCCTGCGCGGCGCGCGTCACGTGCTCGTGGCGGGCGACCGCCGCGAAGTGTGCGAGGCGCGGCGCGAGCAGCAGCCCCATGTCTTCTTCGTTACTGTTCGGTGACAGCCAATCCTGTGAGCTGCGTTGATGCACCATGGGAACGATTAAAGCCGTTCCATGCATTGGACGCATCAAACCCCGGTGCCTACGGTCGGGGTATGCCTTCCGCCAGTACCAAGGCGGCCGCCACCGACGCGGTCGCCGACACCCGCCTTGCCCCCGGCCACCCCGGCCACCGCCGGATGAGCTTCGCGCTCTTCGCCGCCGGAGTCGCCGCCTTCGCCCTCCTCTACTCGACGCAGGCCCTGCTCCCTGCCGTCTCCGCCGACTTCGGCGTGAGCGCCTCGGCGGCCAGCTGGACCGTCTCGGCCGCCACCGGCGCGCTCGCCCTGTGCGTGCTGCCGCTGAGCGCCCTGTCCGAGCGGTTCGGGCGCCGCGCGCTGATGACGGCCTCGCTCGCGGTCGCCGTGGCCGTCGGCCTCCTCGTGCCGTTCGCGCCGGACCTGCCGTGGCTGGTGGCACTGCGCGCGGTGCAGGGCGCCGCGCTCGCGGGCCTGCCCGCGTCGGCGATGGCGTACCTGGCGGAGGAGGTACGGCCCAAGGCGCTGATCGCCGCGATCGGCCTGTTCGTCGCGGGCAACAGCATCGGCGGGATGAGCGGGCGGATCGTCACCGGCTGGGCGGCGCAGCTGTGGGGCTGGCGGGCGGCGCTGGCCGCGGTCGGCGTGCTGGCGCTGGTGTGCGCGGTGGTCTTCCGGCTGCTGCTGCCCCGCGCGCAGCACTTCACCGCCGGCTCGCTCCGGCCCCGCGCGCTGGCGCGGACCGTGCGCACCCACCTGTCGGACCCCCTGCTGATGCGGCTGTACGCGATCGGCGCGCTGTTCATGACCGTGTTCGGCGCCGTCTACACGGTGATCGGCTACCGGCTCGTCGAGGCGCCCTTCTCGCTCCCGCAGGGCGTGATCGGCTCGATCTTCCTCGTCTACCTGGTCGGCACCGTGTCGTCGGCCGCGGCCGGCCGGCTCGTCGGGCGGCTCGGGCGGCGCGGGGCGCTCTACCTCGCGGTGACCACCACCGCCGCCGGGCTGCTGCTGTCGCTGGGGGACACCCTGACCGCCGTGCTGGCCGGACTGGTGCTGATCACGGCCGGGTTCTTCGCGGGCCACGCGGTCGCCTCGTCCTCGGTCAGCCGTACGGCGAAGACGGGCCGCGCCCAGGCGTCGGCGCTCTACCAGTCCGCGTACTACCTGGGCAGCAGCGCGGGCGGCACGCTCGGCGCGGTCGCCTTCCACGCCGGCGGCTGGGCCGGAACGGTCCTGCTGGGGCTGGTCGCCGTGCTCGGTGTCGTGTCCCTCACGCTGTACGGGACGCACGCCGCGCGGGTGCGGGAACGCGCGTCGCGCGAGACGTACAACCACGCGGCGTCCCCGAGCGTCCTAAGGGCATGACAGTCGCATGGGAGCAGAGGGGGAACACGTGGGTGGGACACGCATACGCGGACGGATGGGGACCGTCCTCGGCCTGACCGGACTGGTCGTACCGCTGACGGTCGCGCTGGGCGCCTCGCCCGCCCAGGCCGCGTCCTGCACGACGTCGGCGGGGCCGTACCAGAAGCAGGTGGAGAAGTTCCTGGGGCGGCCCGTGGACGGCCGGCAGTCGGCGGCCGACTGCAAGGCGATCCAGACGTTCCAGAAGACGCACGGCATCACGCCGTCCGCCGGGTACGCCGGGCCGCTCACCTGGCGCACGATGGACACGATGCTGAAGCAGCGGGCGGCCGGGAAGACGCCCAACAAGGCGGGCCTCTGCCCGACGAACAAGGGCCGCATCGCCTGCGTCGACCTGACCCGGCAGCTGAGCTGGATCCAGGACGGCGCGAAGCTGACGTACGGGCCGGTGCCGGTGCGCACCGGGCGGGACGGCTCCGAGACCCGGACCGGTGCGAAGAAGATCTACCACCGCAACATCAAGCACTGGTCGACCCTCTACAAGGTGTGGATGCCGTACGCGCAGTTCTTCGACGGCGGGCAGGCCTTCCACTCGGTGAACAAGTCCATGTGGAACCCGCCGGGCTCCGCGGGCTGCGTGAACATGCGGGACGCGGACGCCAAGGCGTACTGGAAACTGCTGCGCAACGGCGACGACGTGCACGTCTGGGGCCGCAAGCCGGGAACCTGACACCCGTTGTCAGTGGGCTCCTGTAGCTTCCGTGAGTGAGGCACGGGGAAGCGCGACAGGGGTGGACACGATGGGCGACGTGGCACAGCGGGAGCGGCTGGACGAGCTGGAGCGGTACCGCACCGAGCTGACCGGGTACTGCTACCGGATGCTGGGCTCCGCCTTCGAGGCGGAGGACGCCGTGCAGGACACGATGGTGCGGGCCTGGCGCAGCATCGACAGGTTCGAGGGCCGCTCCAGCCTGCGCTCCTGGCTGTACCGCATCGCGACGAACGTCTGCCTCGACGCGCTGAACGCGGGGAACCGGCGGGCCCGCCCGATGGACCTGACGGCGGCGACACCGGTGGCGCAGGCGCAGCTCAACGCCCGCCCGGAGGTCACCTGGCTGGAGCCGGTGCCCGACGGGCGGGTTCTGCCGTCCACGGCCGACCCGGCGGAGACGACCGTGTCGCGCGAGACGGTCCGGCTGGCGTTCGTGGCGGCCCTGCAGCACCTGCCGCCGAAGCAGCGGGTGGTGCTGATCCTGCGCGAGGTGCTGGCGTGGAAGGCCAGCGAGGTCGCCGAGCTGCTGGACACCTCGGTCGCCTCGGTGAACAGCGCGCTGCAGCGGGCGCGGGCGACGCTCGCGGAGTCGGCGCCGGCCGACACCGACGTGGCCGACCCCCTCGACGAGGAGCAGCGACAGCTCCTGGAGCGGTACGTGGCGGCCTTCGAGGGCTACGACATGGCGGCGCTGACCGCGCTGCTCCACGAGGACGCGACGCTGTCCATGCCGCCCTACGACCTGTGGCTCCGGGGCCATGACGACATCACCGGCTGGATGCTGGGAGTCGGCGAGGTGTGCCGGGGCTCGCGGCTGCTGCCGGTCGTGGCGAACGGCACACCCGCCTTCGCGCACTACCACCCGGACCCGGACGGCGGCTTCAGCCCGTGGGCGCTCATGGTCATCGAGATCACGGGCGGGAAGGTCGCGGGGATCACGTCGTTCCTGGACGTGCAGCGCTGGTTCCCGTTGTTCGGTCTTCCGGAGCGGCTGGAGGCATGAGGACCGCGTCCAGCCCGACGAGCTCCAGCAGCGCATGCAGGGCGGGCGGGGCGTTCCTCACGGTCAGCGGGTGACCGAGACGCTGGGCGGTGAGCCCGAGCCGGGCGAGGGCGTCGAGCAGGGCGAGGTTCGGCCGGGTGACCCCGCCGACGTCGCACTCGACGGGTGCGCAGGACCGCGGCTGCCGGGCCAGCAGGGCGCCCAGCTCCTCGCAGAGGCGCGGCACGTCGCCGGGCTCGACGAGCCCGGCGACCAGGAAGACGATGGCGCCATCGGTGGTGTCCACATGGAGGGAGACCCGCGGCGGGGGCGGAACTCATCGGTGGCCGCCGTGTGCGCGGGCGGATCAGCCGACGGGGAAGGCGCTGGTCTCCAGGGTCAGGTCGAAGGGGCGGGAAGGTGGATGTCCTCGCCGAACTTCACCGAGCTGAGGGCGCGGTAGACGTCGCCCTCGGGCTCACCGTAGAGGGTGACGGCCGGTCCGGCGGGAGCGAAGCGGTCGATGAGCAGGTGAAGCGGGACCTCGGCCTCCGCGTAGGCAGCGGCTTTGTTCAACCGGTCGTGGCTCGCGTTGGAGAGGGACGTGATCTCCACGATCAGTTCGGCCGCCATGAGGGGAGCGGACTCGCTCCCCTCCAGCTCGGCCACGGCACCTTCCGCGATGACGACCAGATCCGGAACGAAGAGGCCCCCGCGCGAGGGGTGGACCACTCCCAGCGTCCGGTAGACGCCCCAGCCGTCGGGGACCCCCAGAAGCGGACCAGCTCGTCCCAGTGGAGACCCGGAGCGGGATCGGCCGGGAGTGCACTCATGGAGGTCTCCTGCTTCGGCTGTGACACCGATCCCAGCATGCCGAACGGGACCGACGGAGGTCCATCGGTCCCGTTCGTCCGTACGAGGTCAGGCGATACGTTCCAGCACCACCGGGGCCGGCTCGTGGGCCGTGCCCTCGGCGGCGATGTCGTAGCTGCCGTCCAGGGACTTCAGCGCGTACTCGAAGCGCTCCGGGGTGTCCGTGTGGAGGGTCAGCAGGGGCTGGCCCGCCGTGACGGTGTCGCCCGGCTTGGCGTGGAGTTCGACACCCGCGCCCGCCTGGACCGGGTCCTCCTTGCGGGCGCGGCCCGCACCGAGGCGCCAGGCGGCGACGCCGACGCCGTAGGCGTCCAGGCGGGTGAGCACGCCCGAGGAAGGGGCGGTGACGACGTGCTGCTCGCGGGCGACCGGGAGCGCGGCGTCGGGGTCGCCGCCCTGCGCGGCGATCATGCGGCGCCAGACGTCCATCGCCGAGCCGTCCGCGAGGGCCTTCGCCGGGTCGGCGTCCTTGATGCCGGCCGCGTCCAGCATCTCGCGGGCCAGGGCGACGGTGAGCTCGACGACATCGGCCGGGCCGCCGCCGGCGAGGACCTCGACGGACTCGCGGACCTCCAGGGCGTTGCCCGCGGTCAGGCCGAGCGGCGTGGACATGTCCGTCAGCAGGGCGACCGTCCTCACCCCGCTGTCGGTGCCCAGCGCCACCATGGTGGAGGCCAGCTCGCGGGCGTCCTCGATGGTCTTCATGAAGGCACCGGTGCCGACCTTCACGTCCAGGACCAGCGAGCCCGTGCCCTCGGCGATCTTCTTGGACATGATCGAGGAGGCGATCAGCGGGATCGCCTCGACCGTGCCGGTGACGTCGCGCAGCGCGTACAACTTCTTGTCGGCCGGCGCCAGGCCGTCGCCCGCCGCGCAGATCACGGCGCCCGTCGTGTCGAGGACGTGCAGCATCTCCTCGTTCGACAGCAGCGCCCGCCAGCCGGGGATGGACTCCAGCTTGTCGAGCGTGCCACCGGTGTGGCCGAGTCCGCGGCCGGACAGCTGCGGCACGGCCGCGCCGCACGCCGCGACCAGCGGCGCGAGCGGCAGCGTGATCTTGTCGCCGACGCCGCCCGTGGAGTGCTTGTCGGCGGTCGGGCGGGAGAGGGACGAGAAGTCCATGCGCTCGCCGCTCGCGATCATCGCGGCGGTCCAGCGGGCGATCTCCGTCCGGTTCATGCCGTTGAGCAGGATCGCCATCGCCAGTGCCGACATCTGCTCGTCGGCGACCTCGCCGCGCGTGTACGCGTCGATGACCCAGTCGATCTGCTCGGGGCTCAGCTCGCCCCCGTCCCGCTTGGTGCGGATGACGGAAATCGCGTCCATGGGTGAGGTGTTTCCTTCCAGTGGCTTACTGGGCGAGGTGCTGCGGCCCGAAGGCCTGCGGCAGCATCTCGCCGAGGGTGAGCACCCCGGCGGGGGTGTCCAGCAGCAGCTCGTCGCCGCCGAACTCGTACAGCAGCTGACGGCAGCGGCCGCACGGCACCAGCACCCGGCCCTGGCCGTCCACGCACACGAAGTGCGTGAGCCGGCCACCACCGGTGGCCTGGAGCTGCGAGACCAGCCCGCACTCGGCGCACAGGCCGATGCCGTACGAGGCGTTCTCCACGTTGCAGCCGGTGACCGTGCGCCCGTCGTCCACGCGGGCGGCGGCACCGACCGGGTAGCCCGAGTACGGGGCGTACGCCCGGGACATGGCGTCCCGGGCCGCCTCGCGCAGGCCGTTCCAGATCTCGGGCGTCACTTGCCCTGGCCCCTCTTGTAGGGCAGGCCGTCCGCCTTCGGCATGCGCAGCCGCTGCGCGGACAGGGCCAGCACCAGCAGGGTGGCGACGTACGGCGCGGCGTCCACGAACTGGCTGGGCAGCCGGTCGGTGTTGACGTACCAGAGGAACAGCGCGGCCGCGACGACCGCGGAGACGACCGCGGCGGTGTACTTCTTCTTGTACAGCTGCCAGGCGACGAAGGCGACGAGCAGGATCGCCAGCAGCAGGAGCATGGCGTGGACGTTCTCGGCGCCGCCGCGCAGCTTGAGGCTGTCGGTGAAGCCGAACAGTCCGGCGCCGAGCGCCATGCCGCCGGGCATCCAGTTGCCGAAGATCATCGCGGCGAGGCCGATGTAGCCGCGGCCGCCGGTCTGGCCCTCCTGGTAGATGCCGGTGGAGACGATGGCGAGGAAGGCGCCGCCGAGGCCCGCGAGGCCGCCGGAGACGATCACGGCGATGTACTTGTACTTGTAGACGTTGACGCCGAGGGACTCGGCGGCGACGGGGTTCTCACCGCAGGAGCGCAGGCGCAGGCCGAAGCCGGTGCGCCACAGGATCCACCAGGTGGCCGGGACGAGCAGCAGCGCGACCACGGTCAGCAACGACAGGTTGGTGACCAGGCCGCCGAGCACGCCCGCGAGGTCGGAGACGAAGAACCAGTGCTTCGCCTGGAGGTCGGCCAGCCCGTCCGACAGCCCCGGGACGGTGATGTCGGTGACCCGGTCGATGCGCGGGGACTGCTTGGAGGAGCCGCCCGGGGCCTCGGCGAACGTGAAGTTCGACAGGTAGCGGGTGGCACCGGTGGCGAGGATGGTGATGGCCACACCGGAGACGATGTGGTTGACGTTGAAGGTGACCGTCATGAGCGCGTGCAGCAGGCCGCCGAGCGCGCCGCCGGCGATGCCCAGCAGGACGCCGGACCACGGCCCCCACTGGTAGCCGGCCCAGGCACCGAACCAGGTGCCGATGATCATCATGCCTTCGAGGCCGATGTTGACCACGCCGGCCCGCTCGGACCACAGACCGCCGAGGCCCGCCAGACCGATCGGGATGGCCAGCTGGAGGGCGCCGGAGACCTGGCCCACCGAGGTGAGGTCGTTGGCGCCGCTGATCACGCGGACCAGGGAGAACAGGGCCAGTCCGCCGGCGATGATCAGCAGGACGACGGGCAGGGAGAGCCGGCGGCGGCCGCCGCCCTTCTTGGGCGCCGCGGCAGCGGCCGTGACAGTGCTCGTGGACTCGCTCATGCCGCCACTTCCTCCTTGTTCTTGCGGGCCTGGGCGGCAAGCTCCTCGCCGACCTTCTGCTGCTGACGGCGCAGCCCGTACTGGCGGACGAGTTCGTACGCCACGACGACGGAGATCACGATCAGGCCCTGCATGATCGTGGCGATCTCCTTCTCGAAGCCGTACTGGTCCAGCGACGCGGACGCCTTGTCGAGGAAGGCGATGAGCAGCGCGGCGAAGAAGATGCCGACCGGGCTGTTGCGGCCGAGCAGGGCGATGGTGATGCCCGTGAAGCCGACGCCGACCGGGAAGCTCAGGCTGTACGTGTGGGTCTGGCCCAGCAGCATCGGCATGCCGGCGAGACCGGCGACCGCACCCGAGATCAGCATGGCCGTGAGGACCATGCGCTTGGCGTCCACGCCGCTCGCCTGGGCGGCGGAGCCGCTGGCGCCGGTGGCGCGCAGGTCGAAGCCGAAGCGGGTGCGGTTGAGGACGAACCAGTAGACGATGCCGAGGGCGAAGGCGACGAAGGTGAAGCCGTAGATCGTGCCGCCGTCCACGTCCAGGCCGGGCATCCAGCCGGACTCGGCGATCTCACCGGTGGTCAGGTCGTTGGAGCCGGGGGGCTGCACGCCGAGGTTGGCGGGCAGGATCATCCAGGCGATGAGGCTGGTCGCGATGGCGTTCAGCATGATCGTGGAGACGACCTCGCTGACGCCGCGGGTGGTCTTCAGCACGCCCGCGATGCCGGCCCACAGGGCGCCGACGAGCATCGCGACGAGGACGATCAGCAGGATGTGCAGCGGGCCGGGCAGCTCGACGGCGGCACCGACGACCGCGGCGAGCATCACGGCGAGACGGTACTGGCCGTCCACACCGATGTTGAACAGGTTCATCCGGAAGCCGATGGCGACCGCCAGCGCGGCGAGGTAGTACGTGCCGGTCTGGTTGAGGATGAGGACCTGGATGTCGGTGAACTCCAGGCTCTGGAACATGATCCGGTACGGCTCGAACGGATCACGGTCCGAGGCCAGCAGCACCACCGAGGTGAGCAGGAAGGCCACGACCAGGGCGAGCGCCGGGCCCGCGAGGCCCAGGATCAGCCGGTCCTTGTCGAACTTCTTCATCGGCCCTCACCGTTCGGGTTCTCGTCGTGGTGCTCAAGGTGGCCGGTGGCGGCGCCGGTCATGGCCGAGCCCAGCTCCTCCGGAGTGATGGTGGCGGGGTCGGCGTCCGCGACCAGCCGGCCGCGGTACATCACCCGCAGGGTGTCGGAGAGCCCGATGAGCTCGTCCAGGTCGGCGGAGATCAGCAGCACCGCCAGGCCCTCGCGGCGGGCCTCGCGGATCTGGTCCCAGATCTGCGCCTGCGCGCCGACGTCCACGCCGCGGGTGGGGTGGGCGGCGATGAGCAGCTTGGGGTCGTGGCTCATCTCGCGGCCGACGATCAGCTTCTGCTGGTTGCCGCCGGAGAGGGAGGCCGCGGTGACCTCGATGCCGGGGGTGCGCACGTCGTACTCGCGCACGATCCGCTCGGTGTCCTTGCGGGCGGCCTTGATGTCGAGGATGCCGCGCTTGCTGTTGGGCGCCTCGGTGACGTGGCCGAGGATGCGGTTCTCCCACAGCGGGGATTCCAGCAGCAGGCCGTGGCGGTGGCGGTCCTCGGGGATGTAGCCGATGCCGCCCTCGCGGCGCTTGCGGGTCGGTGCCTGCGAGATGTCGGCGCCGTCGAGGGTGATCACCCCGCCGTCGAGGGCGCGCAGGCCGATCAGGGCCTCGATGAGCTCGGTCTGGCCGTTGCCCTCCACACCGGCGATGCCCATGACCTCGCCCTTGTGGATGGTGAAGCCGATGCCGGCCAGGACCTCGCGGACGATGCCGTCGGGGTCGGTCTCGGTGAGGCGCAGGTCCTCGACCGTCAGCATGGGGACGTCGGTGACCGTGGACTCGCGGGTCTCGGGCGACGGCAGCTCGGCGCCGACCATCAGCTCGGCGAGCTGCTTGGTGGTGGCGGTGCGCGGGTCGGCGGTGCCGACGGTGGTGCCGCGCCGGATGACGGTGATGTCGTCGGCGACGGACAGCACCTCGCCCAGCTTGTGCGAGATGAAGATGACCGTCAGGCCCTCGGCCTTGAGCTCGCGCAGGTTGGCGAAGAGGGCGTCGACCTCCTGCGGGACGAGCACGGCGGTCGGCTCGTCCAGGATGAGGGTGCGCGCCCCGCGGAACAGGACCTTGAGAATCTCCACGCGCTGGCGGTCGGCGACGCCGAGCTGCTCCACGAGGACGTCGGGGCGGATGTTCAGCCCGTACGCGTCCGAGATCTCCATGATCTTCTTACGGGCCTTGGCGCCGATGCCGTACAGCTTCTCGCTGCCGAGGACGACGTTCTCCAGCACGGTGAGGTTGTCGGCCAGCATGAAGTGCTGGTGGACCATGCCGATGCCGATGGCGATGGCGTCGGCGGGGCTGGAGAAGGAGACCTGCTTGCCGTCGATCGTGATGGTGCCCTCGTCCGGCTTCTGCATGCCGTAGAGGATCTTCATCAGGGTCGACTTGCCGGCACCGTTCTCACCGATGAGGGCGTGGACCGTGCCCTTGCGGATGGTGATGTCGATGTCGTGGTTGGCGACGACGCCGGGGAAGCGCTTGGTGATGCCGCGCAGTTCTACGGCGGCGGCAGCCGGCGGCGATGACGGACTGGACGCGTTGATGACGCACTCTCCTTGGCGGGAAAGGAGTTCAGGAGCGGGAGGGCGGGCAGGTGCCGAAGTTACCGCGCGGCGCTGGGCTCTACGCGCGTAGCGACAACGAGGGGGAAAAACCGGGGCGGAACATGGTCCGGGTCCGGAGAGGCGGCTCGCGCCGCACTCTCCGGACCCGCGGTACCGGTACCGGCCGCGCGGTTACGGGGCGGTCTTGACCTTGATGGTGCCGGCGATGATGTCCGCCTTGGCCTTGTCGACCGCGGCGGTCACGTCGGCCATCTTGGTGAAGGCCGGGTTGGAGGTGGCCAGGCCCACGCCGTCCTTGTCCAGGCCGTAGCGGATCTCACCGGACTGCGGCTTGCCGTCCTTGACCGACTTGATCAGGTTGTAGACGGAGTCCGCGACGTCCTTGGTCACCGAGGTGAGGATGTACTCCTTGTAGGCCGCGAGGCCCTTCTGGTTGTACTGGTCGGAGTCGACGCCGATGGCCCACTTCTTGGCCTTGGCGGCGGCCTCGATGGAGCCGGAGCCGGCGAGACCGGCGGCGGCGTAGATCACGTCGGCGCCCGCGTCGATCTGGCCCTGCGCGGCGGCCTTGCCGAGGTCCGGCTTGGAGAAGCCACCGAAGTCCGGCGGCTGCGTCAGGTACTGGACCTTGACGTTGACGCTCTTGTTGGTGTCCTTGACGCCCTGGACGAAGCCCGCCTCGAACTTCTTGATCAGCGGGGTCTCCACGCCGCCGATGAAGCCGACGGTCTTGGACTTGGTCACCTTGGCGGCGGCGACGCCGGCCAGGTAGGAGCCCTGCTCCTCGTTGAAGACGAGGTTGGCGATGTTCTTGCCGGTCTTCGAGGTGTCGTCGATGAGGCCGAAGGTGGTCTTCGGGAACTTCGGGGCGACCTCGGCGATGGCCGGCGCGTAGGCGAAGCCGACACCGATGACCGGGTTGTTGCCGGCGCGGGCCAGCTCGGTGAGGCGCTGGACCTTGTCCGGGTCGCCCTCTCCCTCGCTGGGCTCGGCTTCGGCACCCTTGACGCCGAGGTCCTTCTCGGCCTTCTCCAGGCCCGCGAAGGCGGCGTCGTTGAAGGACTGGTCACCGCGGCCGCCGATGTCGTACGCGATGGCTGCCTTGGGCTCGCCGTCGGAAGCGGTGTCCGACGACTTTCCGCCACACGCGGTGGCGCTGAGCGCGAGTGCCGCGGACGCGACGCTCACGGTTGCGATCCTGGTGATCCGGCGCAAGGGGGGCTCCTTCGACCTGACCGAAGCGCCACTTCGGCGCTGGTTTCGCGGCGATCGTAACGCGCGTAGATGTCAGGTAAAGGCCTGTTCGGTAGCCGTTACCAGATCGACGCGAACAGCGGATGGCCATGGCCGATCGAGGACGCGGCGACACGCGTTCGAACCCTTTCGGCCGTGCGGCGCAGCGTCACGCGTCGGCCACGGCGTGTGTCGCCCGGCGGGCGCGCGGGCACGTATTCGGGCCCTCCGGAACCGGGCCGGGAGCCGGCCGGTCCGGAGGCCCGGAGCGCCGCGTCAGGACGGGCGGCGGCCGTCGAGGAGGGCCGCGGCCGTGAAGAGTTCGACACCGACCTTGATGGCGGACTCGTCCACGTCGAAGTCGCCGCGGTGCAGGTCGTGCTTGGCGGGGTCGCCCGGGCGCCGGACACCCAGACGCGCCATGGCGCCCGGCACGTGCTCCAGGTACCAGGAGAAGTCCTCACCGCCGAGGCTCTGCTCGGTGTCCTCGACGGCGTACGCCCCGCACCGCTCGGTCATCGCGTCGTGCAGCAGCTCCGTGACCCCCGGGTCGTTCACGACCGGCGGGACGCCGCGCACGTACTCGATCTGGCACTTGGCGCCGTGCAGCGTCGCCACCTCGTCGATGGCGGCGTACACCTGGTCGGGGGCCTCGCGCCAGGCCGCCAGATCCAGGCAGCGCACGGTGCCGCCGAGTTCGGCGTGCTGCGGGATGACGTTGGGGGCGTGACCGCACTCGATGCGGCCCCAGGTGAGGGCGAGGCCCGCGCGGGCGTCGATGCGGCGTGCCAGCACGGCGGGCGCGTCGGTCGCCACGCGAGCGGCCGCGGTGACCAGGTCCGTCGTCAAATGGGGGCGCGCGGTGTGGCCGCCGGGGCCGGCGAGGGTGACCTCCAGGCGGTCGCACGCCGAGGTGATGGCCCCGGTGCGCAGTCCGATGCGGCCGGCGTCGACCCGGGGGTCGCAGTGCACCGCGATGATCCGCCCCACGCCGTCCAGGACGCCCGCCTCGACCGCGTCGACGGCGCCGCCGGGCAGCACCTCCTCGGCGGGCTGGAAGACCACCCGGACCGCGTTCGGCAGCAGGCCCTGGCGGTCGAGGTCGGCGAGGACCAGGGCGGCGCCCAGGGCGCACGTGGTGTGCACGTCGTGGCCGCACGCGTGGGCGCGGTCGGGCACGGTCGACCGGTACGGCACGTCGGTCTTGGTGTCGGGGATGGGCAGCGCGTCGATGTCCGCCCGGATGGCGAGCATGGGGCGTACGCCGTCCCAGGTGCCGATGTCACACGTCAGCCCCGTACCGCCCGGGAGGACCCGGGGGCGCAGCCCGGCCGCCTCCAGGCGGGTCTTGAGCGCGGCCGTCGTACGGAACTCCTGGAAACCGAGCTCGGGATGCATGTGCACATCCCGGCGGAACGCGATCAGCTCGGCACGCAGCTGCTCGGGCAGCGTACCGAGGAGAGGCGTTTCGCCGGGAACGTCGGTTTCGGGGTCGCGGGACATCAACTTGTTCACCCATGAAAGGGTAGGCGCGTTTCGCCCTCAACTAACGTGTGATCTACAAAACTTCAGCCCGATAGGGGAAAGAAACCTGGTTGGACGGGCTTGAGCGGCATGCCAAGTGGGTAAGCTCACGGTTTTTCGCCCTTTTGTCGATCTTTCGTTCGGTGGTAGGCGCGCGGCCCTCACGCCCCCGTCAGTGACAGCCCGTGCGCACGGCGTGCCGACTCCGTCACCCCGGCCAGGAAGCCCCGCGCCCGGGGCGAGGAGGTCGCGCGCAGCCACTCCGGCGCGATCGCGCACACCGTGATGGTGATCCCGGTGCCGGCGAGCGCCGGCGGCAGGGTGTGCACGACCGTGGACGGGAAGCTGAGGACCGTACGCCCGATCGGGCCGCGCCGGGCGATCAGCTCCAGCGGCAGCTCGGGGCGGACGATCTCCAGCCCCGTCGTGACGGCGATCCGGTGCAGCTTCTCGACGCCCTCCCGCCGGTGGGCGAAGTACCGGGTGGCGCCGTGCGCCGCCGCGAGGGCGGCGACCGCCTGCGCGTACCGGTCGGGGTCCACCACGCCGGTCTCGACGAGCGAGGTGCCGACCAGGTCCGCGCCCCGGGTGAGGCGGGGCGGCCCGAAGCGGGCGCGGGTCCAGGCGAAGCGGTTGGCGGTGACGGTGGTGCCCGGCGGCGCCTCGACCGGCAGCGCGGTGAAGACCTCCACGCTGCGCCGGCCCGCGGGGGCGAGCCGCCGCCGCGCCAGCGCCGTGACCGGGGCGAGGGCCAGCTCGCGCGGCGGGCGCAGGCCGCCGGGGCGGTGCCAGCGCACGAGCCGCTCGCCGCGCGCGAGCTGCGCGGTGAACTCCATCGTCGCGGTGCCGTCGTCCACCACGGTGAGCGCGCGCGGCCCGAAGAGCGTCAGCAGCAGCTGCACGTACCGCGAGAACGGATCGCCGATGATCACGCGCTCCGCGGCGCGGAGCAGCGGCGCGAGGTCCCGCAGGGTCCGCGGCAGGGAGCCCCGCCCGGCGCGGGCCTCCTGCCACCGGACGGCCACGCCCTCGTCGCGGGCGATCCCGGCCATGCGGCGCAGCTGGCCGCGGGACATGGGGTCGGCGGGCGACAGGACGACGACGGTGAGGTCCCGCCGCCCGGTGTGGTGGCTCCACTCCAGGACGTTCAGGAGCTGGACGGGGCTCTCGACGAAGGCCAGGTTCGCGGCCGCCGCCGGGTCGGCGGCCGTCATACCGCGGCCGCGACGCGGCGCAGCTTCTTCATGGGGGCCAGCTCCGACTCGTACACCCGCTTGACGCCGTCGCCGAGCGCCGTCTCGATGGTGCGGATGTCGCGTACGAGGCGGGTGAGGCCCTGCGGCTCCACGGAGGCCGCCTGGTCGGAGCCCCACAGGGCGCGGTCGAGGGTGATGTGCCGCTCGACGAAGCAGGCGCCGAGGGCGACGGCGGCGAGCGTGGTCTGCAGGCCGGTCTCGTGGCCGCTGTAGCCGATGGGGATGTTGGGGTAGTCCCGCATGAGCGACTCGATCACCCGCAGGTTCAGCTCCTCGGCCTTCGCGGGGTAGGTGGAGGTGGCGTGGCACAGCAGGATGCCGTCGCTGCCGAGCACCTCGACCGCGTGCCGGATCTGGCGCGGGGTGGACATGCCGGTGGACAGGACGACCGTGCGGCCGGTGGCGCGCAGGGCGCGCAGCAGCTCGTCGTCGGTGAGGGACGCGGAGGCGACCTTGTGGGCCGGCGGGTCGAACTTCTCCAGGAAGGCGACGGCCTCGGTGTCCCAGGGGGAGGCGAACCAGTCGATGCCGCGCTCGCGGCAGTGCGCGTCGATGGCGCGGTACTCGTCCTCGCCGAACTCGACGCGGTGGCGGTAGTCGATGTACGTCATCCGGCCCCAGGGGGTGTCGCGCTCGACGTCCCACTGGTCGCGCGGGGTGCAGATCTCGGGGGTGCGCTTCTGGAACTTCACGGCGTCGCAGCCGGCGTCGGCGGCCGCGTCGACGAGGGCGAGGGCCTTGTCGAGGTCGCCGTTGTGGTTGATGCCGATCTCGCCCGTGATGTAGACGGGGCTGCCGGGGCCGACGGTCTTGCCGCCGAGGGTGCGCAGGCGGGAGTTCACGGTCACGGTTCCTTACGTGGTGGGGAGGGTGTGGAGCTCGGGTCCGAGGAGCCAGCCGGCGATCTCGCGGATCGCCCCGGCCCCGCCCGGCGCGCCGGTGACGGCACGGGCGGCGGCCCGTACGGCGTCGTGGGCGCTCGCGACGGCGACGGGCCAGCCGACGAGTGCGAAGCAGGGCAGGTCGTTGACGTCGTTCCCGGCGTAGAGCACGCGCCGGGGGTCGATGGCGTGGTCGTCGCACCACTGCTTGAGGGCGAGGTCCTTGCGGTCGACGCCGTGCAGGACGGGCACGGCGAGCTTGCGGGCGCGGGCGGCCACGACCGCGTTGCGCTCCGTGGACAGGATCAGCAGCCGCACGCCCGCGCGGCGCAGCGCCGCGATGCCCAGGCCGTCGCCGCGGTGCACGGCGACGAACTCGTGGCCGTCGGCGTCGACGAGCACCCGGTCGTCGGTCTGGGTGCCGTCGAAGTCCAGGACGACGGCGTCGACGTCCGCGGCGGTCGGCGTGGCCGGCTCGTCCAGCAGCGGGGCGAGCGCGCGGGCGCGGGCGAGGTCGTGCGGGTCGTCGACCTCCAGCACGCGCGCCGGGTCGGTGACGACGAGCGCGGTGCGCCCGAAGAACCGGTGCCGGTGCGTGCGGAAGCCGCCCGCGTCCATGCCGTACGCGGCACCGGTCTCCAGGTACTCCGGCTCCCGCTCCTGGCGGCGGAGGCGGCGGGCCTTGTCGTGGTTGACGCCGACGGCGTCGCGGGAGCCGTCCGGGCCGGCGGCGGACCGCCGCCACAGGAAGGCGTGCGAGGGGGCGGCGGTCAGGGCGGTGTCGGCGCCGCGGTCCAGGATCTCGGCCGCCACGCCGTCGACGTCCGCCGCCGTCAGGAACGGGCTGGTGCACTGGACCAGCAGGACCACATCGACGCGGCGGCCGTGCAGCGCCTCGAAGGCGTCCATGGCGTGGAGCACCGCCGACTCGCTGGTCGCCGTGTCGCCGGACAGGGCCGCCGGGCGCGGTACGGCCCCGGCGCCCGCGGCGCGGGCCGCGGCGGCGGTCCCGGGGTCGTCGGTCGACACGACGACGTCCGTCACGAGGCGGGCGGAGCGGCAGGCGCGCACGGCACGCGCGACCAGCGGGGCGCCGCCCACCGGGGCGAGGTTCTTGGCCGGCACGCCCTTCGAACCGCCGCGGGCGGGGATCACGGCCAGCACGGTGGGGCGCCCGGCCCCCGCGTCCCGCGTCCCGGGGCGGCTCACAGCTCCCCCAGCCGGCGGATCACCGGGGCCACGCGCTGCACCCCGTGGCGGTACACCGAGCGCGCCGCCTCGCGCAGGGCGCGCCGCACCGGGCCGGCGGCGGGCGCCGCGCCGGCGGTGTCCAGGCGGTGGCGTGCCAGGATGCCGGGCAGGTAGCCGGGGGCCGTGGCGGTCGTGTACCAGGGCGCGGGGGGCGGCAGCGGCGGCCCGGCGAGCAGGTCGCGCACCCGGGCGCGGGCCGTGTCGAAGGCCCGCTCGTACCCGCCGTGCGGCGGGACGCCCTGTGCCGCCAGCCACGCCTCGTCCGGCACCGGGCGGTGCCCGCCGTCGAGGGCGTCCCACGACGTGAGCAGCCCGGAGCCGATGAAGTGGTGGTTGCCCAGGGCCTCCCGCACGCCGAGGTCGGTCAGCACCGCGGTCGGGACGCGCCGGTGCAGGGCCTCCAGCGCGGCCGTCGAGGAGACCGTGACCAGCAGGCCGGCACGGTCGAGGACCTCGCCCATGTGGCCGTGGACCAGTTTCAGGTTGGACGGCAGGGGGCCGCGCGCCAGCTTCTGGTAGGGGTGCTCCTCGACGTGCGTGGTGTGCTCGCCGGGCCGGGAGCGCAGCTTCAGCAGCACCTCGCGGTGGGGGTGCAGCCGGGCGTGCCCGGCCAGCCGGCGCAGCAGGTACGCGCGTTCCTCGCGGGACGCCGGTACGGAGGGCTGTGCGGCGAAGACCACCGTGTCGCGGCCCTCGCGCGGCGCGTACGGCGCCCCGCCGAGGAACGGCAGCGCCGCCTCGACCACCGCCGAGGCGTCGGCGCCGACGCCCTCGTACACGGCGCGGAACCGCTCGGCGTCGTGGCGCGAGTTGGCGAGGACGAGGTCCGCGCCGTGCCGCAGCAGCAGCCCGTCGGCGAGCTTCTCGTACACGACGCCGACGTACCCGGTGACGACGACCGGCCGGGGGTGCGGGGGCGCGTCGGCGAGGGCGTGCAGCATCGCCTGCACGGTGCCGCCGACGAGCGCGAGGACGACCACGTCGTACGCCTCCTCCCGCAGCACCCGCAGGAAATCGGCTCCCGTCACCTCGCGCGGCGCGCCCGTGCCGGCGCCGGTCTCGGCGAGCTGGCGCGCGGTCGGGGTGGCGCGGCCGCGCAGCACGAAGCCGGTGACCCGGCTGTCCTCGGGGGCGATGCGGCGCGCGGTCAGCGCGCCCCACTTCCATCGGGTGTCGGAATCCGCGAGAACCGCGATCCGCACCGCTTCACTGGTACGTGATGGCACGCCGAGGACGTTAGGAAGGCGTTCCGCTTCGCGGCCCAACTGGGCGGCAACAAACGGTGAACAGCACCCGGCGGCAATCCGGTTAATAAGCGCGCCGCTCAGTGTTCACCACGCATCCGTCCACCGGCCAGGACGAATGCCAAGGCGGCCCCCTACCGTCTCGCGAGTGGTCAAGCTCTCCGTCGTCGTGCCGTTCTACAACGTGCAGACATACGCCCCCGACACCCTGGAAAGTCTGCGTGCCAATGCACGGGACGACTTCGAATTCCTCCTGGTCGACGACTGTTCGGCCGACGGAACGGAGGAGATCCTGCGGCGCGCGGCCCGCGAGCTGCCGGGCGCGGTGCTGCTGAGACACTCGCGCAACGCCGGGCTCGCCACCGCCCGCAACACCGGCATCGACGCGGCGCGCGGCGAGTACCTCGCCTTCCTCGACGGCGACGACTGGACCGCACCCGGCCACTTCGCCCGACTCCTCGCCACCATCGAGGAGTTGGGGTGCGACTTCGTCCGTACGGACCACGTGCAGTGCACCGGCAGGACGCGGACGGTGCACCGCGTCCCGGTGGGCCGGCGCGGGGAGGTGCTGCGGCCCAGGGACGCGATCCTGCCGGCCGGGCGGTCCACTTCGGTGGACTATCCGTACGCGTGGGCCGGCCTGTACCACCGGCGGCTGGCCGAGCGGGGGCTGCTGCATTTCACCGACGGACTGCGGACCGCGGAGGACCGGCCGTGGATATGGCGGCTGCACCGGGAAGCGGATTCCTTCGCGGCGGTGAGCTCGCTCTCCCTCTTCTACCGGCGCGGAATCCCCTCGTCCCTCACACAGATCGGAGACATCAGGCAGCTCGATTTCATCCGCGCTTTCGACCAGGTTCTCGAAGAAACCGCGAAGGATCCGGATTCCGCTCGGCTGCTGCCGAAAGCGGTGCGCACGTATTGCGCGATCATCGCCCACCACCTGTGTTCCGGCCGGTTCGAGGCGCGGGTCGTCCGCACCTTGCGCAACCGGAGCGCGGCGGCCCTGCGCCGGATGCCGCAGGACGTCCTGAGGGACGCGCTCGCCACGATGGACGGCGAGAGGGCGGCGCTGCTGCGCGCCCTGCGCCGCCGCCCGGTGATGCCGGGAGCGGCCGCGTGAGCACGCAGATCTTCTACGCCTCGACGCTGTACGGCGCGGTGACGCTCGCCGCCGCGATCGACAGCGGCTGCTTCGAACCCGCCGACCGCCGGCTGCTGCTGGTTGCCAACAACGCTGCGACGCCCGAGACGGCCGTCCCCCTCGACCGGATGCCGGGTTTCGACCGGCTGAGCCACCGCTTCGACGCCGTCCTGTCGTGGAACGACGCCGTCGCGCCGTTCCACCCGGGCGGCTGGTCCCCGCGCCCCGACGACGTACCGCTGTGGGAGCGGTACCTGCGCCTGCTGTGGGGGCTGGGCGACGACCGGGTGGCGCTGGCCGTCGAGTCGCTCCAGGTCCCGCCCGCGCTGACGGTGGCCCAGCTGTTCCCGGACGCCGTGATCGACGTGTACGCCGACGGGCTGATGAGCTACGGCCCCACCCGCAACCGGATCGACCCGCTCGTCGGGGAGCGGGTGCGCAGACTGCTGCACCTGGATCTGGTGCCGGGCCTGCGGCCCCTGCTGCTGGCGGAGTTCGGGGTGGTGCCCGAGGTGGTCCCGGCGGAGGCGTTCACGAGGGTCGTGGACGAACTCGCCGAGGGCGGGACCGGGGAGGCCGGGTGCGGGGGCGCCGCGTGCGGGGAGACCGGGACCGGGGAGGCCGGGTCCGGGGACGCGGCATACGGGCAGGCCGGGTCCCGGGACGCCGGGGAGGGCGTCGCGCTGCTGCTGGGGCAGTACCTGTCCGCGCTCGGCATCCTCTCCCCCGCCGAGGAGGAGGACCTGCACGTACGGATGGTGCGCGGCGCCGTCGCGCGCGGGCACCGCCGGATCGTCTTCAAGCCGCACCCGGTCGCACCCGCGTCCTGGTCGCGCACGCTGGAGCGCCGGGCGCGGGAACTGGGCGCCGAACTGACCGTGGCCGCCGGTCCCGTCCTCGCCGAGTTGCTGTTCCGGCGGCTGCGGCCGGCGCTGGTCGCCGGGTGCTTCTCGACGGCGCTGTTCACGGCGAGCGGTTTCTACGGACTGCCGGTCGCGCGGCTCGGCACCGCCCCGCTGCTGGACCGCCTGACGCCGTACCAGAACAGCAACCGGGTGCCGGTGACCCTCGCCGACGCTCTGCTGCCGGACCTGGAGAGCGGCGAGGCGGACGGGGTGACGGACCTGGCGGGCCTGCTGGACGCCGTCGGCTTCGCGATGCAGCCGCAGGTCCGCGCGGACCTGCGGCCGTCGGCCGAGCGGTACCTCGCCACCCGCCTTTCCCCCGCCACCCGCCGGTACTTCAAGCGCCGCCGCCTGACGGCCCTCGGCCTGCCGGGCGGCCTGCCCGGCGGGCTGAAGGTGCCGCGCAACGCGGTGACCCGCCGTCTGCTCCGCCGGGCGCGCCGCCTCAAGCGGGCGGCGCTGCGCCGGTGACGCGGCGCCGGCCGGGGGCGCGGGTCAGGCCCGGACGACCGGTTCCTGGAGCTCGGTGACCCACTGCGAACGGTCGTCGGGGACCTCCAGGTACAGCTCGCGGGTGTAGCCGGCGGAGCGGTAGCCGTTGGTCCCGATCCAGGTGGCCAGGGTCTGCAGGGTGGGCAGCAGATGGTCCATCGACCCCCGGTGGACGACGGTCGCCGCCTGCTCCAGCCCGGGCAGGACGACGACGTCCACGCCGGGCACGCCCACCCCGTCCGGCACGGTCATGCCCGCGTGGACGACGATCGAGCCGTCACCCGCCGGGGCGTCCTCGTAGTACGCGATGCCCGGGCCGCACGGCGTGACCCCCGCGGCCTCCAGCCGGGCGCAGAGCTCCTCGTACAGGGGGGTGATGACCGGGCCGATCCCGGCCGGCTCGAAGCCGGCGGCGGTGCCGCTCAGCTCGGCCAGCCGCACGGCCGGAACGCTCTTCAGTACGACGTCCTGCGTGGACATGTGTCCCTCGCTCTCGATGGCCCGGAGCCTCGCCGCGACCTGCGCCAGGCGCGCGGCCGCCTCGCTCATCGCCGTCTCCAGCTCGGCCTGCCGCAGCCGCAGCATCCCGCGCAGCTCCTCGGCGCCGACCTCCTCGTCGAGGATCGACCGCACCTGGTCGAGCGTGAAGCCGAGGTCCTTGAGCGCGATGACGCGGTTGAGCCGGGCGAGCTGGCCGGCTTCGTAGAAGCGGTAGCCGCTGAACGGGTCGACGCGGGCGGGGCGCAGCAGTCCGATGGCGTCGTAGTGGCGCAGCATGCGGACCGACACCCGGCCGTGTCGGGCGAAGTCTCCGATGGTGAACATGACGCCCCCTACGCCACGGCCTCACACGGTGTCAGGGTCAAGCGGTGCTGCTGAGGGACAGTTTGACCGCGAAGCCGAGGAACAGCGCGCCCGCCGCCGAGGTGGCGCCGGCGGACAGCCGCTTGCGGCGGCGGAACGCGGCGGCCAGGTGGGTGCCGGTGAAGATCAGCAGGGTGAGGTAGAGGACGCTCGCGGCCTGGGCGAGGCTGCCGAGCACCACGAAGGAGAGCGCGGGGTACTGGTAGGCCGGGTCGACGAACTGGACGAAGAACGCGATGAAGAACAGGATCGCCTTGGGGTTCAGCAGGCTGATCACGAAGGCCCGCCGGAACGGCCGCTCGGTGGCCGGTGCCGGGGCGGCCTCGCCGAGCTCCTCCGCCACCCGCTCCCTGCGGGTCCGCCACATCGACCAGGCCGCCCGCAGCATGCCCACGGCGAGCCACGTCAGGTACCCGGCGCCGGCGAACTTCACGATCCCGAACAGCAGCGCGTTCGCCTGGAGCAGGGAGGCCACGCCGGCCGCGGACAGCGTCATCAGCACCGTGTCGCCGCACCACACGCCGGAGGCGGCGACGTACCCGGTGCGTATGCCGCGCCGGGCGGCGACGGACAGTACGTACAGCGAGTTCGGCCCCGGCAGGAGAATGATCAGGACGAGGCCCGCGAGATAGGTCGGCAGATCGGTGACACCCAGCATGAGGCGGAGTGTCGCACGTGGGTACGACACTCCGCCCGGGTGTTTCGTCACGCGGGACGGGTCAGAACGCGTCCGTCGGGACGTACGTCCCCCACACCTCACGCAGCGCGTTGCAGACCTCGCCGACCGTGGCCCGGGCCTTGAGGGCGTCCTTCATCGGGTAGAGGACGTTGTCGGTGCCCTCCGCGGCCTTCTTGAGCTCCGCGAGCGCCGCGTCGACGGCCGCCTGGTCGCGCTCGGCCCGCAGCTTGGCGAGGCGCTCGGCCTGCTGGGCCTCGATCGCCGGGTCGACGCGCAGGGGCTCGTAGGGCTCCTCCTCGTCGAGGGTGTAGCGGTTGAC